>DDYL01000218.1:1054-22593 GCA_002347925.1 Chloroflexi bacterium UBA2235 | reverse complement strand
GTGGCACGAACAGCGTGACACCCGCCGGGATTTACCAGGATCGCAGGTCACCATCGTCTATGCAGGCCCCGCGCGTGGACTGCATGGCCAGGAAGTTCACACTAGCGGGCAATGTGACGGCGTGACTGATCCAATGCGCGCGTTCACCCTCAGGGATCCGTTCACCCAAGTCCCGTGCACAGATATGCACGAGCACATCGGGTTCCTGGCCGGGCGTTTCGCCAGAGATGCCAAAATCGAGGCGCCAATCCGCCCCACGCACCCGCCCGACAGTGTTGGTTCGGACCAGTTGGAAACCGGGAGTGCCGCGGTATCTCTCCAGCACACTCGCCCGGAACCAGATTTGCGCAAGCCCGGGTTCGGCCGAGGCAACGCGCTGAAGCAGTCGGGTGCGTGCGCGTGACAGCAACGCGGTTGCAACCACGTCGGTCACACCGCCTTCAGCGACCGGGATTTCGAGTGCCATGATGATTGCTTCCTGCGCTTCACAATGATGACTAAGACGGTCATCTTTATCGTGTACACGAAAGGTATCACGGTTTCCGACCATGGTCAAGCATCGCCCCGCGATCGGCTTCGGCGACGGCGACACGATGAGCGGGCCTAGAGACCGCTACGAAGCATCAAAGGCGCGGCCGAACTCCCATTCGGTCACTTGTGACTTGTACGTCTGCCACTCTTGCTCGCTAGCCGTCAGTAGCCGATCATGAACCTGACTTCCAAGGGTATCCCGAACTACACCGTCCCAAGCGAGTTCAGTGAGGGCTTCGCCGAGTGAGACCGGAAGCATGTCCACGTTGCCAGCGGGTATCCCATGCTCAACGACACCGACAGGTTCGGGCGCGGAGAGCCCTTGCCGGATGCCGTCGAGACCGGCGCCAAGCGCAACGGCTATCGCTAGGTACGGATTGCAGGAAGGGTCGGCACACCGAAGTTCCACTCGGATTGGCCTCCCGCGTCCGTCTGGGGACCTCCCCGGCAACCCTGGACGAGGAACCCGGATCATTGCCTGGGACGCCCGTTGGCTCCACCCGATGACAGAAGGGGCGTCAAACCCACGGCCCAGACGCTTGTAGGAATTTACCTGAGGCGCAAGCACTGCACACGCGGCCCGCGCGTGACTCAGCTGACCAGCAATGAAGGCACGTGCCGTCGCTGAAAGCCCATATTCATCGATCGGATCCGAAAAGACATCGGCACCATCGGAAGACCTCAGAGTCTGGTGGAGGTGTAGCCCCGAACCCGCGACACCCGCAAGTGGTTTCGGCATGAATGTCGGGGCAAGGCCGCGGCGCCGCGCAACCGCCTTCACCGCGTACTTCACGGCAACGATCGCATCGGCCGCCAAGGCTGCGGGCATCAGTGGCAAGTCGATCTCGTGCTGGCCTGGTGCTATTTCGTGGTGCGAAGCGTCAACGGACACGTTCATCGCGTTGAGATAGCGGACAATCTCCTCACGCACTCGCACGCCAGTATCGCTGGCAAGGTCGAAGTAGCCGGCCCGATCGGCTGGAAGTCGCCGACCATCGCCCATCGACTGAAACAGGAAAAACTCCAGTTCCGGAGCGACAAAGAGTTCAAACCCTAGATCACCTGCGTCGGCGATCGCGCGAGCAAGTACGGCCCGTGGATCCGCCGGGAATGGGTCACCATCCGGCGTTCGGATGTCGCACAGCACGCGAGCCATGCCTTCCGGCTGCACCCACGGCACGAGTGACCATGTCCGGAGGTCTGGCCAGAGCAACAGGTCTGTTTCGGTGGTGCGCGCGCCTCCCTCGAGCGAGGATCCGTCGAACCAGTGGCCGTAGGTCAACGCATCCGCAATCTGAGACGAGGGAACCACGACCCCCTTTAGCGCACCACTTACGTCGGTGAATTGCAATTCGACAAATTGGCACCGGCCCGATGTGACGTCACGTAGGGCTTCAGCAACCGTCGCCGATTGGACATTCGCGGTTGAAAGGTTGTTTGGGGCCGACGAGTGTCCGGGATCACGTGCGTCCATAGTCACTTTCCACACCTTGAGCGCCGGATCGGCACCCGCAATCCCAATATGCCCCCGTGTCCTTCATCAGGACACCGACGGCAGTTGCCCGCCAATCGCCCACGGAAGTTTCGCACCCTAGCCTCCACGCAATCCGGAGAGAAGCCTCGCAATTCGCCCTGGTGGAGACGCAGGCTTTGCCGGTCCTGCCTCGAGGACCCGGATGCATTGAACAGTCACATTGTCGCCTCCACCGTGCCCGCACGCCATCTCCACCAGGCGATCACACGCTTCGCCGACAGGCCCTTGAAGTTCGCGGGCAATATCCGCGTCAGGAACCTCGCCCCACAGCCCGTCGGAGCACAAAAGGTAGACGTCGCCATCGTCAACCGCGTGCCTTCCGAAGTCCGGGCGCAACTGCAACGACCCGCCGAATGTTCGTGTAAGAACGCTTCTTCTGGGGTGATTTGCGGCTTGTGCAGGAGTTATCAGACGAAGGCGGAGAAGCTCTGCCGCTTCAGAGTGATCGGCAGTGAGTTGGGTCAGGATTCCTCCACGTAACCGGTAAACGCGCGTGTCGCCGGCGTGAGCAATATACGCCTGGCGACCGGCGACGACGAGCGCCGTCAAGGTAGTCTGCATGCCATTGAGCTCCGGAGATGGTGTCTGAGCCAGCGCATAAACCCTTCGGTTCGCGGCCTCAGCCGCTAGGCGAAGTGCTGCCTCAACCCCGAATGGCGCCCTCGGAGAAAAGTACTCATCAGCCATGACCGTGACGGCTGTCTGGCTCGCAACTTCCCCACCTGCAAGCCCTCCCACGCCATCAGCGACCGAAAACAACGCGCCTCGCGCGGACAGGATTTCCGGACGGTCAGGTATCAGAAAACCGACAGCGTCCTCGTTGCTAGGTCGCACCAAACCCGGATGAGAGACGGCGGCGCGTTCGAGAATCATCGCGCTAGCCAGCCGGCTGAGATTTGGTTCCTATCTACGGGCGAACATAACTCGAACCCGAAACATGTGGCCACGAACGCTCTACTCACTCCCGACGAGAGGCGTCCGAGACATCTCATGCACTTCTATCGACTGCCGTCGTAGAGACTGAAAATACGTCTGGTCGGCGCCATCGCCGAAGCTGCCCCTACTTTGGAACCCACCTCACCAAACCCCACGCGAATGCACTCCGTCATGCACATCGCTCCACATCCCAACCGCTTCGCAACGATCAGTCTGGTTCATCCCATGATCGTAGGTTCGCGCGGTCATTCGACCCACGTACGGGCTACCCAATCTTTGGGGACCAGTACTGTGCAGGGTGCACAGGGAGAATGGTCTGCGTCGGTCAAACACGTGAAGGGAGGCGCGATCTACTCGGCCTCGTCACACCGCACCGAACCCGTCTGGCGGATTGAATTCGAGGCGCGGGGGTCATCAATATGACTGAGTGTGGTCGGGGAGAGAGGACTTGAACCTCCGACTTCCACGTCCCAAACGTGGCGCTCTACCGGGCTGAGCTACTCCCCGAGTGATGAGAGTGTAACTAAATGCCGTAGGGACCATTCCAAGCCGAAGGGTCCGCGGTACGATGGGGGCACGATCATGACCAATCGCCAGTCACTCCTCCAACAAGCCGTCATCGTGAGTGCCGTCCGAACGCCGATCGGACGGTTCCTGGGCGCCCTCTCCTCATTCACTGCGCCGCAACTCGGAGGGATTGCCATTCGAGGCGCAGTAGACCGTGCGCGCATCGACCCTGCCTCCGTCGACGGCGTGTACATGGGAAGCGTCCTGCAGGCCGGGCTCGGAATGGCGCCGGCCCGCCAAGCGATGCTGCACGCGGGCCTGCCTGACCACGTTCCGGCGGCAACCATCAACAAGGTTTGCGGGAGCGGCCTCATGGCCGTCGCACTTGCAGCGCAGCAGATCATGCTCGGCGAAGCAGACGTGATCGTTGCCGGCGGAATGGAAAGCATGAGCAACGCTCCCCACCTCTTCCCTGGCCTGCGGTCCGGGCAGAAGGCTGGCGACGCGACCCTTCGCGACGGCATGATCCTGGATGGCCTGTGGTCTCCGTGGGATGACGAACATGTGGGATATTCGGCCGAGGCGATTGCAAAAAGGGACCGCGTTTCCCGTGAAGCCCAGGACAGTTGGGCATTGCGAAGCCATCAGCGCGCGATTGCGGCCATGGATGGCGGAGCGTTTCGCGATGAGATTGTCCCGGTTTCCATTCCGGGCAAGCGAGGTGGCCCACCGCTCTTGATTGACACTGATGAGTGTCCCCGACGCGATACGTCTGCCTCGGCTCTCGCCTCACTGCGTCCGGCATTCACCGGTCACCATGAAGATCCCACCGAACCCTCGGTCACCGCGGGAAATGCCTCGCAACTTGCAGATGGCGCGAGCGCACTTGTGGTGATGAGTGCCGGGCGCGCCCACGACCTCGGCATCTCGCCCCTGGCGCGATACGTGGCGAGTGCAAACGCAGCGGTGGCTCCGAAATGGCTGTTTGAAGCGCCAGTTCCAACCATCAACCGCCTGCTTGACAAGACTGGCACCAAGCTCGCCGACTACGACCTGTTCGAACTCAATGAGGCGTATGCCTCCCAGATGGTCGCCGACAGCCGGGCGCTACTTTGGGATGAGGACCGAGTAAACGTCAATGGCGGCGCAATTGCCCTCGGTCATCCGCTAGGCGCGTCGGGCTCGCGCATTCTTGCCACTCTTATCCACGCGCTCATTCGGGTTGGCGGAACCCGCGGGATTGCGAGTGCGTGCCTTGGGGGAGGCGAAGCGTTTGCCATCGCGGTCGAACGAACGTAGCCCGGTGAACGGTAACGGGAGAACACCCGCCGACTACATTCAATCAACCGGGACACTTCGATGAGTTGCAAACCGGTTGAACAGTACGATTCATGCTCATGACGACCATCGAGCGAGTGATAGTCCTGGGCGCAGGAACCATGGGGCGGGGAATCGCTCAAGTGATTGCGACCGCCGGGATTGCCGTGGAGATTGTCGAACCTTCACCCGGAGCGCGAACCCGGGCCCTGGATCTCATCGCGACCGGCTTCGCACGGAGGATCGCACGTGGAGACGTGACCGGTGAGGTTCGTGACGAGATCATCGGGAGGATTTCGACCAGGTCGGCACTTGAGGATGCATCCCGGGCCTCGGTGATGATCGAGGCGATCATCGAGGAGGTCGGTGCAAAGCGGGATGCATTCGGTAAAGCGGCCGAACATTTCGGACCCGACGCAATCCTCGCCACCAACACGTCAAGCATCAGTGTGACACGGATAGCAGCCGGCATCGCCAACCCCGGAAGAGTCGTGGGGATGCACTTCTTCAATCCGGTTCCTGCGATGGCACTTGTGGAAGTGATCCGCGGGCATCACACCAGTAACGCCACTATCGACGCGGTCACCGACTTGGCCCGCACGCTTGGGAAGACGCCCGTAACCGTTCAGGACACACCGGGATTTGCCGCTAACCGTCTCCTCATGCCGCTACTCAATGAGGCGATGTTTGCGCTCATGGAAGGTGTGGCCTCACGGGAGGACATCGATACCGTGATGCGCCTCGGGATGGGTCACCCAATGGGCCCCCTCCAACTGGCGGATGTGATCGGTCTCGACGTGTGCCTCGCCGTCATGGAAGTCCTTCATCGGGATCTTGGAGATCCCAAGTACCGGCCATGCCCGATGCTCCGCAGACTTGTCGATGCTGGTCGACTCGGACGGAAATCCGGTGGTGGCTTCTATGACTATCCTTGACCGCAACGAAGACGCGCGAGCGGGCATTCGCGAAACCCGCTTCGAATTCATGTAGGCCTGAGGGAGATCCATGAATGACCCTGACCGAACGTCAAGATGGACCGGTTCTGTCACGTATTGAAGGCGCGACGGCATTCCTGACTCTCAATCGACCTGACCGTCTGAACGCCCTTGACGAGGAAACCCTTGCAACCCTCGAGGCGTGCATTCATGAGGCGGGGCTGGACCCTGATGTGCGTGCCATCGTGATTGCGAGTGGCACCCCACGTGCATTTTCTGCCGGTGCGGACCTGAAGTGGTTAGGTGCAGCGTCAAGTGCCGCGGAAGTTGCCTCCCGCGCCCATCGTGGACACCGGACCATGAATGCCGTGGCGGATTGCCCAAAGCCAACAATTGCAGCGATCGAAGGGGTCGCATTCGGCGGCGGGTGCGAACTTGCACTTGCGTGTGACTACCGAATTGCCGGAGACACGGCGCGGTTTGGGCAGCCCGAAATCAAGTTGGGGATCATTCCAGGCTGGGGCGGAACCCAGAGGCTAACCCGGCTGATCGGCCCTTCTCGGGCTACCGACATGATCCTCACCGGCCGGCCTGTATACGCGGAAGAAGCGTTCCGGATCGGCCTTGCGAACTCGGTTGTCGGAGCGGGCGAAGCCCTTGCAGGCGCGACGTCGCTAGCCGATTCGTTCGCGTCAGCGGCGCCTCTGGCCTTGAAGATCGCAAAGGCGACCATCCAACGAGGCATGGCGATGTCCCTGGCGGACGGTCTCTCTACCGAAATTGATGGGTTTGTGTCCTCGTTCGCGACGAATGACGCGCGTGACGGGGTAACGGCGTTCCTCGAAAAGCGTCCGCCAACCTTTTCCGGTCACTAGTCGCTCCCGCCGCAACCCGGAACTATGCACGGGTATGGTTCATATGAACATCCGCCGTGGACGGGCAATCCGGCGGACGAGAGTTTATTGATAATGAATCCAACCACCGGCGAACTGGACACGAGGGCGCTCGGATCCTCGAACCCGATACGTGTACTCGTGGCCAAGCCCGGTCTCGACGGTCACGACCGGGGTGCAAAGATTGTGGCCCGCGCGCTGCGAGATGCCGGCATGGAAGTGATCTATACGGGTATCCGTCAGACGCCGGATCAGATCGCTGAGGCCGCTTTGCAAGAGGACGTGGAGGCCATCGGCCTGTCGATCCACTCAGGAGCACACCTTGACCTGTTCCCACGGATCATGGAGGCGCTCCGTGTCCGGGGCCTCGGAGAAATTCCAGTCTACGCCGGCGGGATCATCCCCCCGGCAGACATTCCGAAGGTCAAATCCATCGGCATTCGTGAGGTTTTTGGTCCCGGAACATCCCTCGATGCAATCGTCACGGCAGTACGTGCCGGCGCCCATGCAGAACGGGCCTCGAGAGGTTTGTGACAGGCCCCGTCAAGGCTGGGTGTCCACATCACGAATGAATGACGCGGGAGACCCAACGGTGATTCCGTGCATGTCGGCAAATCCCGCGTTCACCTCAAGCACATACCGGCCCGGGCGAGTTGGTGAATATGTTGGCAAGCGCCCGTCCGGGGTCTCGGTCGGATATGCCGGAACGTCACTCGCAAGGTGAACGACCCTGAGGTTGTCGGCAGTACCGTCAATCCACATGATGTCCAGATTGAAGGTCATGCCTTTCATCCAGAACGCATAGAAACCGGGCGTCTGAAAGACAAAGATCATTCCATCGGTCATCCCGAGTGGGGCATGCCCGCCCAGGCCTCGCGCATGGTCGACAGCAGTCTCAGCCAACTCAACCCGAACGTCTACCGTCGGGAAAGAAACCACCCCTGACCCGAACAGCTCACACTCGGCAGCGCCATCGGCGGTTTGGGAGCAGTTGGCGGGATTGTCATTCGCCTGAGGCGGACCTTGGCCTAGAACCCGTCCGGTCGAAACACTAAGGCTGGCAAACAGCACGAGTGTTCCGAAGGCAAAGGAACTAACCCCGCCGGTGCGCCGACGCTGCTTGCCAAATTGACGGGGCGAACGCCATGGAGCCTGGAAGATGAAGGCATGGGCCACGGACCGCTACACCGCACGCAATGGGATCGTCGTTCGTTGCCGCAGGCTGGCGATGCTGACCTGAGCTGCGAGACCTTCTGCGATGCGCATGAACGACTGGGCCTGTGCAGAGTCGGGCTTCAGCGACACGACCGGGGTCCCGGCATCACTCGCTTCACAGATGTCCAGAGAAAGCGGGATATCACCGAGGAATGGCACCTCGAGTTGCTCAGCCGCCAGTCTCGCCCCGCCGTGGCTGAAGATGTGATGTTCCTTGCCGCAGTCGTCGCAGACGAACGTACTCATGTTTTCGAGTACGCCCAGAATGCGAACCTTGAGGCTCTGAAAGGCCTTGAGAGCCTTGATCGCGATGTCAAGGCTTACCCGCTGGGGCTGGGACACGATCACAACACCGGACAATGGAATGCGTTGAGCGAGGGTCAGGGTCGCGTCACCGGTCCCCGGGGGCAAGTCCACCAGCAGGTAGTCAAGTTCGCCCCAATCACTTTGGGAGAGCAACTGGCTAATCCCGGATCCCACCATCGGTCCGCGCCAGATCACAGGCTGACTCGGGTCGTCAAGCAGGAACCCCAGCGACATCACTTTCACGCCGTGTGCAACCGGGGGCTCAAACATCTGGTCCCCAGACGGCATTGGCTTTACCGCAGGCTTCCCACTCATGCCAAGCAAACCGGGGATCGATGGTCCGTAGATATCTGCGTCAAGCAGGCCGACACGTGCGCCAGTCATTGCCAAGGCCACCGCAAGGTTCGCGGACACAGTTGACTTGCCGACACCGCCCTTGCCACTTGCAATGGCGATAACGTTGCGTACCCCGGGGAGCATTTGACCGGTCGCGCCCATGGAGCGCACCTGTGCGGTCATTTGCACATCCACGTGCTCGACGCCCGGGATTGCCCCGACAAACTCTCGAGATTGACGCTCCATCTCACCTTTGACTGGACAGGCTGGAGTTGTCAATTCAACCTTGAAAGAAACCTTGCCTCCGTCAATCACCAGGTCTTTTATGAAGCCAAGCGCAACAATATCGCGGCGGAGATCAGGATCTTGGATGCGGCTGAGCGCCGCGAGAACGGCCTCTTCAGTCACAACCGGCTTGTTTGAGGGACCATTGTTCTTGCGGAGGCCAAACATGAGGAACCGCCTTGCGGAAAGTTCCGGCGGCTAGCCGGTTTCAGGGAATGCGACGGCCTGCTGTATGCGTTGCGAACTGGAAAACTATACCACCGTATCAGGATGGGATTAGCAGTCCCATTGACGGACTGCTAATCCATTGGTAGACTGGATTAGCAGTCGCACTGGCCGAGTGCTAATGCAACTCTCGCCCGGATGCGGGCGATGATTTGTAGCGACTCTGATCCGCCGTGGGCCGCGCCGAACCCGTCAGGGCCGTGGGCGCGTAGACATAGACCCGGCGTCCATCCGCATCAATAAGGAGAGCAGTCCTATGGCCAAGCAACTCGTCTTCCGTGAAGACGCACGGCGTGCCCTCGCCAAGGGCGTTGAGGTCGTTGCCCGCAGTGTGAAGACCACCCTTGGTCCGAAGGGGCGCAACGTCGCCCTCGGCAAGAAGTTCGGCGGACCGACGGTCACCCATGACGGCGTGACCGTGGCCAAGGAAATCGAACTCAAGGACCCATTCGAGAACATGGGCGCGCAGCTTCTAAAGGAAGCGGCGAGCAAGACCAACGATGTCGCCGGAGACGGCACGACCACCGCGACCGTCCTCGCCGAGGCAATCGTCATCGAGGGCATGCGCAACGTGGTCGCCGGTGCGAACGCGATGATTCTGAAGCGAGGCCTCGACAAGGCATCCGCCGCCGTGGTCGCCGCAATCCGCGAACTCGCAACCCCGATCCAAGGACGTGAAGAGATTGCGAACATCGCAACGATCTCAGCGAACGACCGCGAGATCGGCACGCTCCTCGGCGAGGTCATGGACAAGGTCGGCAAGGACGGCGTCATAACCGTCGAGGAAAGCCGTGGGATCCAGTTCGAGGTTCAGTACGTCGAAGGCATGCAGTTCGACCGCGGTTACAGTTCGCCATACTTCGTCTCCAATGCGGATCGCATGACCGCCGAAGTGGAAGAGCCCTACATCCTGATCACTGAGACGAAGATTTCGGCCGTGCAGGAACTTCTCCCACTGTTGGAGAAGCTGGTCCAGCGCGGGCGCAAGGAGATCGTGATCATCGCTGAGGACGTCGAAGGCGAGGCACTTGCCACGCTGGTCGTCAACAAGATGCGAGGCATCCTGAACGTCGTTGCGGTCAAGGCGCCAGGCTACGGTGATCGCCGCAAGGAAATGCTCAAGGACATTGCGGTCCTGACCGGCGGGACGGTCATCTCCGACGAACTCGGCCGGAAGCTCGACAGTGTCACGCTCGAAGACCTCGGGCGTGCGCGCCGCGTCGTTTGCGACAAGGAAAACACCACCATCGTCGAAGGCCACGGTGGCAACGACGAGGTCCAGGGTCGCATCAAGCAGATAAAGGCGCAGATTGAGGACACGACCTCGGACTACGACCGCGAGAAGCTTCAGGAGCGATTGGCAAAGCTGTCCGGTGGCGTGGCCGTTATCAAAGTCGGTGCCGCAACCGAGACCGAACTCAAGGAGAAGAAGCACCGGGTCGAGGACGCCTTGTCCGCGACGCGTGCAGCAATCGAGGAGGGCGTGGTTGCCGGTGGTGGCGTCACGCTACTCGCGGCAATCGCGGCGCTCGACAATCTCCATCTCAAGGGTGACGAAGCCACGGGCGCCAGCGTCCTGCGCCGCGCTCTCGAGGAACCGATGCGTGCCATCGTGGCAAACGCCGGTTACGAGGGATCCGTGGTCATCGAAAATGTTCGACGCCAGCAAGCAGCAACCGGCAACAAGAACATCGGCTTCGATGTCGTTGACGAGACGTACAAGGACATGGTCGCCGCGGGCATCATTGACCCGGCCAAGGTGACCCGTTCCGCCGTCGAGAACGCGACTTCGATCGCAGCGATGATTCTGACCACTGAGGCGCTCATTACCGACATTCCTGAGGCAGCCAAGCCCCAGGCGCCGATGCCGGAGTATTGAGCCGAACCTAACTCCTTCCCAAAACGGGAAAGTTATGGCTGCACAAAGGGCGCTGGTGAGAGATCACCAGCGCCTTTCCTTTTGGCGCCCAAATCTCCTTGCAAACAAAGCCGATCAAATTGCTTGGCAATGCGGTACAACTTGTCTGTGACGACTGAACCGCCCTTGATTGGCCAGCAAAGCACCGCGGAAACCGGTACTCCGGCCTCCAATCGGACAACACGACGGCGGATCGCGATCGGCGCGGGAACCTTGGTCGCCGTGGCAGGCATCGGGTACGCGTCAACCTTGCCACTCCCCGGGCTTGACGGGAGACCCCAAGCAGCGCCATCGGTTGGTCAGCGCGCTCCTACGTTCACATTGCCAGCCTCGGGTGGAGGCATGATCGATCTTGCCTCATACCGTGGCAAGCCCGTCGTCGTCAACTTCTGGGCGACATGGTGCACCCCGTGCCGCGAAGAACTGCCGGAACTAGAACGTGCGTACCGTAAGCATCGCGATGCGGGCCTGATAGTTGTCGCGGTGTCTCTCGATACCGAAGCCGGCGCGAGAGATGTACCTGAATTCCTGAAAGCCGGAGACGACACTACCGGGAGTTACACATTTCCAGTGGCCTTGGACACCAAGCAGGAACTGCGCAACCGGTACCGCCTCATCGGAGTCCCGTCAACATACTTCGTCGACCGGACCGGGGTCATCAGAGCGGTTCAACCGGGGGCGATGAACCATGAAGTCCTCTCAAGTGCGCTTGAAACCATCTTGACCACGGCACCTGGAACGTGACCGGACAAGGCGCGACCTCACGAAAGCTTGTCCTCTACGGGGCGCCAGATTGCCACCTCTGCCACGAGGCCTTGGCCACGTTGCGTCGCGTACAACGCCTTGTTCCCTTTGAGATTGTGGAGGTCAACATCCGGGAACACTCAGACCTGGCGGAGAGGTTCGGCCTTGTGATCCCCGTCATTGAGGTTGGTGGACGAATCGTCGCCCAATCGAAAGTGACGGAGTTCCGCCTCCTCCGTCACCTCCACGCCATTCTTGGATCGAACCGGTGAAGACAACTACCTGTAGGCGTGCAACCCCTGCACCTAAGAACCGCCGACGGGTGGCACCAATCAGGACGGGGCAATTCCCGGCGCGATGCTTCGGTTCAGCGAGGACCTTGGCCCAGTAAGCCACGTCACAATCCGCCACACGGCAACCAATGCCAGGAGAGCGGACGCAATTGTTGCGCCCTCAGGTACCCATGGTTCCACCTGTTTGACAGCAATGCCAATGAATGCCCAGATGAGCACAAATGAATACGCCAGGTCATCGCGCTGGACAATGAACCAGAGCCCCAGTCCAACGGCGACGGCGATAAGACCGACCGTCCACGTCCCGGGAGAGAGCGGCCCACCATCCCAACCGAGGTCAAGAAGCGTCACAGCGGCATTCGCAATTGTTGCAACTGAGATCCAACCGAGATAGATGCTGAATGGCAGGTGCACCATCCACCGTTCGCCCTTGGACATCGCATCCTTGGGCAACCCAATGCGCGAAACGATCACGCAAAGTGATACGAGAAGAATGATCATTGAGGCCATCGTGGCTGGAAACATGCCGTAATGCCAGAAAAGAATCCATACCGAATTCGCAACGCCGCTGATTGCAAACCACCAACCGATGCGTTGCACTGCACGACTTGCCCTTCCAGCGGAGGTTGCTTGGTATGCCGTGAATGCAATCAGCGCAATATAGATGATTCCCCATATTGAGAATACATAGCCAGCTGGCGCGAAGACGTTCGGGAAACTGTCGGAGATTTCGCCAGTTGTTCGACCGTTCAGAGGCAATCCAGTGGCCAGTCCGTTGAGAACAAGCGTTGCAACGAGCGTCACGACGTTCGTGATCACCATCGATCCGGAGATGCGATTCATCTGAGACCTCCAGGAAGATTGCTGGCACGATGCCAACCCAGCGGCATCGCGTTCAACTCCTCTAAGCTATCTGTTTGCTTCGCCCGTGTGAAGGCGAATGTGCAGGTTCGAGGGCACAAGAACGTACACACATCCGTCGCTAGAAGGCCACGCCCATCGGGAACGGGTCCCCGTCGTAGACTCTGGCCATGACCGGAAACCTGTCACTCCTTGTGGCATTCGGGGCAGGCGTCCTGTCCTTTGCGTCTCCCTGCGTGCTGCCTCTTGTACCCGCGTACATCGGCATGCTTGCCGGAACATCGGTTGGAGATACGTCGCGAGTGCGGTCTCTCGTCCATGCACTGGCGTTCATTTCGGGCTTCACATCAATTTTCGTGACACTTGGCGCTTCGGTGAGCCTGATCGGCTTCGTCTTCCAGGACCTCGTGAGGAGCCTTACGTTCCGGATAGTTGCTGGCGCGGTCCTGATCGGCTTCGGGCTCCACGGCGCGGGCCTCTTGCGTTTCAACGCCCTCTATCGTGACACCAGGTTCCAGATACGTCCAGGCGCTCGAGCCAGCCTGCTGAAATCGTTTGTAATCGGGGCAGCGTTTGCGTCCGGGTGGACCCCATGCATTGGGCCAATCTTGGGCACTATTCTGCTGTATGCCAGCACTGAGGCGACGGTGTTGCAGGGCGCTATCCTACTTACGGCGTACTCCCTTGGGTTGGGCGTGCCGTTCTTCCTCACCGGACTCGCCCTTGAAGCATCCACGCGCCTGATGCGACGCCTCAACCGGCGTGCAAGGCTGATTGAACTCTCCAGTGGAGCGCTCATGGTGGGGATGGGGCTGATCGTCATGTCCGGTGGAATGACCTGGTTCGCCAGTTTCCTGTCAGAACTGGGATTCCAAGGGGTCTGAAACACCTCGATGGGTCAAACCCGGATGTATCTGAGGACAGATGGGTTCTGACCGTTAAGACTGATCGTCGTCAGGACTTCGCCCACGAACCCAGCCGCACCCATTGCAGCTTCGATGACATCGACCCGAGTGGTCATGAGGATGGCACGCCCATTTGGTGACATGACCCGGCGCAGCTCACGGGCGGCGTCAATGTAGAGCGGCACAATTGCGTCTTCGTCGAGAACCTGGCGTCCGAAGGGTAGGTTTGACACCACCACATCGACGGTGCCGTCGCGAACCGGCAAGCGGCGCGCATCAGCCTCGAAAACACGGGAACCGCTAGCGGAAGCACCCACACGCCCAGGCCTCAACCCGGGGATCAGGTCGGACTCTATCTCAGTCCCGATGACAGCGAGTGCGTCGGTCGTGGCACGTTCGGCAAGGATTGTTCCGGTGCCCGCAAACGGGTCAAGGAACACATCATCATTCCGCGGTTCACTCATCCTCACGAGTGCATGCGCGACGGTCGGAAGAATTGACCCGGGAGCAAATGCCCGCATTTGCCCGCGAAACCGGAACGATGGGGGTGTAAGCCTCCATCCAACAACCCCTCTTTGCCCGAGGATGTCAACGCGAAGTTCAACCGTGCTGCGAGCAAAGCGGGGCGCCGCATCACCCTCGTCCTCAAGATCGCGACGCGCGAAAGTGTGGATGACTGCGGGGGTGGCATTCGTCCACCCGGGCGCCTTCAAGGCAATCGCTTGTGCCACAGCTGTTGCAGCATCGAAACGGCTGTACGCCTGCTTCCCAATCCGACTGGCATTCACCACGAAGCTCGGGGAATCTCCCCAGTCAGACTCTCGATGTCGGAACAGTCCGATCACTCCGCCTAGGGACGCTACTGCAGTACCAAGCGCCGAAAGGTCGACACGACGGACGCCAACCTCCACCTCACCGAGATAGAGGTACAGGTTGTCGACGGTCCGCAAGGCCGTCAACGCCGGGTCCAAGGCAGGCACCCGCGCGTAGACCTTCCCACGAGACGTGGAAACGATCACCGCACCGGAGACTGTCTCAATGATTTCAGCAATCGCGACAGCCTCAAGCCCGGGAGTTACCGTCGCCAAGACAACTGGTGGCCCGGACCTCTCGCGAGCAGTGGGCACTCCGGGAAGCAGGGGCTTTGGTCGTGCCAGTCGGACAGTGCCGGGGCGGCGGAGATCACGCGTGGCCAATGGTCATCACGAAACCAGAACGCGACAGACATGCCGGAGGGCATCGGACCCGCCAAAACCGCCAGACTTGGTCGCGACGCGTACCCGACCGCCGCCAAACTCCATCACGCCAACCGGGATGCCCGGCAGTGCCTCGCCGGACACGTCAACGGACGTCACACCAATCCCCGTGAAGAGGTGCTGTGCAGTCTCTCCCCCGGTCACTACCAATCCAGTACGTCCGTCCATCAACAATGTCGACACAATTGGCGCAATTCGGTCAAGCAGCGTTACAGCATTCCGTACCAAACTGGGATCTATGACCTCATCCGGGTGTGAGTGGCCAGCCACGTTCGCATGCGTTGACACGACCACCCCAAAGGTGCTGGAGTTCGTCATGGCCCGCAAGACTTCCCGTTCATCTGGCCACGCATCCGGGTCGCCGATGTCAAAAGCAATGTGGTCCCACCCGTCTGCCACAAGTGCCTCTACTTGCAACACCGTTGCGGGGTGAACCGTTCCCGCGACTACGATCACTCTTTCGGGCCGCACCGCGTTCCAGACCTCGCCTGACCCGGCACTTCTGTCGGGGGCATCACTCCAAGTGTCAACCTCCCGGGTCTCAGAGGCGGCACCCGACGACCGGATTGCCTCAACGACTTGGGAAGCAAGACCGGCTGAACCAACCCAGAGCAACCTTCCGCCGGCCACACCGTCGCATGCGATTACTCGGAGGTCGTCATCCGTAGTAGCGTCCCGGATGTCGCAGCTTGCGAACACCGGGGCAAGCGCATGTTCGAGACGACCAAGATGCGAGGCCACTGGACCACCATGGACCAGTTGCACGCCATCCACAGTGGTTCGGCCCTGCGCGGGAAATGCCGGAGCCACCAGTGCTCGCGCGCCTGGATGAGTGATCGCAATTGCGTCAAGCACTCCGGATAGTTCAGGGCCTGGATGCCCCCGAAGCACGCTATCCATCTTCTTGTAAATCAGCGATACGCCGTGCCCAAGCAAACGCAGTGCCGCCTCGCGAGCCCGTTCCCGGGCAACTACCGCATCCCCCTCACGACTTGCGGTATTGAAGATGATCACGTCCGCGCCAACGGGCAAGGCGACGGTTCCGGTTGGCCCGAATGGCATGACGCACCACAGGCCCGCCTTGGCGAACCCCGCACCTGCGTCAAGCGCACCCGTCAGATCGTCTGCAATGAGGCCAATCCGGAGGGATGCCGACTGCCTGCCAATCCGTGTCATTCGGGATCCAGACGCGCCCTTTCACCGGAGGCGGGCCGCTAGGTTGACTTCCCCGAAATTGGAACGGGGACAGGAAACGACCCTCCTCCCCGACTTGCTTTCAGGCAGGAGGGTCGCGAAGTATTCAGTGCAGTCCGACAATTCGGTTGCGGAGGGTGCCGATACCTTCGATGGTAACTTCGTAGACATCACCAGGCTTCATGAGCCCTTTGGACGTGCCCACGCCTGACGGCGTGCCAGTGATCATGACGTCGCCCGGAAGCATCGTGAAATACTTGGTGACGTGAACGACCAGTTCGTCCAATCCGAACAGGAGGTCTGACGTGCGGCTGTCCTGCCGCACTTCTCCATTGAGTGCACCACCAATGTGAAGGTCCTCGGCATCGATGTCGGTGACAATCCACGGACCCAGCGGGCAAAACGTATCTGACCCCTTTGCTCGCGTCCACTGCCCGTCAGATCGCTGGAAATCGCGCGCCGAGATGTCATTCGCGCACGTGTAACCCAGTACATAGTCACGGTACGTGCCCGGGGCAACGTTCTTCGCAGTCTTGCCGAAGACCATCGCCAACTCAGACTCGTAGTCCAGTTTCTCGCAACCCGGAATCCAATGCACGTCGTCGAGGTGACCAACGACCGATGTGGGAGGCTTGAAAAACATCAACGGCTCCGTGGGCGCCGTCGCGTTAGTCTCCTCGATGTGCGCCTTGTAATTGAGCCCGATGCAGACCACCTTCGTCGGGGTGCAAGGCGCAAGCAACTTCAACTCGGACAACGGTCCGATCGCGGCGCCCTTGTGAGGCGCGTGGAAAACCGATCCCTCTAGGTGATAGGCGATATCGCCTTCCAGAATGGCATCATGTGCCTCGCCGTGGACTTCAACGCGTGCAATTCTCATGGAACTGATCTCCCCTTCGCCTGCCGTTGGCAATGCTTGATCCCAGATGGACCACCCCCGGCACCAGACGGCGCATCATAGCAACGAACCGGCACTCACGCGCACGACCTATTGGGCTTACCCACTGCATCACCGATATGTTTTCAGGGCAATGTCCGGCCAGTCAGTCGTCACGGCATCCACGCCTGCGTCGGCGAGACTGCGCATTGACCCAGCGTCGTTGCAGGTCCACACACTCACGGGCATGCCGGCAAGGTGCGCAGCCGAGCAGAACTCCTCAGTTGCGAGGGAATATTCGGGGCTAACGAAGTGAGCGCCAATCGCTCGGGCACGGGAAATGACGTCGGCGTGGTCGGTTGCCCACGGCCAGTGTCTCGAATACAGATATCCAACCGCAACGCTCGGAATCGTCCGGCGGACCGCCTCAACGACCGCGGGCACGAAGGATATGACAGCGGTGTCAGCTCCCGGATTGGCTTCGATTGCCTCCAGGGTCGTCTGGGCGAGTGTGGCTGGATCCCCTGCCTTCAGTTCAATGATGATCCGTGCCCGTCCCTTCGCCCGGTGAAGCAGGTCACTTAGCCGCACAAGACGTTCGGACCCATACTTGGTGTCTTTCCACGATCCAGCATCCAAGCTGCGCCAAGTCCGACCAAACTAGCGCGGAAACGTCGCCAAATCCGTTCGTGGTCCGGTCAAGCGTCGTGTCATGGATGACAATCGGCACTCCATCGGCAGACAAGACAACGTCACACTCCACCGCCGTCGCCCCTTGGGAAACGGCGAGTTCGAGAGACGCAATCGTGTTTTCGGGTGCGACGCCACTCGAACCGCGATGGGCAATGACCAGAGGGGCGCTGCCGGGTTTGCGTACGAGCCAGTCGAGAACCATTGGTTCCTCCAGTGAGAAGTGGTGCGCCCTGAATGACACTCGGGCCTGTTCAAACTGCGTGCGGTCGAGCCAATCAGATTTTCACACACTAAGTAGCGACAACTTGTCTCGCGTCGTTGTCTGAAGGTGTCACGTGGGCCCCCTCGCACGTTTGGTCTGTGATACCTGATCATGCGGTGCGCAATCATCTCTGACATACACGGTAATTTCGACGCCCTTGAGCGCGTAATAGCCGATGCAATGTCGTTCGGAAGCCTTGACGCCATCTGGTGCCTCGGCGACATTGTCGGCTATGGACCTAACCCAAACGAATGCGTTCGTGAGCTCAGAGAGTGCGAAATCTGCGGGACTGCGGTGTATGCCGTGGCCGGGAACCACGACCGGGCAGCGACCGGCAAGATTTCGATTGCCGAATTCAACCCAGACGCGGCAACGGCCGCGCGCTGGACCATCAAATCCCTCACCCCTGAGACCCGCGCGTATCTCGACGGACTTCCGGTTCGGCTAGATGGCCGCGCAGTCCCTAGTTTGGGCGACTTTACGCTCGTCCACGGTACGCCTCACGACCCCGTCTGGGATTACATGGACTCGGAGGCCGTTGCACTCGCCAGCCTTGCCGAGATAGGCACCGCACATTGTCTCGTCGGCCACACCCACCGTGCCGAATACTACGCTCTCCGCCCCAAGGGCCACAGCGGACAGCTTCCGTCGAGCGGCCATGATGACGGTTATGACGACGACGGACCCGCGTCCACGCAGATTTCCGTGTCAGCGTTCGATCACGGAACCATTGTCGACCTTGAACCAGACGTGCGCCTGATTGCCAACCCTGGGAGCGTCGGTCAACCGCGTGACGGCCTATCGTCCGCCTCCTACCTGTTGCTCGAGACTACAGACAGGGGTCAAACGAGACTTCAGGCTCGACGCGTGGAGTACAACATTGATGACGTGCAACGTAAGATGCGGGAAGCCGGGTTGCCACCGCGGCTGATCGCGAGGCTCCGGCACGGACGATAGGAATTTCCGATGGGAGGCAATCCGGATCAGCGTCGCAGCGATGGGACGGAACCGGACCTTGCAACGCGTCCGGAAAGCGATCTGCAACTTTGGTTGCCACGTCCGGGAGACTCTCGGGCAGGGACCAGGTTGGCCCGCCTCAATTCCGCACTCGAACCTTCATTCTTACATTCAGTCGATCCGCCTCGTGCATCGGCAGACTCACCCCACCCGGGATCGGCCAAACCACGTCGGGTAGTCTCGCCGTGGGTTGATGACTTCGCGGACTTCGGTGAGAATGCCGAGTCCGGCAACATTCTGGTGGCAATGTGGTCGGACGGTGAGCGTCAGGGTTGGTTCGTCCTCTCATTGATGTTGCTCGCATCGCTGGTTGCCCTGATTGGGTATTCGACTTCACACCCACCTGCACGTGACCTGTTTGGCACGGTCACGGGTGACAGGTTCGCCTCAACCGAGATGCTGAGGCCCGGCACCTCGACCAATGCTTCCGCTTTCGACCTTACTTCTCAAAAGGTTTCCGAAAGGAAAACTAAAGAAACACCAGCGTCGGGCGACCAAGAGGCGATTTGGAGACGGTCGCTGCCAGTTGCTCTCGGAATGGTGTGGCTGATCGGGGCCTGGATCATAGACCGAGAGGCGCGTCGTGCCCTGGTGATCAAGGAACCCTGGGGCGAGCGCCGAGGTATCGCCTACGGAATGATCGCGATTGTGGTGGTTCTGCCATTGATGATTGCCGGAATCATGATCGCCGCGTGGGGCGTCGTCCAGGCACTTGTAGAGATTCAACGTGTGTTCGGCGACCGTACCGCGCTCCGCGCGGCGGGAGGTTTCATCCTTGCCATCGTGACAATCCTGATACTACGCGAACCAGTTGGAAGGCTCACAAGGTGGGCTACCCACTTGCTCAAACCTGCTGCCTCTCGAGTGGCACGAAACGCCCTCGGTGAAAGCCCACGAGACCGGACGCTTCCGAGGCGGAACGCACCGTGGGTGCCGCGGAGCTTGCGGCAAGTGTCAATCGGAAGCCGTTGGCGCAGTTGAGGAATAAAAGGGATGCCGTCCACTCCCCACGTTGAGAGACACTTCACTGCCACTGAAGCCGTACGCGATGTTGTAATCGGGATGTCCGACGGGCTGACTGTCCCGTTTGCTCTTGCTGCCGGTCTCTCTGCTGCCGTCACATCGTCTTCACTTATCGTCACGGCGGGGCTCGCCGAAGTTGCCGCGGGTGCAATCGCCATGGGTCTGGGCGGGTACCTCGCGGCCAAGACAGACATAGAACACTTCGACGCTGAGGTGGCACGAGAACTGAGAGAAATCGCGGAAGTCCCCCATCGAGAAGTGGCCGAAGTTGAAAGCGTCATGCGAGGTTTTGGCCTCGAAGGTGAACCGCTGGAGCGCGTTGTGGCGGCCATCACCGCGGACCGCGATCGATGGGTCGAGTTCATGATGCGATTCGAACTCGGGATCGAGCGGCCGGATCCGCGACGCGCGTTCACCAGTGCGCTCACCATCGGTGGCGCGTATATCGTTGGCGGGCTGGTGCCACTAGTTCCCTACATGCTGGTTCCGGCCGTTCCCGACGCAATGGTGTGGTCGGTGATATCCACCGGGGTCGCTCTCTTGGCCTTTGGGGCAATCAAGGGTCGATTTACCGGAATGAACCTGGTTCGGTCTGCCATTCAGACCCTTGTCGTGGGCGGACTGGCTGCAGGCGCGGCATTCGGTCTCGCGCATGCTTTCGCATGATCCATACTTTGGAACTCAGGAGTTCTGCTGCGACCGGGATCCGCGGATCACTCGGCATCGGCCATCAACTACCTCGATGACTTGATCGGCCATTTCGATCACATTGGGACGGTTCGACGATGCAACGATTGTCACTGGACCACTCGAAATCAATCTCGACCAGAGTTCGGCCTCGGTTGCTTCGTCGAGGGCACTCGATAGGTCATCAACGACAAGCAAGGACGGACGCGTGACCAACATTCGCGCAACTCCGACGCGCTGGGCTTGCCCGCCAGATATCCGCAGCCCCCGAGGCCCGACTGGAGACGTCAGCGACAGCAACCCAGCCCCGATATCCCGGTCCAGAGTTGCCAGATGTAGGGCGCTGGCAAGCCTCGCATCCAGATCCAGCAGAGCGGGGTCGGTTCCGGAAAGAATGTTCGCCCGAACGGTATCGGTAAACAGACGGGGTACTTGTGAAACGTAGCCCGCTCTCGGGGGAACGAACCAGGACCCAGGGTCCGGAACTTCCACACCGTTCCACTCGATTGATCCAGACGAGGCGGGAAGCAGGCCCATCAGCGTTCGCAAGAGGGTCGTCTTGCCTGAACCGGCACGCCCAATGACGACCGTGAACGACCCCGCACGTACCCGGAAGGTCGCTCCGAAGATACCTGCGGCTGTTGCTGGCTTTCGCGCATCGTTCGGGAGGTCACGAGCGGGAAACGAAAATGTCAGTCCGCACACGGCAAGGTCAGAGACCAGATTGTCCCCAGTTTCCACGGGAAGCCACTCTTGCCGGTTGGCCCCTTTTGCCGGCTCCCAGATCCC
>DDYL01000218.1:0-1040 GCA_002347925.1 Chloroflexi bacterium UBA2235 | reverse complement strand
GAGGGCGACCCGCGCTTGCCTGAACTGGAGAACAAAATCTCCATAGAACCCGGCGAGCACCGCGAGCCATGTCACGTAGGACAGGGTTAGTCCCACGTCTCCACTTGTGAGCCTCCCGTCAATGATCGCGGGCACCGACACGATCAACGCCACCCCTGAGGCAAGCGTCGCAACGTTTCGAGAGAGTGCCTGTACCGACTGATTGAGGAGCACTTCTCGCAGCGCCGCGCGACGGCGTGTGTCTCCATGTTGTTGCACCCGTGCAATCACGTGCTCACTGGTTCGGGACATCGCGATTACCGCTGCTCCAGCAAACACGTCGCCAAGAAGGTCCGTGACGCTAGCGACGCCCGCCTGCGCAGCCTGCCGAGCGCGTTGCACTGGTCCGCTGGCAGCCTGCGACACCACCATCGCCAATATGATCGGAGCAACCGACGCGACCGCTACCTGCGGATCTCGAGACCACAGGATCACAAAGGCGCCAACCCCGAGTGCAAGTTGCCCGAAAGGGTCGCCGAGCCAGGTTGCAAAGCGTCCAATCACCAGCGTGTCATCACGAAATCGACTAACCGCTTCACCGGGAGACCCGGGCAACGCCGGGTACCGCCGAGAATGCATGACCCCTGAGAAACAGGCAGCGATCAGCATTCCTGACCCCATGGTTTGCGTGGTGGGTTCGATGGTCGCGGTGATGGCCATGTGGATCCCTCTGCCGACCCCGAACATGAAGATCAAGGCACCCAGCCAAATCAAGGTGGAGGGATCGTCGCCCCTAGCCATGGAAGATGCCGCATCGAGGAACCGGCGAATGACGAGGCCGGGAACCAGCCCGATCACGTATCCGACAAATCCGGCCATCACCACGCTTCCAAGCCACCACCACGTCATCGCTCGGATAAGCCCGCCGAGCACGGGCCAGACGGAGACCGTTGCTGAACGGTCCGTTGTAGTTGAATCCGACGGACCAAACCCAATGTCAGTCTCTGTCGGCGCCTTGTTCCGGGCCACAGTCACAGGAGCGATCTGGGCAGGTTCGGTCG
>DDYL01000225.1:29194-31263 GCA_002347925.1 Chloroflexi bacterium UBA2235 | reverse complement strand
GAGGGATACACTTCACGCGGCACGTCCGGTGGAAATGCCGGAGGCCGTCAATGCCGACGGTCGCCATGGTGAGGAATCGCGTGGCAGGTCTGTCGGCTTCTACCGAACTACAAGGCACTCCACGGATCATCGTTGATGCATTCGGCGGCGATCACGGCCCTGGCCCTGTCGTGGAAGGGTGCGTCGCGGCGGCTCGGGAGGGTCACACGGTGATCCTGGTCGGTCACGAAGACGTGGTTCGTGCCGAACTTTCCAAGTATCCGGATGCCACGTCGTTGGCGATCGAGGTGATTGACGCGACCGAGGTGATCGGCATGGACGATCATGCGGCGCAGGCGGTGCGTGCAAAGCGCGGAGCCTCGATGAATGTTGCGATGCGCGCGCTCAAGGATGGGCGCGGGGATGCAGTCTTCTCCGCGGGCAACAGTGGCGCGGTCATGGCGTCCGCCTTGTTCACCCTTGGGCGCCTCGACGGTGTGCGTCGTCCGGCGATTGCGGCGGTTGTCCCCTTGCTGACTGGTCGAGTTGTCATCGTGGATGCCGGTGCCAATGCGGACTGCGATGCGGACAACCTGATCCAGTTCGCGTACATGGGCAGCATGTATGTCGAACGGATGTTTGGAGTGGCCCGACCGCGGGTCGGTCTGATCAGCAATGGCGAGGAACCCTCCAAGGGGAATGCACTGGTGCTGGCAACACATCCGCGACTGGCTGAAAGCTCGCTGAACTTCGTTGGAAATATCGAAGGACGGGAACTTGCGGCCGGTCATTGTGATGTGGCGGTTTGTGATGGGTTTACTGGCAACGTCGTCCTCAAGCTTGCCGAAGGCGTCTCCAAGCTCTGCTTCGACCTTGTGCGAACGGCGATCCGGAGCCGCTTCCATTACAAGCTTGCCGGCGCGGTGCTTCGGCCGGGATTGGTCAAGGCGGGAAAAGTGCTTGACTATGCCGAGTACGGTGGGGCCCCGCTCGTCGGTGTGCAGGGAAATGTGTTCATTGGCCATGGGAGTTCGAAGGCACGCGCCATCTCGAGTGGCGTGAGGACGGCTTCGGTGGCGGTCAAGGCCAACCTGATTCCGTCGATGCAGTCGGCTGTGGTGGCGTCGGGTGTTGCCCGCTGACCATTGCTGCAAGTGCTCTCGGAATTACGAGACGCCAAGCAGGGTAGCGAGGGCAGAGGCCAGTTTTGCCGGGTCATGCCGGTAGACCACGATGGACATTGTGGTGGGTGCGCCGGGAGTGGCGTCGCGGCTCCCGTGTGGGGTTGGAACACGTTCCGCCATGCGCGTAGCCAGGTCTGCTGCAAGGATGACGGCGTTGTCTTCTACGCCGATCTTCTTGAGGGTGTGTCCGCCTCCGAGACCCACCGTGTCGCGTGATCCGCCGACGTCGCGGTCACTATCGGCAACCACCGGCGTCGCCAGTGAGGCTGCGTACCGTTCGCTGATCACCCGGTCAGCCGATGCGCTGTTCACCAGGACGTAATCGAGAGTGAAGCCACCGTACGCGTGCAGGGCGCGGACATAGTCACCTACGTCGAACAGATCAGTCTGCCCGGGTTCGGTCATGAGATTGGCGATCAGGACCTTGCGGGCTTTGCTTGCACGGATTGCCTCGGCGACCTCGTCAAGCAGGAGGTTCGGCAGGATGCTCAGATAGAAGCTTCCGGGACCGAAGATGATGACGTCGGCCTCGCGGATTGCGTGGATGGCTTCGGCTCGGACGGGTGCATCTGTGTGGGTGACGAGACCAGTGGTGCCCCCGATCACCGACTGCGGATCCTGCCCGACCGCAGTCAGGAAGACACGCTTTATCGGGACTCCTCCCCGTCGGGCTCGGATAGCCGGTGCACCTGTCAGGATTGTGCCATGTTCGAGCTCGGCACAGACTTCAAGCACTTCGTCGAGGGGACGGATCATGCGGTCGGTTGCTGATCGCACCAGCGGTTCGTCGAGGCCAAGTGGAAGCAATCCGTCACCGATGCTTGCGATGCCAAGGAGCTTTTCGCCGAAGCGGTCGCGGTGCGTTTGAAGTGCCACGAAGCCGCGATGTCCCGCGAAAGCGACGAT
>DDYL01000225.1:20147-29159 GCA_002347925.1 Chloroflexi bacterium UBA2235 | reverse complement strand
CGTATGGTGGCTGCACGGCGAGAAGGAGCGAGCGGTTGAGTTGCACGACCGCGACCCCGACACCAAGGATGCCGATTGTCAGGAAGAGCAGGGCACGCCACGTCCGGTCAACTGGTTGCAGGGTGACGTAGAAAACCCATTCCGGGAACGGTTGCGTTCGGTAGAGCTGAACGAGAATGAAGGCAATGCCAAGTGAGATACCCGTGCATGCAATGACGAGCAGCAATATCCAGCGCTTGACATGCATGCCAAGGCGCGACCACTTGCCAAGGTCCGCTACCAGATCGCGTGCATCGGTCAGGACGCGCCCGGTCCCCATCAGGGTTGCATCCTAGCACGACGTGGAAAACGGCGCGGCAACCGGAATGAACACCATGGGGAGGCAGGGGGTGGAAGAGGCCTGATACGCGACCGTGGCTGGCCTATCATGCCTGCGAGGGTGAGAAACCGGTCTCCGCGGCGCCACGGACCACCTGCGCGGCACTGGCCCTAACGGCTGCGACGGCGGCCACAAGACCTGCGAGTTCAAGCCCTACCCGCGTTGGATCGTGTCGGACCGTATCTACCTTGTTCCAGAGCGACCGGCTCTCTGAAGCATCTTCTATGAGGTTGGTCGCGACGACCTCCACACCGAAGTCGTTGATCTTCCGGAGTTCCTCCGCGCTAAGGGTGAGGAGGTTGAGGCCATCACGTCGGTGTCGCTCGATCACGTGAGCGGCGGGCACACCGGTGTTGATCAGACTGTAGTCAAGGTTCCCGGGGCCCAGATAACCGACAATCTCGGCGATATGGTCCGAGATGGTCACCCCGTCGGTCTGGCCGGGTTGGGTGGTTGTGTTGCACACGTAGACGACGGTTGCGCCACGGTCGCGGGCATGCTCGATGGCTTCCCGTATCCCCGGCACGATCAGGCAGGCAATTACCGTGGTGAACAGGCTGCCGGGACCAATCGTGATCAAGTCCGCGCCTTTGATCGCTTCAGTCACCGGACCGTACGCCTGGACGCCGTCATCGCGAAGGTAGACCCGGCGGATCGCAGGCTTCTGGATCCCTCGGACACTGACTTCCTCGTAGCGGATTGATCCATCGACGAGTTCGGCGCACAGATGAGTATTGTCAAGCGTGACCGGCAGAATTTCGGCGAAAGGGTTGAGCAGGCGGTTGAGTTCGACAACGGCCCGTTCAAAGCTTCCGGTCATCTGAGTGAGTGCGGCAAGGAAGAGGTTGCCGAACGCAACGCCATTGAAGTTGTCAAGGCGGGTGCCGACCATGCGATGTTGAAACAGGTCCTTGAGGACGGGCTCCGCTTGAGACAAGGTGACGATGGCGTTCCGGATGTCTCCGGGAGCCGGGACGTTGAATGCCCCCCGCACAACCCCGGTTGAACGACCGGAGTCCATCACGGAGATCACGCCGGTTTGGAACCGGGTGTACTGACGAAGGCCAAGCATGACTTGGGAGGCACCGACCCCCCCGCCAATGGCCACCACCTTGAAGTCGCGGGCCGTATCCATACCTGTTCGGGTTCTCCGACGATGGTCGAGATTTGGTCCGCGGCCGCACGAAGGCCTCGAACGCAGGGTCTGCCACTGCTACTTACGGCCAATGATAGCTGAGGGTTTCGGCGAGGTTCCCGTTTGGGACCGACGATACTGCGGCGGCGAACGAGTACGATATGGCACGCGGAGCATGCATGTCTGACGAGAGAACGATGGAGACCACTCCTACCCGGCGCCGGTTGTTCTCGCTTGACGAGGCCAATGCGCTGGTTCCCCGGGTGGGGCGACTGGTGACGCGCTTGCAGCGAACGGCCGCTCAGTTGGCTCAGGTCCAGGCAAACCTCCAGAACCCTGGTGCCTCTCCGGTGGCAGACCCGGATGGCAGTGAGGCTAATTTGCACGGCAAGCGTCTCTTCCACCTGATGAATGACGCGGACCACTTCATTGAGATCATCCAGGCGGCCTTCGACGAGTTACAGGCCCTAGGTTGCGAGCTCAAGGACGTGCCGATGGGTCTGGTCGACTTCAGGAGCTTGCGAGACGGCCAAGAGATCTATCTCTGCTGGAAGGCGGGAGAGACGAGGATCACGCACTGGCACACGCTGGAGAGCGGTTTTGCCGGGAGGCAAGCACTCTAGTGGTTGCGGGAGGTCCAGATGACGTCCGGTGAAGACGACGCGGTAGTTGACCCACCCGATGTCGCGAAGGCGTCGCCGGGTGCTGATATTAGAGAATTACNNGAGGCGGCGGTCATCCTCGCGGCGATCGCACACCGCGCGGGTAACGAGCTTCATCGGTTGGCGAGGACGCAGGCTAACGTACACCGCGGGACCCCGGCATGGGGTCCGTGGGCCGCACTTGCGAACACCGCGCGCGATGCAGTGTTGAAAATGGCGGCGTTGCGGCGGGGGGCGGCGGATGCCGTCCGACCCGCCGGATAGGCCGCCTGCCTACGGTGCGGAAGCTAGTCCGCGTTCCCGTAGCTCCTTCTGGGCGACTTCAAAGCGGTCAACCGCCAGGCCACGTTGCTCTCTCACCCAACCGACGAGTTCTGTTGCGCCTTGGGCAAACGTTATTTGCGGTTGGTACCCGAGAAGTTCACGCGCTAGAGAGATGTCCGGGAAGCAGTCGCGGGTATCGCCAGGACGGAACTCGTTCAGTACGTTCGGGGTCATGCCGTCGCGGTCGGCACCCATCTCTTTGATGAGCGTCCAGGCGACGTCCGCAATGCTGATGGGGTTTCCGGTGCCGATGTTGATGGCATGATCGGTTGCGGTCGTGCTTTCCAATGCGAGGACATTCGCGCGGGCGATGTCCTTGGCGTGGACAAAGTCGCGCAACTGGCCGCCGTCCTCGTAGACCGGCGGTGCATTGCCAGCCAGGATCCGCGAACAGAAAATGGCACCCACTCCGGTGTATGGGTTTGACAGGGCCTGTCGTTGTCCGTAGACCTGCCAGTAGCGCAAGGCGACCGTGGGAATGGAGTAGGCTCGTCCGACTGAGAGGAACATCTCTTCGTGGTCGCGCTTGCCAATTGCGTAAATCGAGAGGGGTTGGAGGGGTTTCTCCTCGGTGGTCGGCGTGGCCGTGACCACCTTGCCGCATCCGGGTTGCGGACACTCCATTGCCCATCGGTGTTGCTGAAGTTGGGTCAACGGTCGCAGCTTTGGTGCAACGACTCCGTGGTCGGGACACTGGTACGCGCCTTCGCCGTAGATGGACATGCTGCTTGCTACGACCATCTTCCGGAGGCGATCACGTACGCCCCGGGTATTCATGGCGGCGTCAAGGACGGTTGCCCCGCCAAGCGCGTTGATGTCCGTGTAGCGTCGGATGTCGTACATGCTTTGCGGCACCCCGACAAGAGCGGCTTGGTGGAACAGGATATCCACTCCTTCAAGCGCACGGGTGACTGCGTCGGTGTCTCGAACATCCCCGATGATGAGTTCGACGTCGCGCGATAGGTATTCCGGTCGCCCCCCGTTTTCGCGCAGAGCGCCATGAACCTGAGGTTCCAAATTGTCGAACACGCGGACGTCGTAGCCATGTGCCAGCAGTTCATCGACGATGTAGCTGCCGATGAACCCGGCACCTCCAGTAACAAGGGCCTTGCCTTTGACGGTCATCGGTACGGTCGCCTCCGTTGAAGACTTTCTCCCGGCTCAGGGTGCCGAAGAGGATTGGTTGGCCAGACACAACCTCCGATAGAGGCAGGAATTGGCCGCTGAGAACTGCGTGTCGGCAGTGATGCCGGTCGTTCAAACGGGCGGGGATGCCACGGTGGCTACCGGGAGGAGCTGCGCCACGAAGCGTGCTCGTCGGCAATCTTGGCGCGCTCTTCCATAAGGCTCGTGACGACCTTGACGATGGCCCCGATGGCCATCAGGATTGTCGCGGCTCGCTGGATCAATTCGGCCCAGTCGCGGGTTGGGTTCGCTGCAGTCATGTTCTTCACTTGAAGGTGGGCATTGGTGTCTCGCGTCGGGTTGCGAAGTGCGACGGTGTTTACTGCGATGTCTGCGACGTGGCCCCCGATTGACCCGGCCCACCGAGATGCAACCTCGCGGTGTTCAAACGGTGTGAGGACTTGCCCGTCGAACCGCTCGAGAAATCGACGGCCCAGACCGGTTCCCAAGGCAAATCCGAGGCTCCGGCCGATGATCTGGGTGCCGAACAGGTTCGCGCCGGTCCTGACCAATGATGACGTCACGCCTACTCCGGATGGTTCCTAGACTAGAATCTCGTGCGAAGGTGCTGCCGGAAGTATGCCACCTTGACACTTCTGGGCGGTTGGGTTGGCGCGAGGGGCGACCTGTGATGGTTCGGCTCGTGGCGCGCCCTTGGCCCGCCTCGGATCAAGACGGAACATGCCGTTCCCTACGTTCAATCTGGCGTTTTCTGCTACCGTCGGCCGAGAACTGTCCCGAGGAGTTACGAACCACATGGGTGTACCCGGTGACCGCGATGCCCGACCAGCCGCTTCACGATCAGTTGGCAGTCTTGGACGTGGGATGTACCGGCGTCGGGAACTGTTCCGAACGACCGGTGGTGCGGCAATGGGGGCAGTCACCTTATCGGGGATACCGGGAGGGGTGTCGTCGGCTGATGAGCCGTCCATTGATTTCAGTGAGCCACTGCCCCGGGCAGGAAGTCTCGGTGTCAATGAGGCGTTCAAGGCGATGTCGTTCGGTGATGCGTCGGGTGCCGGGTGGACACGATGGACGGTCCAGTGGTTCAACGTCCAACCCGAACCCGGTGAACTGAATCTCTTCTACTTCCGTGACGATAACGGCGACAGCATCCTTGAGCGGCAGTTGGCTTCCGGACTGAAGGTTGCGGCAATGGTCCTTGGCACTCCCGAGTGGGCGGCCGAGACCCCTGACCTGAAGCCCGGAACGTCGGTTCCACGCGGTCTCTATGAACCGGTCTTCATTGACGAAGAGATCAATGAGGACAATACGTGGGGCTATTTCATGTACTTGCTGGCATCGGAGTTCGCCGGCATGATGGACGTCTTCGAGATCTGGAATGAGGTGGAGATTCCCGCGACCGGAAGCAATGCGGTGTACAACACCTGGTCGGGAACTGCTGAGGAGTATTACCAACTGGTCAAGGTTGCATCCGAGGCGGCCAAGCGGGCCAACCCGGACGCAAAGATCATGATCTCGCCATACTCCTACTTCAAGGACAAGGATGCGGGAGGCGGCGACCGCTTGAAGTGGTTTGACGAGTTTGCCTCCGTCGTGAAGGCAAAGGGCGCCGACCCCTTCGACTACTTCGCCTTGAACCTGTACCGCAATCCCCACGATTTGTGGGACCGGTATCACGGTGGCGTCCCGCTCGCCGCGGAAAAGGCGGACCGCGTTGGGTTCCGCGCCCGGCTCGACGCGATCGGGGCGGTAGGGAAGCCGATCTGGTTGACCGAAATCAACGCGATGCCCTATGACGACCCGTTGCCAGGATGGAACCCGGCTGACCGTAACGATGGCTTCAGGATCACGATGGCGGAGCAGGCGGATTATGTCCTGCAAGCCCACGCGCTCGCGTTCGCAGCTGGTTACGAGAAGGTCTTCTTCCAAGCGCTTCAAGATGATCCGTACCCGGTTCCCGATGAGCTGTGGGGTCTTGTGCGCTATTCGGATGACCCCGAGTTCGATCAGGATGCAACGCGGGCACGCCCGGCCTATCACGCTTACCGGATTGTCGCGAGGTTCCTTGCGGATGCGAACCGTGCCGAACTCCACGTCCGGAAACGGAATGATCCGTCAGGACTTTCCAAGTTCGCATCGCGCTTCGAGTGGGCGCAACATCTCGCCGTATTTCACAAGGGGTCAGTGCGTGCGTCCGTGATCTGGAATGGGACCGGCCAGGAGGCGAGTATTTCCCTCAAGGCAACAGGCACGAGTGCCATTTTGATCGACAATACGGGTTCGGAGATGGCTCTCGAACCCGGACCAGATGGCCGGCTAACGTGGGTGTTGCCAGCGGCCTATCGACACTTCGATCTTTTCGGTGGTGACCCGCCCGGCTACTTCTACATTGGCGGTCGGACGTTTGTGATCGTCGAACAGGGTGTGTCCCCTTCGGCACCTGTCGATGCCCAAGGCTTCCTGAGGCAAGACGGCCAGTAACCCGCATGCCGCCCGTCCGGCGTTTGAGGGGGAACGCAAACCTGTCGCAACACCGGCGCTGAAGGCTTCATTCAAGCGGGAAGCCTCTCGGCGTCTCGGGTTCCCGCTCAGGCCTTCATGTCACAAATCATGCCGTTGATCTGTCCGACTTTTTCGGCAAGTTCAAGCAATGGCTTTTCCTTGGCGATCAGGCCGTCGGCCATCGACAAGAGTTCCTCATCGATCTTGTCGATGATCTGGTGCAGTTCCCGTTGGGCAATCGCCGACCGCAGCTTCAGACCATTCTTCACGACATAGGCGATGAAGTTCCGGATTGAAGAACGGTATCGGGTCAGGCCATCTGGCGATGGATCTTCAAGGAGTTGCCGTCCCTGTTCCTCGACGTCCATGTAGAGGCGGTCGAGATCCTGTTGGGCAACGGTCCGCTGAACGGTTGTCAGCGCTTCGGCAAAGCTTGCCGGCGCACCAGCTGCACGCGTTGCCGGTTGCCCGGGTGTACGTGAACGGGTGATCTGTCCGGCTGTCGAACGGTCGCGAATCCGCAGTGGCATGTGGGCATTGTGACAGGTACGACGCCGAACGTCCACCAGCCGCGATGGATTGTTTTGACGCGACGGCGCCCGGCGCGAGCAAGTGGGGATTAGTCGGATTTCAGAAGCCTGGAAGACGCATGGGTAGTGATGCACTCGAGGTTGGCGGCGACCACTCTGGTTCGGCCCCGAACTGGACCGGGGGCAAATCGAGGAGTTGCCGTAGGGCAGAGGCCGACCGCGGACTGCTTCCGGAGTAGTGATTGTTCAGTAGGACGAAGACGTCACCGGTCCGGCCATTCTTCATCTGGTTCTCACGCCACTTCGAGATGAGCTCCGCCCACCGCCGAAGGTCTGCCCCGCGGTCGATGGTGATCGTTTGGTAGTCAATTGTGATGTCGTGATCGCCGGTGAGACGCAGGTACGCGAAGTCGGCGGTCTCACGGAAGGCTCGCGGTTCGTCGATTGCACGGGGCATGGCCGCCCATGGATTGGGACCGGGTTCCCAGTCGTTCCATATCCACGCGACGCGTGCCTCACGAAGGCGTGCCTCGACGTCTGGTGCTTCGATCCACGATGGGTGGCGGAACTCGACAGCGACGCGCAGGGAAGGTGGCGAGATAGTCGGAAGCAGCTGCAATGCTCGCGACAGTCCATCCGCATCGCGCGGAAACTGGAAACCCGGTCCTAGTTGCAGGACTACGGCGCCAAGGCGGTCGCCAAGCCTCGTAATCGTCTTCAGGAAATCCTCAAGTTGCCGAAGCGCGTCCGGACCCTGCAGACGTGCATCGTGCGTGATCTGCCGGGGCACCTTTGCGGTGAACCGAAACGTGTCTGGGGTTTGTGAAATCCACCGGTCAACTTCCGAGGCGCGTGGAGGGCCGTAGAAGGTGCGGTCGATCTCGACGAGCGGGAAGGTGCGCGCGTACCGGGCCAACCGATCGGCAGGTCGCGTTCCGGGGGGGTAGAGGAGGCCATTCCACCCGTCGTAGGAGAAGCCCTGCGTTCCGATGAGGATCGCGCCCGGTGTGCGTTCGGCCGGATCACTCATCGCCGGTCACCGCTGTCGAGATACTTGTACCGACTGTGTCAGGCTGAGTAATGCCTGTGNNTGCGGGTGGTGGGCACACAGGGACTCGAACCCCGGACCTCACGGATGTGAACCGTGCGCTCTAACCAGCTGAGCTATGTGCCCGAATGACGATGAGTGTAACAAAATCGGGTTCAGGACCCGTGGCTCGGGAAACGCGAAGTCACTCACGTGGTGCGGTAGCGGAGGTAGAGCTCGCTTTCGTGCGAATAGACGCTTTTCAACGCAAGGTGCGCAAGCGCGTCCGCTGGAAAGGCGACGCCCTCGAACATGGTCACCCCGCCCCGCCCATTCTGGATTTTCGGGGCGATTGTCACGAAGACTTCATCGACCAGTCCGAGTGCAAGCATGCGTGCATTCAGGGCGGCACCTCCCAGGCAACAGAGGGTCCTGACCCCGAGGTCGTGACGGAAGACGTGAAGCATCTCCTCAAGCGGAACCTCGTGCTCACCCCGCGCGATGACCGTCGTTTGTGATGCGAGCGCTTCCAAGGTTTCGGGAGGGGTGGCGTTGCTCACGAAGAGGGCCGTCCGGTCTGGACCCCCCTCGAACATGCGTGGCGGGGTCGGAAATGCGCCCAGTGTGCTGACGGCCGCCCAGAGTGGTTCGGCGCGTACGCCACGGGCAACACGACGTGCCTGCCTCGCTTCGTCGTGCCACGGATAGCCCGGGTTGTCCTCGCGAAGAAGGGTTGCCCCGAAGAGGACCGCATCGCATTGTGCCTCGATGCGGGTCATGAGGTAGTGGTCCATCCGGCTGCCGATGAGACGGGTGGTTCCCGGTCCGCCGATCACCACCTTGCCATCAAGTGTCATGACCATGTTGACCACTACATACGGGCGGTTGCTCGGGGTTTGGGTTGCGAACCCGAGGTCGGTGTAGACCTCTTCACGGGTGATTTCGCCTGGTGGCGTGTCGATGGTGGCGGTCGTGATGGTTTCGTCGAGGAGGCGTTGCATCAGTCACGAGGCCTTTCTGTCGAAGTAAACCGTACCCGAGTGACTGTGATTTCGGGTCCAGGGCGGGTTGCTGCGGGTACCCTCAACCCGTTCCGGTCGTCTCGCATTCGGCACCGATTGCACGCGTTGTCACGCGTTGTCACGCGCAAGGTGGGTCTCATCGGGTTGGCCGGAAATCTAGTTGGATCGAGGCGATATCGTGCGGGCATTGCTAAGCGTGTGGGACAAGACCGGTCTGGCGGAGTTTGCACAGGGTTTGCATGATCTCGGTTGGGAGCTTGTCAGCACCGGGCAGACGCATGC
>DDYL01000225.1:12657-20133 GCA_002347925.1 Chloroflexi bacterium UBA2235 | reverse complement strand
TTTCCGGAAATCCTTGGCGGACGGGTCAAGACCCTCCATCCGGCTATCCATGCCGGCATCCTTGCCCGGCGCGACGTCCCCGGAGACCTCTCGGCGCTTGCGGAACACGGGATTGTGGCGATCGACTTGGTTGTCACGAACCTGTACCCATTTGTCTCCACAATTTCCGGAAACGGTGCCCCGCCAGTTGTGGAAGGGCACCTCCCGGATGCCATTCGCGAGGCGGTGGAACAGATTGACATTGGCGGGCCGGCCATGACCAGGGCGGCGGCTAAGAATTTCGCCCATGTCGCGGTGGTGACAGACCCTCGGGACTACCCGGGGACACTTGATCACCTTCGGGCGGGCACCTTGGGGGTGGCGGAACGCGTGAGACTTGCGCAGGCGGCATTCGCGCACACGGCCCAGTACGACGCGTACGTGGCAGCCTACTTCTCGGCGATGGCCGGTCAGAAGTTTCCTGACGCCGTTTCCCTCCCGCTGACCCGTGCGTCGTCGCTCACATACGGAGAGAATCCTCACCAGGCGGCGTCCCTCTACCGGCTTGCCGATCCGCGGTTGACCGGGCCTGGTCTTGCAGATTTGGTGCACCTGTCGGGAGATGACCCCTCATACAACAATCTTCTGGACCTGGATTGCGCCTACGCGATAGTCGCTGACTTCACCGGCGTGGCCGTTAGCATCGTCAAACACAACAACCCGTGCGGTGTCGGGGTTGGTTCTTCGCCCGCGGACGCGTACCGGCGCGCATATGCCGGCGACCCGCTGTCAGCATTCGGTGGCGTGGTGGCGTGCAACAGGATTGTCGACGGCGACATGGCGCGGGCGATGAGTGGAGTCCTGTACTGGGTGCTCGTCGCACCGGGGTACACGGACGAGGCGCTTAGGATTCTTGGTCGACGCCAGACCCGGGTCTTCTCACTTCCTGTCCCGTCCACCGCCGGCATGCTGTCAGCATTTGACTGGCAATACCGGCCCGTGACGGGTGGGTTCCTGGCCCAGTCACACGACACGATCAATGCGGACGAGGTGACGTTTACGGCCGCATCTGCCCGGAAACTCACCGACACCGAGGAGAATGATCTCCGGATGGCTTGGCGGATTGTCAAGCATGTTCGATCGAACGCGAGCGTGTTCGTGCGCGACGGCGCGGTGCGGGCCGTTGGTGCGGGTCAGATGAGCCGCCTTGACAGCGTGGTTGCGGCGACCCGGATTGCATCACGGAGTGCGCAGGATGCCAGGACCAGTGATGCCGCACTGAAGCAAGTGGAAGCCGGGCACGTGTCACCTCTTGTCGGATCGGTGATGGCCACCGACGGCTTCTTCGCCGATCCGGATGCGGTTGAGGCGGCGTGTGAGGCTGGTGCTACGGCAATTGCCCATCCGGGCGGAGGGCGGAAGGACGCCGACGCTTCAGAGATGGCCGACCGCTACGGCATCGCGCTTGTAACCACTGGGTTCAGGCACTTCCGCCACTGAGGGAGCGACGTCCGGAAAGCGTTCTGCCGGACGACGTCGGGCCCGTCCCTTTCCCCGAAGTAGGGTTTGGGCGGTGACTGAAGCCTGTTCGGCAAGGCAACGCACCCCGGCACACTGGGACCGCCAAGGCCTCCACTCGCCTTTGCGGGGTGAATGNNATCATCGCGAAGTGATGGTGATCACAAAACAGTTATTGCTGTCCCCGCATGGCCGCAATGTGAAGTGGGGCCTTGGGGCTCGCTTCACCGGACCGACCCGTCCGGCTACTTGCGGATAGTGATCCCCAGTTCTCGGGTGCGTTCTCCAACCGCCGCGATTTCGGTGGCGTCCGCGGTGTGGAGTGGCGAAGACATCGTCGGGTGGGTGATGACACCCAGAGAGACGAGCGACGCCTTCATGCCCCCGAAACTGCGGGCATGCCTCCCTCCCGCGGTCATATCGAGGAGTCCCATGGCCGCGTCAACCAGATGCTGCGCGGTGCGTGCGGCGTCCAGGTTGCCTCGTTCGGATTGTTCCCAAGCGTCCACACAGGCGCGAGGTACGACGTTGGCGATTCCTGGAATGCATCCGTGGAGGCCGGGGATCAAGGCGACCTCGGTCATGGCCTTCGACCCGAGGAAGATGCGCAATGGAACTCCGGCCTCCGCAACGGCGGATGCGAGTTCCCGTGCCCATGGGAGATCACCTTGGCTGTCCTTTATCCCGGCCACGGTTCCCTCCCGGGCAAGCTCGATGATGGTCGGGATTTCCACGCGTGTCTTGACCGTTGACGGAATGTTGTAGATGTATAGGGGCGCGTCAATGGCATCGCGCACTTCGCGATACATGTGAAGCAGCTCTTCCTGACTGTTGCCGTAGTAGTACGGTGGGGTCACGGCGATTGCGTCGGCCCCAACGGCGACGGCACGGCGCGCGTGGCCGATGGTGAGGCGCGTGCTGCAATCGGAGACGTTGGCAATCACGGGTAGTTTGCCGTCAAGGGTGTCCACGATCGTCCCAGTGACGTGTTCGCGCTCCTCCGCGTCGATGCAGGCAAACTCGCCGGTGGTTCCACACGCCCATATTCCGTGCACCCCATTGATCATCAGATACCTGGTCAGGCGCATTAGCGACCGTAGGTCAACCTGGCCATCTGGCATCAGCGGGGTCAGGATTGGCGGCACGATGCCACTCAGTGCGGTCAGGTCGGTCATTTGTGTGTTCCTTCGGGAAAGGATTGGTGTTCCGGCAGGTCTCGCGGTTGTAGCACAGTCGGGTTCGACGCAGGGATCAGCCAGGGCGGAACGGGTCTAGGCGCGCGACGTGGCGTGTGGCGCTCCCGAGGACGCCGGTTGCTGTTGCTTCCAAGGTGCCCATTGCGACTGACGGCGAGAAGTACGGCGTGTCCCACGAAACGGCGTCCCCGGCGCGAGTGCCCGGTACGGGGAAGAGGCGTGCCGAAAGGGGCTTGTCCAGTCTCACGGCCAAGGTGGCCATATCGAGGATGATCGCGCCGAGGGTTCCAGCGGATATGTCTCCGGACAGGGGAACGGTGTCGAGTCCGAGACCGCAGACCGCGCTTGCCAGCAACAGGCGCTCGATTCCGATGTGGCCCGAAGACGCGCGTTGCGCAAGGACGCTGTCCTCCAGCACGGGCATCATGAGGCCGGAGAAGGCAAACGGTCGCGCTCTTCCACCAGGAGTCATTCCAGTCATGCCCATGGTTGTTGCAACTTCTTGCAGGCATTCTGTCAGGAACGACGCAACGAAGACCGTACCGTGACCGCCGAACGCGGGCAATCCGAGGCGTTCAAAGGCGCCGCCGATGCTCGTGCCGTCGCCAGGCAATGGGGCGGGGGAGAAGTCGACGCCGTTGAACCGAATTCCTCCCAGACGGTCGAGAGCGCCACGGACGATCCCGGCAACTTTATTGACGGCCTCGGACAGGGATCCGACAAGACGGGACCGGGCGTCCTCGAGGCTTGACGCATGTGTGAAGGCGTCGACGACCAAGTCTGCGCATTGCAACCCAATCCCGACAGCAGGGGTGTCCCCACCATCGTGATAGGCGGCTGGGAAGAACGGGATGTTTGGTCCGCAGTTGGCGAGGGCGGCGAAGCGGAAGTTGCCGAAGCCACCATCTCCATCATGCGCGATGTGGGACACGGCACTCCCCGCACTTCGGCAAGCCCCGATGTTGATCTCCGCGAGACCGGATGGCTTGCGTGTGGCAACGGTCGCGGTCACCGAAATGAGGGAAGTCGTCGAGATGATTTCCGGCACGAGTTCAAGCAGTGGTGACCAGATCGCATCCGGTGTGCCGAGGGTGTCGATTGTGCCGAATGACACGTGACCGAAATCGCTCAGGCGTGACGTCTCGTCGAGGAACGCGGCCTCGTCCAAAACGTCACTCGACATGCTTGCCCCGCTGTTTGTAAATCGGTCGGTGACCGGAGGCAGGGCGAGGCGAACGGTCTGGGATTCGATGCCGGCTCGGTCCAATGCCTCGCGGATGGCGAACGCGATCGTTCCCGCACGGGACACGAGTCGGGATTGTGTCCCGGGGGGCACGGGAATGCCGACGGTGATGGCGCGGACTTTCATGTGATTACGATCAATTGGCAGGTCTGGCGAAGCGTCTATGAACACGGCGGGGCAGGGCGCAACGCACCGACACTCGCGGGCGTCGCTCCGTCGATCACTACACTCTATATGAACCGAAACGAAGTGAATGACGACCCGCGACACAGATAGCGACCACAACATCCCTGCCCCCTCGCCGGTGACTGATGCACCCGTCGAGTTTCCCGGAGACCATGGGTTGGATGTGCCTCCGGCATCTGTTCGCGAAGCGTCCATGAACAAGGAGGGGATGGTGGGGGGCGGTGACCGCGAAACAAGCCCGGTGGTGGTGGCGCCAGTCCGTCGCCGTCGCGCGGCGCGCGTTGCGTCTGCGGTGCGGAATGACCTTGTTGATGGGTTTGCCCGGAGGTACCCGTTTCCACTGGATCAGTTCCAGTTAGAGGCAATGCAGGCGCTGAGTGCGGATCGGTCGGTGCTGGTTGCTGCGCCGACGGGCACTGGCAAGACGGTGATTGCCGAGTTCGGCGTTGAACTTGCGCGAAGCAAGGGCATGCGTGCGATCTACACGGCGCCAATCAAGGCGCTATCGAACCAGAAGTTCCACGACTGGCGGGCGACGTACGGGGAATCGGTTGGCCTGCTGACCGGCGATGTCACCGAGAATGCCTCGGGTGACGTCCTTGTGATGACCACCGAAGTCCTCCGCAACATGGTGCTGCGGAGCCCGGAGGCGTTCGGCGACACCGCCGTGGTGATCTTTGACGAGGTCCACTTCCTTGCCGACCCTGACCGGGGCACGACGTGGGAAGAGGCAATCCTGAATTGTCCGCCGCACGTCCAGCTGGTTTGCCTCTCGGCCACCGTTTCGAACGCTGCCGAGATTGCCCGCTGGATCGGGCGTGTCCATCGCGAAACAATCCTCGTGGAACATTCGACGCGGGCGGTTCCGATTGACCACCTGTACATCCATGATGACCGGATCTGGCCGCTGGTAGACGCGACCGGAAGGCTTCACGAACCCTTGCGCGTTGGTGGCGAGACGCGGACGCCCCGGCCGATGGGAATGGGGCGCGGTGCCCGCCCGAAGGAGTTGCCACGCCCGCGGGATGTCCTGGGGATCCTGGGCGAGAACCAGATGCTGCCGGTGATCTACTTCCTGTTCGGGCGGCGGGCATGTGAGGTTGCCGGTGCCAGTTGCGACCGACTCGACCTCGGTGGCGATGCCGTGACACGCAGGAGGCGCACCGAACGGGTACGCCAGACGATGGAGGCGCTTGGGCCTGAGGACCGGACGCTTGCGCAGGTTCGCGATCTGACCCGCCTTCTGGAACGTGGCATGGCGTTCCACCATGCCGGGGTCCTTCCGGTGCTGAAGCAACTTGTGGAGGGCCTGTTTTCGGAGGGCCTCCTTGGTGCGGTCTTTGCAACGGAGACCCTGGCCCTGGGTGTGAACATGCCGGCGCGGAGTGTAGTGATTGCCGAACATACGAAATATGACGGTGTGTCGAGGCGGGTGCTGTTGCCAAACGAGTATTCGCAACTGTCCGGTCGCGCTGGTCGTCGGGGCAAGGATGAGCGGGGGTTCGCGGTATCGCTTTACAGTCCGTGGACGACGTGCGCCGAGGTGCAGGAGCTGATCGGGGCTGATCTCCTGCCGGTGCGAAGCGCGTTCACGCCGCGGTACCACACGGTGGTCTCGCTGTGGGATGGCACGCGGACGGGGCGCGAACGGCTTCAACGGCTGTTCGCGTCGAGCCTGAGGCAATTCCAGACCGATGATGCCTTGCAGGAGGCGATGGCCGAGGTGGAGGACCTGCGTGCCGAGGCAGACGAGAGGCATTACGTGTGCCCGGTACCGGACGTGGATGATGACGCGATCGTGGAGTACACGGCGCTAAGGCGCGATGGTGCCGAGGCGCGCCGGCAGGTGGAACGTGCGCGGATTGCGGTTGCTGGGGCGGCTCGTGATGCCGGTCACCTTCCCTGGAACCCACCATCCCCGGTGGCGGTGAAGCGCGCGGTCCAGGGGTTCACCGGGGGTGAGGTGGTCTACCTTTCGAACTGGCGTGCGACGGTGGCGCGGGATTCCGCAGCCGATGACGAAGCGGCACCGGTAAGTGCGCCCCACACAACCACAGCTTTGTTCCCTGACTCTTCTTCCTCCGGGGGTGCGTGGTCGGTCTTCCTGCGCCGGGATGGTTCGGGCCCAGGGGTGTTCGTGGCGGAAGGGCAGGTGATCCGGGTCCGGCAATGGTCGGTGGTCACGCGGCTTTCATCTGGCCGGGATGGTGTCTTGCGCGTGGGGGTTCCGGCGGATCTGGCGGACGCGCACCCGCTTGCCGACGCGCGGACGGTCCTGGACCCGATGGGATGGGCGAGGTTCGAGGCGAGCATCACGGCCCTCGGACTTCCCGATCTGGGCCGGTTCGAGGCTGACCGGCGTGCCAGGCAGCTGGAACTGACTGAACGCCTCGTGACGCCCCACGTCTCGCGTGAGGCGATGTTGCAGGAGCGCGTGGGTGGCCATCCGTGCCACAAGTGCCCGCACCGGCCGGCACATGACCGTGCATGGCGACGTGAGCGCGAGGCCCTCCGCTCGGTGACGGAGGCTGAGGCGCACGCGGCGCTGATCGAAACGGAGGCGGCAACACAGGCCACGAGGACTCTGGATGCGATTGTGTCGGTCCTGGGCCGTTTTGGTGCGTTGACACCGGCCCGGACGGGTCTGGCGCAACCGACGGAGATCGCGGTTGGGTTACGGTCGCTCTATGACCCGAATGGATTGCTGCTGCTGAATGCCGCCCGCCGAGGCTGGCTTGACGCCTTGACGCCGACGGATCTGATGGAACTGATCTCGTGGTTCTGTTATGACCGGGATACGGTCCGCTACAACCGGTACTGGCTCTCGGCAGTCATGTCGGAGGTACGGAACCGGCTTGATGAGCTTGGTGCCGAGATGGTGCAGGCCGAGCAACGTGTGGGCCTGACGATCACTTCGGGGCTGAACCGCAGTTTCCACGGTGTGCTGACGGCGTGGTGCCGTGGTGAGACGTTTGGTGAGCTTCTGGACAGCGTGGGCGTGAGCGAAGGTGACTTGCTGCTGACGATGAACAAGACGCTGGATCTGGCCTCGCAGATGCGGGAGGCGCTCCGTTCACTTGGTGACGTGCCGGGAAGCGGCGACGTTACTGCCGATGGTGCGCCGGGAGCGCGTCCGGGTGGGCGTGTCCGCCGGGGCAGTGCGGTCGTGGACGTTTCACTTGCCGGGCGGCTTGAAGCAGGTGACCGGTTGGTCCGGCGAGGGCTTGTTGCCCAGTCGTTGAAAATGATCGTGAACTCACCCGGAACGGATGCATCGCTTGTGGATGACGCGCCCGCGGTCATTGACCTGTCGCCTCCACGACCGGCCCGGGGGCGTCGCCGGGCGATGATCCC
>DDYL01000225.1:0-12643 GCA_002347925.1 Chloroflexi bacterium UBA2235 | reverse complement strand
CCTGAAGGCGAGCCCCGGAAAAACGCTGCGCACGACGCCCGGTTTATAGATGCTGCGCGTTGATGGCGGGATAGAGCCCGATGTACCGCCGGAAGAGTTGATCGTAGATTTCGCGGCTGGCGGGATCGGGGTGGACGGTTTGCCCCAGGTGGACCATTGAGTCTCCGGCTGAGGATAGGTCCGCGAAGTCGCCAACTCCGACGGCGCCGAGCATCGCGCTGCCAAGCACGCCATTCTCGGTTGTGGCACATGGGCGGAATGTGAGGCCGGTCAGGTCTGCCTTGATCTGGTTCCAGAGTTGCGCGCGCGCGCCACCGCCGGCAACACGGACTTCACGGATCGGCGTGTGCCCGTACTGGACGGCGTATTCGAGGATGTGCCTGACGGAACAGGCGACGCCTTCAAGGACGGCGCGGATGAGGTGCCCGGGTTCGGTGCTGATCGAGAGGCCGGTGAAGGCACCGCGGGCATGGGGGTTCCAGATGGGTGCGCGCTCACCTTCGAGATAGGGAAGGAAAGTGAGGCCGCCGGCGCCGGGTTCGATTGTTGCCGCGAGCGCAAGGGCGGCGGCCTGCCGAGCATCCGGGGCGCTCTCCGCCACCTGAACGTCGACGGTGCGCATGATCCAGCCGAGTGATGCCCCACTGGCTTGGGTCGGCCCGTAGAGGATCCATCGGCCCGTGTCGACGATTCTCGCGGTCATCAGGGGGCCGGTGTCCTGTGCCTCGGCTGGGACGGTGACTCCGGCGACCTCGGATGTGCCGGAGACGTCGCACGCGGTTCCGGGATGACCGAAGGCACCGGATCCAAGCATGGCGGCCATGGCATCTGACCACCCGCACACGACGCGCAGCCCCGGTGGCAGGCCGGTGGCACGTGCGATCTCTGCGGTGATGGTTCCGACGACGTCGCGTGGTGTGCCGGCATCTGGGACGGCTTCCGGGGGGAGGTTTCCCAGATCACGCATCCCGATGATCGGAAGCATGGTCCCTTGGTGGACCAGGCCCTTGGCCGACCAGGCATCGGTGCGCATGGACCCGGTCAGGATGAAGTGGACGTAGTCCTTGGGCAGGAGGATGTGCGCCAGGCGCGCGATGGTGCCGGGTTCGTGCCGGGCGAGCCACCGGCCCCGGGCGAGGGGCCACGATGCGTCTACCGGCCACCGCATGCCGAGGAGGTCATGGAGGGTGGCGGATCCCGACGCGTTCGACAATTCAGCGGCTTCGGCGGCGGCCCTGGTGTCCTGCCAGAGGATCGCAGGCCGGATGGGCTTGCGGTCGCGGTCGAGCAGCACGAGAGTTGGCGCCTGACCTGAACTGCACAGCGCCGAAATCCGTGACGGGTCGGCATGGGGCGACGCGATGAGTTGTCGGATGCACTGGATGGCGGCGGATGCGTAGTCGGCTGGGTCCTGTTCCGACCACCCTGGACGGGGCCGCGACACGCCATAGGACACACTGGCGATGGCGAGGAATGTCCCGGATGCGTCGATCAGGGCACCCTTGAGGGAGGTGGTGCCTACGTCCAGACCGATGTATTGGGGGATGGTTTTAGCGCTCACGAGATTATCCGTTCCCTGCCCTCCGGAACACTCCGCAGCCCTACCCCACCCTCCATGCGCGGCTTGATTTGCAGACGCCGAGCTTTGCCCGATCGCCGCCTGACTTATAGACGCTGCGCTTCGCGCGGTGGCCTGAAGCCGACCCTTCGAGTGGAATGCGTCAGACCGTAAGGAGTTGCTCGCGTTCGGCGTTACTTACCTGTCGCTGTGACCGGATCATGTCCATCAGTTGCCGCCGGATCCGGATATCCCCGATGAGGGCTGCCCCGGCGAGGCGTCCTTCATGGAAGAACAGGCGCCGGTAGACGCCTCGTTCCTCGTTCATGCGTCCCAGAGCTTCCATGGTTGGAACGGACTCGGGCATGATGCCGATCGCGGCCATCTGACTGTCGAACATGGTGCTGGTGTAGTAGGGCACCTCACGGTATTCCTGTCGTGCGCCAAGCATGTTGGCACCGGCGGTCTTTCCGTGCGAACCGGCGTTGTTCCACGTGCCCATCTGGTTGTGGGTGCCGATTGAGACGTCGAAGAACTCGGCAACGTCGCCGGCGGCGTAGATGTTGGGCACCGAGGTCTCTAGGAACTCATTGGTGACAATTCCACGGTTGACCTTGACACCCGTGTCGCGGAGGCACTCGATGCGCATGCGTAGTCCGAGGCCCGCACCCAGGAGGTCGCAGTCGATGATCGCCCCCGACCGGCAGTTGACGGACGAGATTTCGCCATCGGCGCCGGCGTTGACACTGGCGATCTCGTCTCCGTAGACGGTGTCGACACCGACCGCCTTTGCGAGCCGGTCTACGAAGGCGCCGCCCTCGGCATCAAGGATTCGGTGCAAGAAGCGGGTGCCCCGGATCATCCACGTGGTGCGTACGCCGTGGTGACGGAAACCCTCGGTCAGTTCGTAGGCAATGAAGCTACCACCGGTGACGATGGCGTGTTTGGACTTGCGGATGCGGTCGAGGATTGTGGTGGTGTCGTCCAGGGTCTGGAAGTGGTAGATCCCTTTGGTGCCGCGCGCACCGTCCACATTCAGGAGGTTGGGAGTACCACCGGTCGCCACGAGGAGGCGGTGGTAGGTGAATACGCCGTGGGTATCGGTCTCAACGAGCTGCCGCTCAGGGTCGATCCGCACGACCGTGGTGCTGAGCAGGAGTTCGATGTTGTTGTCGGTGTGCCAGGCGAGGGTCTTGATGAATGTCCGCTCAGGGGCGGTGATGCCCTTGAGCACTTTGGGAAGGGCGACCCGGTTGTAGAGCGGGTGGGGCTCGTCACCGATCAGGATGATGCGCGCGGTGGCGTCGCCCTTGCGGAGGGTTTCGGCTGCGGTGGTCCCGGCTACACCGTTGCCGATGATCACGAAAGTCCTGGGTGCGTCGGTATCTCCCACGTGTGGGAGGATACCGCAGTGCCAAACCGTTCCCGCGGTATGGCGCCCAGGTGATGCGTTTGTCCGTGAGTGGAAATGAAGGCCTCGGGGACGACCCACGGTCCGGCGTTGCGCCCAGTTGGACCGAATGACAGCATGGCTTGGACACACTGGTCAATCGGTTTGCGAGACCCGTTCACTACCTGCCCTGCCACTTGTGCGATGGGTCAGTTTGGCGTTATCGGGAGTTCGTTACACTGACGCAAGCGCATCGAGCATGCGGAGAGGCGGTGATTTATGGAGAAGGAACACGGGCCCGCTGACTCGCGGGAGGTTGCCATGGAGGCACTCGCTCACGTGACGGAACGTCTCGATCACGCAATCTCCCTGCTCGCAGATACGGATGTCGAACAGGTTCAACGCGCCTATGAAGTGACTCGCGAGTGCACCGAGCAATTGGCGAGGTCAATCTGGTTTCTTCGCCGTGCGGCACGGGTGGACGAAGACGCTTCGGCGTCCTGACGGCTGCGACACGATAGCGTGGCCCGATGACCAAGTGCCTCGCGCCGCGGACAGGTGACCCGACTGTCGTGCTAACGCTATCAAAACGGGTCGCCGCAATACGATCGTTTCTGAGCGCGAGTGGCACCGCCCCCACTTCGATGCACCGGGCCCTCATCTCTTTGGCGGGATTGCCAGGTTCGGGCAAGTCACACTTGGCCCGTGACCTTCACGACGGTACTCAGGCCGTGGTCGTGCGGACTGATGAAGTCAGGCAAGTACTGTTCCCGGTACCAACTTATGCCCGCGACGAAAGTGGCACGGTGTATCAGACCTGCTTCGCGGTAGTGAGGGCACTGCTTCGCGATGGCTATTCAGTGGTATTCGATGGGACCAACGGTCGCCGGACTGGACGGCGGAGGCTTGCGACGATTGCCAGGGAGACGGGCGCCTCGCACCTGCTGGTGCTTGTCACCGCTGACGATGAGGTGGTCCGGGGTCGGATCACTGAGCGCCAGTCCGGGCGGGCGCCGTCTTTTTCTTCCGGGGCCGGCTGGGAGATTCATCAGCTGATGGCAGCTTCAGAAGATTACGGTGGGCATTTCGACCTCGTGGTTGATACCGGATCGGAGACTTCGAGCGCGATGACCGCGATGATCGGATTCCTCCAGGGTGATCCAGGTGGTCTCGATGGCGTTGGAGCGCAGGACAGCGGATGGAAATCCCGACCTGGAAGGCGTGGAAGGAAGTCAACATGACGACATACATGGAGCGTCTGGCACAGGTGTCGCGGAAAAACGAGAGCCTCCTGTGTGTCGGTCTTGATCCGGAGCTGCACCGGCTTCCCGAACACCTCCGAGGCTTGCCGTCGCATGAGGCAATCCTGGCTTTCAACAAGGAATTGATTGATGCCACCTGCGACCTGGTGGCGGCGTACAAGCCAAACCTTGCTTTCTATGAGGCGCTTGGCCCCGAAGGCATGGAATCACTCCGTGCGACGGTGCGACACGTGCCCAATGGCGTGCCGGTGATCGCGGATGCGAAGCGCGGCGACATCGACCACACAATGCGCCTTTACGCGACGGCGGTGTTTGACGTGTACGGTTTCGACGCGGTGACGGCGAGCCCGTATCTTGGACGAGACGCGTTGCTGCCGTTCCTTGACCGGGCTGACCGGGGAACGTACATACTTTGCAGGACTTCCAACCCCGGTGCGGCGGACATTGCCGAACTGGATGTTGGGGGCGAACCACTCTATCTGCGTGTGGCCGAACGGGTACCGACATGGACATCGCACGCGAACATTGGACTGGTCGTCGGGGCAACGGCACCGACACAACTGGCGCGGGTTCGCGCGGTGGCGCCGGTCGTGCCAATCCTGCTGCCGGGAGTAGGCGCGCAGGGCGGCGACCTGGAGGCGTCGGTAGCGGCGGGACTGGACCAGACGGGGGACGGGCTGTTGGTAGTGGTCGCCAGACAGGTCATGTACGCCTCAAGCGGGTTGCGGTTCGCCGAGGACGCGCGGACAGCGGCGCGGGAAATCCGGGATCGGATCAACGCCGCCCGGGTGACCGCGATCGACGCACTTCGCGGGAGATAGTCCCGGTCCCGGTGATCGATGCTGCGGCCCTTGACGCAACGCCGCGCGCGCCTCGCTATGACCCGTCGGTGCCGATGGCATTTCAGTTGGATGATCTGGTGCGCCTCAAGAAGGCTCACCCGTGCGGCGGGACAGATTGGGTCGTTTTCCGCCTCGGTGCGGACATCGGGCTGAGGTGCGGCACGTGCGGCCATCGTGTCCTGGTTCCGCGACGCGACCTTGAACGGCGGGTCGTGCGTCTGCTCAGGCCGGGCGATGCCGAAACGCACGCGTGATCAAAGGCTGCGTGGCATCAGTCCGATAAATGCGATTAGGAGAAGCCCGGCCAGGGTGATGACCCCGTATTCCAGAGTGACACGCAGGCGCAGCCGGGCGTGCAGGGCATACGTAAGGATGCCGGTGACAAAGTAGTAGACGGCCAGGAGGAACGCACCTCCCTGAAGCCCATTGAGCGGCCAGTAGTTGAGTGCCCAGGTGACTTCGCCGACTCCGATCCCCGTCACTGACGCGTAGAGGAGGGTTCGCCGCCACGAAGGGGCGAGGGTCCTGAAGCGGCCGCTTGCGGTCAGATCCGGTGCCCGGACGACTGGGAAGCGCCCGCTCATGCGAAGGCGTTCAGGGACGCTCAGGGTCGTGATGTCCAACGTCGGTGTCGGTTCGGGCGTGCGGTCGGGGAACGCCACCTGCGTCAATCGGAGGTGCCGGGCACTGAGAAGGATGGTGACGGCAACGATTGCCGTCGCCGAGAACAGGCTGCGGGTGCGGGTCTGGTAGATCGCGCCGTACAAGACGAATGCCGCGACATACCCGGTTAGGGCGAGCACTGTTTCACCGTAGTCGCGTCGCAGGACCTGCCTTGTGAGCGCCCACTCGGTCCAGAGGACTGCGAACGTCAAGGCGCCAAACCCACCGAGCCCAATCACGAACTGGGTGCCTGTTGGCAGCAGTGGCAGGAAGAAGAGAGCGCCGAACACCAACGCGCTCGGAAGGATGAACTGTTCTACCGTGGAACCCCGGCGTGCCTCGCCGCGAAGGATCAGATCCAACCCCGCGGAAACCGTGATGACGATTGCGAACGCGAGGCCAAGCAGTGGCAGACCGGTTGCACCGACGCTCAACGCGACGCCAAGGACAACCACGGCTACGACGACGGTGATCTTTTCTAGCGTCTGGATCGACATCGTGATCTACCGAAGGGTATCTGGCGAATGTGCTCTGCGTCCGTCACGACACTTCACGCGGCGGTGCTACACTCGCCGCTGTTAGGGTTTTGCCCCTGATCGTTGTGCAGTCGGACCGGACGTGACCCGCCCGCCAGCAGCGTGTGGCAGTCGTGCCCGGTGGTTCTGGCAGGGGGTTCGCGCGTGAGTAACGTGGTTCTCGTCTTGAACCTGAACTACGAACCGCTGAATATCTGCGGTCTCGGTCGAGCGGTTGCCCTCGTTGGGTCTGGCAAGGCCGAGATCCTTGCTTCAGGAATGGAAGACATCCGGACCGCCCGCGCCGTGATCCCCCGGCCGAGTGTGATCAAGTTGCAATACCTGGTCCGGAGGCCTCGGGCGCAGGTGCGTCTGACCCGCCGCGAAGTGTTCATCCGCGACGACTACACCTGTCAGTACTGCGGTTTGAGAGGTCGTGAGCTGACCCTTGACCATGTGATCCCCCGGCACCTTGGTGGCCGCCACGTCTGGGACAACCTCGTGAGTGCCTGTCGGCCGTGCAATCATCGGAAGGGGGGCAAGCGCCTCGATGAGACGCGGATGCGCCTGGCGCGCCCTCCGCGACGTCCGCCTGCCACCCAATACTTCACCGGCGTGCAGCGTCAGAATCGCGAAGAAGCTGAAGCATGGGCGCCCTACTTACCCGCGCTCGAGACAGCGCTGCACGGTATGTAGAACCCTCACAACACGTGTGTGACCGGGACCGGCATCTCTTGTCGGCGATCATCCAGTTTGGGCATAGCGTTCACGGGTTGCCTGGACGACGGCGGAGACGCGGCGGTCGGTGAAACGCTTGAGGAACCTTGCGCCAAGCCAGAAGCCAACCCCTAACGTACAGATCACCCACCAAGCTGGTGCGAAGTCGCGTGTCCAGGCCCACCCACCTAGGGCGAGAAGGAAGAACGCGAACCATCTGACCAGTCCGGTCGCGAAACCCAGGAACATTGAGGTGCGGTCGCTGGCACGGATTGACCACTCGACGACACGCGTGGCAAGTGCGGTGATGATTGTCGGCTTGTCGCCAGTCGAGGTTTCGGCGGTGGCAATCCAGTCCAGCCACTGCCTGATCGGTCGGCCGTCGTAGACGAAACGGTCCCTAAGTGCGGCATAGAAGAGGTACCTGCGTGCCTTGACACGCTCGAATGCAAGGTCTCCGCCGTCCGCGTCGTCAGCGATCCGGTCAAGGGCGCGTTCCTCGTCGGACGAAAGGAAGACGCGTTGCACGGTCAATTCGTCCTTGAGAAGCTCGATCAGCGGTGACGTCACGCCAAAACCCTCCCGCAAAGTGTATGCATCCCCGCCGCGCGCCGGTTCCTGAGCCTGGTACGTTTCTGTCGATGCCACTGGTTGCTCACCTTTGCTAGGATAGGGACAGGTACTTGGGAGACCGCGCATGACTACGACCGCTACCGAACAACCGTTGGTGACGCTCAGTGAAAAGGCGTCCAATGAACTGCGTCGGCTCATCGCGGCCGAGGAACGCGACGACATCGGCTTGAGGGTCTTTGTGTCACCAGGTGGCTGTTCCGGGCTTTCCTATGGCATGGCACTCGAGGAACAGTCCGACGATGGTGACTTCGTCGTGAACTATGCGGGTATGCAGGTCTTCGTGGATGAGTTCAGTGCAAGTTTTGTGAAGGGTTCCCAGATCGACTTCGTTGCGGGTCTGATGGGTGCCGGTTTCACGGTTCAGAATCCCAATGCGAAAAAGAGCTGCGCCTGCGGCCAGTCGTTTGACACCGGCGAGAATGCCGAGACGGCCCAGAAGTGCAGTTAGGCGCCGAAAGGTCGCCTCACGTGTCCTCGCCGCCTGACCGTCGCGGTTCCCCGGTCTCGATCGATGCTCGCGACCTCTCCAAGCACTATGAGGTCCACCGCAAGGCACCGGGGGTACTCGGCTCCCTTCGTGGCCTCGTTTCCCGGACGAACGACACGGTTCGTGCCGTCGATGGGGTGTCATTCCAGATTGCCGAGGGAGAGATCGTAGGTTTCCTTGGCCCGAACGGTGCCGGGAAGACGACGACACTGAAACTCTTGTCGGGTCTCCTCCACCCGAGCGCCGGACATGCGCGTGTTCTTGGCTTTGATCCCTGGAAACGGGACCATGCTTTCCTTCGCCAACTTTCGCTGGTCATGGGCCAGAAGAATCAGTTGTGGTGGGATATCCCGGCGATGGAGACGTTCCTCCTGAACCGCGAGATCTACGAAATCCCCGAACCGGTCTTCCGGGAAACGCTGACCGAGCTGGTTGATCTTCTGGATTTGGGCCGAATTCTCCACGTGCAGGTGCGCAGGCTTTCGCTTGGGGAGCGAATGAAGTGCGAACTCGCGGCGGCGCTCCTTCATCGCCCTCGTGTCCTCTTCCTTGACGAGCCCACGATTGGTCTGGATGTCGTGATGCAGAAGGCCATCCGGCAATTTGTTGACCAATACCGCCGCCGGTTCGGGGCCACGATCGTCCTGACATCGCACTACATGGACGACGTCAAGGAATTGTGTGAACGGATCATCATCATTGATCGAGGACGCGTGATCTATGACGGCGCCTTGGCCGAGGTCTCCACGGTGTACGCCGCCTACCGTGTGATTACCGTCCGGTTCGAGCGAGCGGTGGGCAACGACGAACTTGATGGATTTGGAACCGTAGCGTCGTTCGACGGTTTCACCGCAACGCTTCACATTGCCCGGGCCGATGTCTCGACCCAGGCCGCGCGCCTGTTAGCGTCGCTGCCTGTCGCCGATGTCACGATCGAGGAACCGCCAATCGACGATGTCATCAGGCATGTCTTCTCGGCAAGCGAACGCAATCGTGACGCCAAGGCGCGGGAAACCTCGCCGGTTGGCGCGTAGACTTTAGCGAGAACGCACACCCCGATCACCAATATTTGGGGATCGTTCGCTACGGGGTGTGCTCGGCTTCACGGAGGTTCAGGCGATGTATTTTGACCCGATGTACTTCGTTTTCTCGATGCCCGCGTTCCTGTTCGCGATGTACGCCCAGTGGAAGGTGAGTTCCACCTTTGGCAAGTACCGGAACGTGATCAGTTCCAGTGGATTCACCGGTGAACAGATTGCCCGGCGATTGCTGGATGCCGAGGGCTTGTTTGGAGTGACCATCGAGGCGACGCCAGGGGAACTCACGGATCACTATGACCCGCGCACCAAGGTCGTGCGCCTGTCCGAATCGACGATGTACCGCACGTCAGTGGCGGCGGTTGGTGTGGTGGCGCATGAGGTGGGTCACGCCATTCAGGATGCGACAGGCTATGCGCCAATGAGGCTCAGGACGAGCCTCGTGCCGGTTGCAGGTCTGGGCAGTTCCCTGGGCTACATCCTCTTCTTCGCGGGAATGTTTCTCAATTTCTTCAATTTGTCACTCATCGGACTGTTGCTCTTCAGCGCGGCGGCGGTCTTCGCGGCGGTGACGCTGCCGGTCGAGTTCAACGCGAGCAACCGGGCGATGAGGCTTCTGGTTGACAATGGCCTGGTGACTTCCTACGATGCCGACCTTGCGCGGAAGGTACTTGACGCCGCCGCCCTCACGTACGTGGCCGGACTGGCACAGGCCCTCTCCCAAGTGCTGTACTACGCGATGATCCTTTCAGGAATGCGGCGACGCGACGACTGACCTAATGATTGCCCCTATCACCACGACGGCTACACCGGCGGTCACGCCAGTGGCACTCCCTCCCATCACGGACCTCTCGTTGACCTCGCTGCGGCAGGTAGTGACCGAGCTGGGCCACCCTGAATATCGTGGCGACCAGATTGCAGCTTGGGTGTACCGATCCCAGATTGGTGCATTTGACGAGATGTCGAACCTGCCAAAGTCCCTCAGGCAAGCGCTGGCCGACCGTTTCAGGTTCGGTGCGCTTGCCTTGGAGGCGGAGTTCGTTTCCTCAGACGGAGAGACGCGCAAGGCCGCCCTGCGACTACCTGATGGCGACCTGATCGAAAGCGTCCTGATGCGCTACCCGACCAGGGATGACGGAACCGGTGCCGAGAGGTCGACGGTCTGCGTGAGTACCCAGGTTGGATGCCCGGTGAAGTGCGCCTTCTGCGCAACTGGCTTGATGGGGTTCACCCGGAACCTTGGCACTGGCGAGATCATGGATCAGGCACTGCACTTCCTCCGCTGGAGTCGCGCCGTGCCTCCGACCGTGCGCAACGTGGTGTTCATGGGAATGGGCGAACCCTTGATCAACTACGACGCGACGATGGGTGCTGTGGCATTGCTTGTGGATGCGGTCGGACTGGGCGTTCACCGTCTCACGGTATCCACGGCGGGATGGCTTCCGGGCATGTCACGGCTAATCGAGGACAAGTATGCGGTCCGGTTGGCCGTCTCACTGCACTCGCCCGACGATGCGTTGCGTACGACCCTCGTGCCACTGAACAAACGGTTCCCCCTGGCAACGCTTCTAGAGGCGTGCTGGGAGTACCAGGCACGGACGGGGCGACGCGTGACCTTTGAGTACACCCTCCTTGATGGCGTGAATGACACGCCTGCCCTTGCGCGCGATTTGGTTGCGCTCGTGCGCCGGCATGACGTCCACATAAACCTCATCCCGATGAACCCGGTTGCGTATCTGCCTTTTGGGGCTTCGCGACCGGAGGCGGTGGAGGAGTTCCATCGCATCATCCGAGAGTCCGGTGTCATATGCACCGTCCGTCGTGAGATGGGGCGTGACATCCGAGCGGCGTGCGGACAGCTGCGCACCGAACTTCAGGGACGCGAACCGGTGCGCGCCACCACCGTGCCGGCCTGACAAACCGTGCGTGTCCAGATCGCGCCGTCGGTCTACGCGTCGCCGCTGTTACGCATGGGTGAGGCGATTGCCGCCGCTGAGGCTGCCGGCGTTGACGCGTTGCATCTGGACGTGATGGACGGGCAGTTCGTCCCGGCAATCTCGTTCGGCATGCTGCTTGTGCGGGAAATCAGGGCGAAAACCTCGCTTCCCCTGGACGTGCACCTGATGGTGGCGAAACCCGGGAACTTTCTGGACGAACTGTCTGCCATCGGTGTACGCGGCGTGACGGTTCACCTAGAAGCCTTTGATGGGCGTCAAGGTGGGTCCAATGAACTTGGTGAGGCCTTGCGAACAATCCGTGGCGCCGGGATGCGTGCCGGCATCGCGCTGAAGCCGGGCACCCCGGACAAGGTATTGGATGGGTTCGAGGCAGACATAGACGACGTGCTGGTCATGACCGTCGAACCGGGCGCGTCGGGCCAGTCGTTCCGCTGGGATCAGGTAGAAAAGATTGGTCGGGTCAGCGCGCGGGCACGGTCCCTTGGCATCCGGGTGGCCGTTGACGGTGGGATAAATCCCGAAACTGGTGAGGCCTGCGTCATTGCCGGGGCCGACTACCTTGTGGTTGGCAGTGCACTTTTCTCCGGCGGTCTTGAGGGCGTCGGTTTAGCGGTGTCCCGCATGCGGGGAACGGACCGAACCTGATTGGTTCATTGACCGGTCGTCGCGTCGGCGTACAAAAACATCAACCCCGCTCGCGACCGAGGCATGGTGCCGAGGTGCAGGCGGGGTCACGTTTCTCTCGGGAAACGGTCGGCCCTACGTCAGGATGTCTTGGCGAGGGTTCGCAGGCAACGCGTGCAGATGTCCAAACGGATTGCGTGACCGGCAAGGGTGATCGTGGCGCGTCGCACATTGGCCTTGAAGGTGCGGTTCTTTTTCGGGGCGCGCTTGGCCCACGCGGCGGAAACGTTGCTCGAGATGGTGCGACCGTGGGAAGTTCCCTTGTTGCACACGTCACATGTAGTAGCCACTGATTGACCTCAATCCTGCAAGTTCTGTCAGCACTTCACCGAGGGACGGACGAGTGAATCTGCTTAATGTGCTATCCTGACCAACCGTCGCCCTAGCCCATTTCAGGCGCAGGTGGTACCGGTCGGGACAGACTTCCGGCACGAAAACAGCCGACGTCGGCAATCCGGGGTGCCTGATCTATTTCCCTGAACTGTAGCATTCCCATGGGGTTCGGCACGTCGGACACACGCCGGAAGATCCAGGGGTCACCATGATGGCCGATTCCATGCAACAGCCTGAGCCGTCGGTCGATGGCCGCGGTGGCGAGAATGATGCCGAACGCTCACGCATTGACGGGGCGACTGTGCGTCACATGCTTGAGTTGGCCACCACGTGGCTTGAGAGGCATGTAACCGTCGTCAATGCCCTGAATGTGTTCCCGGTTCCCGATGGGGATACTGGCACGAACATGCACCTGACGATGCGGGCGGCTGTCGAAGCCGTTCGCCGGGTCGCGGATGAGGGCGCAGGGGCGGTGGTCCGTGCGGCTGCGCAAGGGGCAGTTCTTGGTGCGCGGGGCAACTCCGGAGTGATCCTGTCGCAGATTGTGGCAGGGCTATCACGAGG
>DDYL01000179.1:1364-5928 GCA_002347925.1 Chloroflexi bacterium UBA2235 | reverse complement strand
CGGTCCATCCAGGTCAATCTCTACGACAACACGTCGGGCCGGAAGCTGGTCGAGCACGATGAACCGGTCGTGATCCGGATGAACTTTGACGCATCGGATTTCGAGGCAGCCGGCAGTGACCCTGACCGGTTGGGAATCGTGGTCGTGCGGGCGACGGCTGATGCCACGCCGATCTGCCCCGCCGGGGCATTCCTGATGCCGGCCAAGTACGACGGCGACGCACGCACGCTCACGATCGGCACGAGGTGCACCTCGGCATTCAGTGTGGTGGTGCTGAGTGATGGGGCATCGGATGTCGATTACGAGATCCAAGGAGGGCGGTTCTTTACCCAGGCATCCGGGTTCGGTGGGCGCGGCGGTGTCGGGTACGCAGTGATCGATGACGGTCAAGCCTCATTTGCCGCCGAGTTTTCGCGGCGTGGTGGCCTGAAGGGACTTGGGTATCCCTCGAGCCGCCGGTTCACCCGTGATGGCTTCCCGGTGCAGGTCTTCCAGAAGTTCATCCTGCAATGGCGTGCCGACCGGAACGAGGCGGTCGTCGTCAACGTCTTCGATGAACTCCACGCGCGCGGATACGACACCTACCTGAACGATGTCCACGGAGTGCCACCGCCATTCGACATGCAGGTCGATGAGGACCTGTCCTACCAGGAGGTCCTGCGCCTCCATGTCGGCAACATCCTCAATGGCCGTGACCTTGCCGGTACGGCGGTCCCGGGAATCGACCCGCAGGCGATGCTGTCGATCCAGAAGTACATCTTCAAGGACGATGACTGGTTGAACCAGTACGGCCTGCCGGTCAGCGTGGCAAGGTTCCCGTCGAGCATCGTGGTGCGGATGCAGCGGGCCGCCTTCCAGTACTGGCTTGAGGACCTGCCTTGGGCCTCGGCGGGTCAGATCACCGTCGTCCTCGGGGGTGACCTGGCCAAGCAGGCGGGGTTGTACCGGAACGAGGATGTCTCCCCCGAACTGCCACAGGCGTACCAGCGGGTCAAGCCGGTGGCAGCGACGCCTTCGCCGGAAAATAGCCCGACGCCAACGCCGGGTGTCAAGGCAGGTGCGATGCCAACCCCGGCAGGTGCAGTGGTCAAGCCGGCGGTCGAGGAAGACGCTTCAGGGCCCACATCATTCCTGGCCCCGATCTGGAATACGGTGGTTGACGCGGTCCGCACCATGCTGCCGGATTGGCTGCTCGGGCCGCTGCGCGCCAGTTCCGGGTCTGCGCGGGGTGCGTGACAAACGGGGCTGACCTGTGCCACGGTCGTGGGAAACCGGCAACTGCGTTATCCTCAGGTAACGAAGAACAGGGTGGTTGCACGATGGTGACGTCGGCACCGTCCTCCCGCTCCGGCGCAACCGGAGAAGTGACAGACGTGTGGTAACGGCAGCAGGTATCCCCAACGCGGGGCCGGGTGCGCTGGTTCAAGGACCGGTGGCGACGGCCACGCCTGTGATGGCCCATGACGAGGCCATGGCGGCGATGCGTGCTGAAGAGTGGCGGATCAGTGGCCGGTGGCGGTGGCTGACAAGCGCCCTGCTGATTCTCGGTCTGGCCAGTTTCGTTGTCAATCAGGAGACGTATGCCGTCTCGACCTTCGTCGTGCGCAACCCGGGCAACTCCTTCGAGACCGGATACGTCGAAGTGACCGTCGACCGGCCCGGTACGGCGATCATCAGTGCGGCCGACCTCCTCGCCGGCGAATCGGCGACTGGCGTCGTGACGCTGGTCAATTCCGGGTCGCTGGACATCGGCATGGTGAAGATGACGACGACATCAACCGATCAATCCCCATCCATCCTGCTAACCGACTACGTCAACGGTCTGCAGATAGGGGTCGACCGGTGCACCGCCGAGTGGACCGGGCCTTCGCCGTACGCCTGTTCGGGCACGCCCACCTACAACGTGTTCGCGTGCAAGGCCCTCAACAGGGACATCGTGCTTGGATACCGCGCCTCGGTGCTTCCTCCGGGGGGCAAGGATTTCCTCCGGGTACGGATGAAGCTTCCCGAGGCGGCGGCCCGGGAGTCAATGGGCTTGCGGGCCAATGTGCGGTTCACGTGGTTTGCGACCGGGGAGGATGCGCCCCTGGACGATCCGGTCTGCTCCTTGGCGACGCCAACCCCCGGGCCCACCGCGACGTTGGCGGCCGGCATTGGTGATGCGACCTCAACGATCACTCCGACGGTCACGAAGACACGCACACCGGTGCCGACGCCGACGCCGGTTGGTGCCCACGGCGACATTGCGGGGACGCCATTCCCGACAGCAACACCGGACCTGACTTCGCGCCTTACCCCGACGCCAGTCGGCGCCCATGGCGAGATCGCCACACCCGGGCCGGCGCAACCGACCCCGACGGTCAACCGCGAACCGCAACTGTCGCCAACGCCATACGTCGTGCATCTGACCCCGACGGTCGGCAGCAAGATGCGGGCGCGTGCGGTGGAGGAAGGGGCGGACGGACCATTCGCCGAGACTGGGGGATACATTCCATGAACCCCGGGGATGTGATGGTTGCGCCCTACGGTCCACCGCCGCGTGTCAGGCGCTTCTTCGGGTGGCGCAGCCTGATGGACGTGGTCGTGATCACCGCCTGCGTGGCGGCCCTCAGCGCGGGTGCATTGGCGATCGGCACTCGACTGTTCGAGTACGAGACATTCATCGTGCGGACCGGCAGCATGGCGCCTGCGATGCCCGCGGGATCGGTCGCCGTGGCCGAACCGGTCGCGCCGATCACCCTGAAGGAGGGCGACATCATCACGTACCGCCGGCCGGTCGCCCCGCCCGTCACGATCACGCACCGGATTGTCTACCTTCGCATCAATGAGGATCCGAAGAACCCGGCACCGCTGATCCGCACCCAAGGGGACGCGAATGGTGTGCCGGATCCGTGGCAGATCGAACTCTACGGAGTGGCCTGGCGCGTGGTCTTCTGGGTGCCGTGGCTCGGGTACGTCTTCGACATGGCCCACGAGCCGGCCGGGCAGGTGGGTCTGGTGCTCGTGCCGGGAACACTCCTGACCGGGTACCTCGTGGTAGGCGCGTGGCGCATCTGGCGCCGGGCGCGTCGTGAACCGGCCAGCGCCGTTCCCCAGGCGTCTGGTGCGGGAACCCACTGGCCGGGAGGACGGTCGTGACGGTCGGTGGTCCCCCGGTAGTGCCCGGCGTGGCACCCGAGCATGACCGCGACCGTGTGCTGGGAGGCATGATCGCGGGTGGATCCGGCGATGATGCGGACGATGATGCCCGAGAGGTGCCCATCCGGTACGTCGCGTACGTCCAGGAACCCGGGCTCGGGGCGCGGATCTTCCGGATCGTCGCCGACGCGGTTGGTTGGCGCGGTCTTTGGCTGACGGTGACCGGAACCTTCCTGATGCTTGCCGGGGTGGCATTGCGTCAGACTACGACGGGTTTCTTTACCGGGCAGGCGCAACCGGTAATCAGCAGTTTCAAGACCGCGGTGGTTGAGTTGCAACCTGCCGGGTTCACGCTTGCCGTGCAGAACTTCCTGCCGGGTTCGGTGCAGGTTTCACGGGGCAGCCTGCTCAACCAGGGCAACGTCCCAGTCAACCTGTTCATGACGGTGGTCGCCGAGATGTCATCGCCGCTTGACAGCGATGCGATCGGAGGTATCCACGTTGCAATCTTCCGCTGCCGAAATGGAGCTCTCGCCCCGGTGCCATGTGACGAGGCGACGCAACTGGTGCCAGTTTCGACCTACATGGGTAGTGGGGTATCGACACCAATCCAGACGAACGCCCCTGGTGGCGCTGGCATGCCGGTCGGGGTGTTGGTGAGCGGTTCAAGCCTTGTCTTTCCGGGTAGCAATCCGGTTCCCGGCGTGCCAGTACTGACCGCCCAGAATGAGGCGTCGGGCACCGTCTGCGATCGGACACTCGGTGACGGGGGCTGTTACCTCGGTAGTTTCGGACCGACTGGCATCGAGACTCCGGCCACGGTTCTCCCGTATGGATCGCACAGTCTTTCGTTGCCCGAGGTCGTGTTATCTAAAGCTGCGGGAATTGGCGGAGCCGGCGATCTCGAGTACCTCGCGATCTACACCTTTCTCCCCGGGGCGGCCCCGGCGCTGATGCAGGGTCAGTCATCCACCTTGACGTTCGTCTTTTCGGTCATCCAGATGCCTGGTGGCATGGACGTGGTGCGGTGAGGCGATGTTCAAACCGGACAAAATGCAACACTCGCGGTATCGGTGCGTTGACACTTCCAGAAGCGATGTTCACTTCGAAGTCCGCACAAGCTGATAGCCTGCATCTGCGGAACCCGATCTCCCGCGAACGGCGCGCGTCGTGACGGCCGGAACGGGTGGGCCGGGTGCCAGTGCCGATAGCGTGGTGCCGTCAAACGTGACCGCATCGTCGGATGTGTCGGTGCCTGCGCCCCCTCCCGTTGACGTGGCTGCTGAAGCCTTGCCAGTTCCCGAGAGAGTCGCGGAACCAGTGATCGCAACTGATGTGGTCGCAGCGGGTAGCGGTACGCCATCCGGAACGGTTGGACGAGAGCCAGCGCTACCGGTCAGCGACATCGCGGTCAATCCGGCCAGCA
>DDYL01000179.1:0-1340 GCA_002347925.1 Chloroflexi bacterium UBA2235 | reverse complement strand
CTCGACTGCTGAACCGGTTGCAAGTGCGGTGGTGCCTTCCGAGCACGTGGAACCGAGCGACGCCAATGTGACGGAACCTGCGCCTGCTGTCGCTACCGAACCGCGGTTGCCGGAGTCGCCGGCGAAGATTGCGGTCGAGAAGCCGGCGATGCCCGCGCCAGTCATTGCGGTGCCCCCGCCGTCGGTTCCGCAAGTGGCGCAACCTGCCCCTGCTCAAGTGGCACCGACCCCGGTGACGACGGCAGCTGCCCCCACCCAATCGGGGAAGAAGGGCAAGGGCAAGCAATCCGGCAGGAAGAACGAGCGTGCCGGTGCCGAACCGGCCTTCCAGCCACCGCCGATCATGATGTACGCGCCACCGGCGCCGAGCAGTCCGCTTGGAGGGCCGATCACTTGGCTCGGTGTCACCGTGCTTGCGGTGCTGCTTGCCGGCCTGGTCCTGAACCGGGATGCCTTCACCCCATTCGGGGTCGACGTTGCGCCGGTGGCGGTCAATACCCTCACCGCGACGACGCTGACCGCCCAGGCGGGCAAGGTTGCGTCGACCGGAATGACTGTGGGCGACCTAGTTCCCGGGGCGACAGTCATCCGTCAGACGATTCAGGTAGTCGCTGAGGCCGGGTCAAAGGCGATGGTGCCATACGTTTCCGCGTTGGCGAATGTCCCGGCGGATGGGACCGCCGACGCCGCACGGGTCGGCGCAGTCCGCATCGTCCAGCTCCGATGTACCGACGCCGAGGGCGCGCCGGTGGCGTGCGACAAGGCGACCCGGTTCATCGAGGCGCGGGTCGACCCGGCTGGTGCCACTTCGGTAGTCATTGAGACAAGCGGTGGGCTGCCCACGGCGGCGACGGTGCGACCGGGCGCAAACGGTGACCTGGACATCCTGGACGGTGCGGGGAACATCCAGAAGGGTGGCAAGGTCAGAGGTACGCCCTTGGTTGTGCTGCCTCCACCGGGTGGCACCGCCAAGATCCCGTTCCTCTTCCTGGTGGGTGGTGGCAAGGCCGGCCTGAACCACGCCGCCCAGGACCTCGGCTTCAACGGCGCGACCGCCACGGTCCCGACTAGCAAGGGTGCCCCCGGCATCGCCGATGGCGGCCGGGCCGAGGTCCTGTTCTATATATACGCCGGCGCCGATGCGCCCACGACGATGGCTCAGGCCCGCATCCCGGTGACCCTCGCCCTCTTCGCCATCGGCGCTGAGTAGCGGTTTCGGGTAGGGGAAACCCCAGCCCCCTTTACGGTCTTCGCTCACTACCCCGGGGTGAACCTGTCTCCCCCAAACTGTCCCCGGACACGGGCTTGACGAGCGCAATTTTGGTCCGCGGGCATCCCTG
>DDYL01000105.1:1044-4424 GCA_002347925.1 Chloroflexi bacterium UBA2235 | reverse complement strand
AGGTACCGCCCAAGGCGCCATGCCGTCAGGTCGCCGGCCGCGTCCGGATCATCGGGCGGGCCGGGGACATCGGTCAGGTTGGACGTAGCAGCCAGCGCCGGCAGCGTGATCGCCCTCGTGGTCGCGACCCCAGTCCGGTTGAACACAGTCTGTGGTGGAGCCCATCCACCACTGTTGTGAAGGCGGGCCGGCGCCTGGGCGGATGGTTCAGGCGGTGCTAGCTGACGTGTCGTGGTTGGGGTCCGGGAGTTCATTTCGCCCTCCCATCGTCTGGAACATTGGTCGGCGTCCCGAGTTCCTGCCGTTGGCGGACCCACGACGCAACGATCGCGTCGACGTCTGCCGGTCCCTTGAGCGATCCAGCCTTCCATTCCGAGATGAGCAGATTGGTAAGGAAGCCAAGATCCCTTGCCGCACCGGCAGGTGGGAGTGCAAGGAAGGCGTCGATCTGCCTGGTGGTCGCGAACTTCGGTCCGTACCGAATAAGGGTTGCATTGACCTGCTGCTTGACGGCCACCTGCGAGTACAGGTCAGCGATCTGTTCGCCGACGGATGCGGACACTTGCGTGGTCTCGCGGGATGCGAGGTGGAATGCGAGGGCATGGCGTGCGCCTGGCGGGAGCGACCCAAGCGCGTCGGCAACGCAGGCCGACCTCGTTGCGATGTCGGTCCCGAGATCCAGGGCCAAGAGTGACCGGCGCACCGGGTTCGGTTCGGCGTGAAGGAGTTTCCGGGGATCAGACTGGTCCAGGAGACTTACGGACCAAGCTTCTCGGTGGATCGCGAGCAATTGCGCCGGCGACGTGGACGCGCTTCCGGACGCTGTCTGGGGCAAGGAAGCCGTAACTGCCTGCCAACACGTGGCTGCAAACGCTGACTTGCTCTTCGCACTACTTGCGGCACTGACCGCGATCAGGTTTCGGTAGAGCATGGCGGCGCGTCTGCCGGAGAGGGATGTCCCCTTTTGGCGCAGGGCCGCTATGAATAGCCGGACGTACTCCGAGAACTGGTCACTCAAACCCGGATCGGTGGCGTCAATGCGCTGTCGGATCGCTTCGATAGATTCCCTCAACCTGGTCGAGACGTCCGGCGGGACGGTCGTCGACGGTGACGACTGGATCACGAGTTTCTGGTCGATTGCCGACAGGGTTGCGAATGCAGGGATCGTGACGATGAAAGGGAATCGGTCGGCAAGGGCCGGATCGAGAGGTTCCGATCCAACGTAATTGCCCTCATCGGCGTCCGGATCGGAGGGTGGGTTCATCGCCGCCCACCGGAACCGCAAATCGGTCAGCGGGAGTCCCTGGATGCGTCGTTCATGGATGATCGGGAAAAGCCGGTTCAGCATGTCAGGACGGCATCGCGAGATTTCGTCGATGAAGACTGCTTCCGCACCCCAGATCGAAGCAGGCGTCTGCACGAACTTGAGGTTGCCCGCGTCATCCGGCAACGGATACCCGACGAGGTCGTCGTAGTTGATCAGGCTTGCGTTGTAGTGCCTCCAGGTCAGGTCGAGTGCTTCGCACAAGCGCGATAGCAGGAGGCTCTTGGCAGTTCCATGGGTGCCAATGAGCAGGAGGGGTTGCTCAGTTGCAATGGCCGCGAGGATCACGGGTTCGAGGTGATCGATCCCGATGATCCCGAGTTGCCGCAACAGCGATTGTGCCCCGGACGACGGTGCGTTCGGCGGGGAACTGGGTGCGCGTGGAGTCTTCGCCGTAGCCATGCCGTTTTCTCCTCGGCATCGCACGGACCGGCACGGAAGTTGGCGCCGACCATCAGCAATTGGTCGGATTTGCACCAACCTCGAGAAACCATCGATCCCATCGGTCACCCTCCGCGTATGAGCGGATTAGGTGTGGGATCTTCAGTTTGCGCCTCGATGTTGGCGCCGCATCACCCTTTCCAGGGCCGGCCTCGGCACCGTGACCCCGCGGGAGCGGAGTTCGGTTGCCGCCCGGGTGCTTCAGGCCTGCCCGGGTCTCTGGATGCACTGACATCATGCGCCGTTTGGTGCAGGAAGTCAATAGGCGCGCGGCCTAGTTGGGCTGGTTGGGCGTTACGGCACCGTACACTCGGCGGGCGAGCATTCACCCGTTCCACCGCTAGGTTGGTGTCGGACTGCTTCGCCCGGATGAGGAACCCAGACAAATGAAGATCAAGCAACTGGGCCGGACTGGCCTGCGTGTTACCGAGGTATGCCTCGGCACCATGACCTTCGGCAACCAGGCAGACGAGGCGACATCCTTCGCGATCATGGACACCGCCGTTGAACACGGTGTCACCTTCTTCGACACAGCGGATGTCTATCCGCTTGGCGGAACTCTCGACGTCAACGGCGAGACCGAAGCCATCATGGGCCGGTGGTTCGCGGCGCGTGGTTCCCGCGAGGACATCGTGCTTGCCACGAAGTGCCGCGGGCGGATGGGTCCCGGTCTCAATGACGAGGGCCTCAGCCGCAAGCACATCATGAAAGCGTGCGAAGACAGCCTGCGTCGCCTGCAGACCGACTACATCGACCTGTACCAGACCCATTCCACCGACATTGCCACTCCAATCGAAGAGACGCTTCGCGCCCTCGACGACCTCGTGCATTCTGGGAAGGTCCGCTACATCGGGTGCAGCAACTACCCGGCGTGGGAACTTGCCGATGCCCTGTGGACGAGCGAGACCAAGGGGCTTGCCCGATTTGATTCGGTGCAGCCCCGCTACAACTTGCTGTTCCGGATGATCGAGGACGAATTGTTGCCTCTGGCCAAGGCGCATGGCGTTGGAGTGATCTCCTACAACCCACTTGCCGGCGGAATGCTTACCGGACGCTATTCGGGCAACCGGACACTACAGGAAGGGTCACGTTTCACCTTGGGCTCTGGCCGTGGCGAGATGTACCGCAAGCGGTACTGGAATGACGAGGTCCATGACCAGGTCGACCACATCAAGGATGTTGCCGGACAGCACGGGCACTCGCTGACCCACGCTGCCCTTGCCTGGGTCCTCGCCCAGCCAGTCATCACCAGCGCGATCGTGGGAGCAAGCCGGCCTGACCAGCTTCGCGACAGCCTCGGTGCGGTCGGAGTGATGCTTTCTCCAGACGAGATGGATGCATGCAACGACGCGTGGTTCAACCTGCCCCGCGAGAAGGATCCGGAAATCGCCCGGCGTTGACCGCGAGTACGCCCCCTACCAATGGAGGTGCGTGCAGCGAGAGCTCGCACGCGTGGTCACCCTAGTCAGGATGATGGGCGGAGGGGCTCCGCCCATCATCCAGTCCGAGTGTGTTCCGTTCAAACGAGGAGTGTCGATGATGCCCGTCCATGAGAGGCGTCGATCCGTCTTGCGGAATGAGGTGGCGTGGTGAACCCCGCGGACCTCCTCCCTCC
>DDYL01000105.1:0-1017 GCA_002347925.1 Chloroflexi bacterium UBA2235 | reverse complement strand
TGTCCGCTGACCCGCATCGCCCCCGGTACCACGTAACTGCACCGGCCGGCTGGCTGAACGATCCCAACGGCATCCTGCACCACGAGGGAAAGTGGCACCTCTTCTACCAGCACAACCCGCGTGCGGGGTTCCACGCGGACATGCACTGGGGCTACCTCGTCAGTGATGACCTCGTGCACTGGACCGACCGGCCCTGCGCGATCATCCCTACCGATGGCACCTATGACTCCTCCGGCATCTGGTCGGGGAACGCGGTCATCGACGATGCCGGAGTGCCAACATTGTTCTACACGGGCGTCGCTCCCGGAACGGACGGGCCGTACCAGCACCAACTCGTCTGTATCGCACGCACGTATGATGGGTTCCGGACATTCGTGAAGGACCCGGCGAACCCGGTGATCCCGACCACGCCACCTGGCATGGATCTTGTCCAGTACCGGGACCCATTTGTGTGGCGTGGCCGTGCCGGGTCGCCTGCCAAATGGCTCCTTGCGATCGGGGCCGGTTTTCCGGGCATCGGCGGCACGGCACTCGTCTACGGCTCAGACGATCTCAGGCACTGGGAGTACCTCCATCCGATGCTGGTCGGCGATCTTTCGGCCACCAGCCCGGTGAATACCGGAACGATGTGGGAGTGTCCGGATTTCTTCGAGATGGACGGACGAGGCGTCCTCTTGCTCAATGCGTGGGGCGTGGGCAACCACCACACCGTTGCCGTGACCGGTGAGATGGACGAGACCGGGACCCGCCTCCGCAACGGGCACTATTCGCACCTTGACGGGGGCGAGTTCTACGCGCCCCAGTCCATGTGGGACGGAAATGGACGACGGGTGCAGTGGGGATGGTTGCGCGAGGGCCGGCCCTCAGCTGCCGGTACCGCCGCCGGGTGGTCTGGGGCGATGTCCCTCCCGCGGATCCTTCGTGTCACATCAGATGGCCGTTGCGCCGGCAGCCCCGCGCCAGAACTTCGCAGCCTTCGTCGTGACCACGTCGCGCTGGGCGCGTCGCACCCGACCC
>DDYL01000106.1:786-3260 GCA_002347925.1 Chloroflexi bacterium UBA2235 | reverse complement strand
TCTTCGATCATGGACCGGTTGTCAGGGTTGGCGAGGAAGTTGGTCTCCCATGGTTTGACCTCGAGGCAGTGGACGGTATCCGACCCGATCAGGACGATATCGATGTCGCCGGGCCAGGCGTGCCCGCGATCGGGTAGACCGACGTTTGACAGGACCAACCAGTCACCGGTTCCGGGAGCCGACGCCAGAAGTTGCTGTACCGCGACGTGTTCCGAGGAGTTCACGTGGTCGTTGCTGAGGTAGTGACGGATTGGCATGTCAGTCCGAAATATGCCAGACGTCGAGGCGGTTGGTCGGGGCCGGAAGCGTAGCGGACCTACATCAGGGGCGACGGGGTGGTGGGGTGGACGCGTGCGGTAGACGCCGGGCGGCGATGGTCTGTCGGAGTTCGGCGGCGGTGACGGCGATCGTTCCGGCCTGTGAAACGGCAATCGAGGCGGCAGTGTTGGCAAGGGTGGCGGCTATCGAGGCATCGGCCCCGGCAAGCCACGCGAGGGTGAAGGTCGCGGCGACAGTGTCCCCCGCCCCGGTGGGATCGACCGCGGGCATTGTGTGGGCCGCGATGTGGAAGGCGCCCGGCCGGTCGCGGGTTACGAGGGTCATTCCTTCCTGACCGCGGGTGATGAGGATTGCCTTGGCATCGAGGCGGTCAAGGAGGGTCCGCGCCCCGGTTTCGACGCCTGCGTCACCAGTCAGGGAATGTCCCAGTTCGGTCTCCGCTTCGGGTTGGTTTGGTGTGAAGATGGTTGCCCCACGGAAGCGGGCCAGGCCCCCGTGGGCATCGACGACCACGGTCACGCCACGCGCACGCGCGACCGGAAGGCAGGCTTCGATGATTTCCGGATGAATGACGCCGTTCTCGTAGTCGGAGATGACGATCGCGTCGGTTTCGAGGATGGCGTGTTCGAGATAGGCGACCAAGGGGGCGATGACGGCGGGGTCGAGGGGGCGGTTGTCGAGGCGGTCGAGTCGCACGACGAGTTGCTGTGCCTGCTGTTGGGCACCGGCGGCCCAGATCCGGGTCTTGGTGGTCGTCGGACGGGACGGATCGACCATGACTCCGGCGACGTCCATGCCACGGTCGCGCAGTCCGATGACGAGTTTGCGCCCTGTCTGGTCGTCACCCACGACCCCGGCCAGTGCGACGCGGGCACCCAGCGCGACGAGGTTGGCAGCGACGTTTGTTGCGCCACCCGGGTTCAGCGTGCTGCCAGTGTGTTCGAGGACCAGGACTGGTGCCTCGCGGGCGATGCGGTGCGGACGTCCGGTGACGTGTTCGTCGGCCACGATGTCGCCGATGACAAGGACGCGGCGACCTTGCCATTGGCGGATAAGCCCGACCCCGTCGCCGCCTGATTTGTAGACGCTTCGCTTCGCTGCCGTCATCCCACCTACCACCCCACCCCATCACCCACGATGTACGTACGCTTCGCTTGGCCCCTGATTGCAATACGCCCCGCGCCCCGCCGCGCTCCATTGCGCCTGATTGCAATACGCTTCGCTTCATCGCCACTGACTGCACTGTGCGTCGCCGGGTCGGTTTCCATCGTCTTCTCTCGTCAAGCGGAACGCACCGTGTGCAAGCCGGGCATCCCGTCACGGCATGCCCGTGGAAGACCGCACATGAATGGCAGCCTCGGGGTGCACGACCATACCCGCATCCACACGCGGTGTATCCCAAGGATTTACTCGCCCGGTTCGCCCTCGAGTGTCGTGATGGCATGGTGCAGGGCGGTGCGGAAGCGGTCCGGGGCGAACCTGAGTGCCTGGGTGCGACAGTCGTCCGGATTGAAGTCGGTGGACTTAAACGATTCGAGTGTCTCGGCCAGGGCATCGGCGGTCGGTTCGCTGAAGAAGGTTCCGGTCACGCCCGCCACGACGGTTTCAAGCGCACCACCGACGCCGTACGCAATCACTGGCTTGCCACATGCTTGCGCCTCAACGGCGGTCAGCCCGAAGTCCTCCTCGCCGGGAAACAGGAACGCACGGCATCCGGCCAGTTCTTGGGCGACCGTCTCATCACTGATGGCACCAAGGAACTGGATGTTCGGGTCATCACCTGCAAGGGTTCGCAGGCGTGCTTCGTCGACACCCGACCCGGCGATTCGCAACCGCATGCGCAGTCGCCGGCAGGCGAGGATTGCAAGGTCGAGACGCTTGTAGGCCTCGAGGCGTGCGACGGCGAAGAGGTACCCATCGTTCCCGCTTGCATGCCCATGCGCGGTATCGGGTTGGTTCAGGAAGCGGTCGACAGCGACTGGTGGATGGACGACGGCGCGGGAACTTCGGCCGTAGATCCTGGCAATCCGGGATTCGATGTAGCGGGATTGGGCGATGAAGTGGGTCACCCGGTTGGCGGCCCGACGGTCCCACCGACGCAGCCACCGGATCAGGATGGCATCGATCACCTGGACGGGGGCAACGTGCCCGGAGAGGTTGGTCCCACGGTTCAGTCCCCACAAGAAGCGTGGAGG
>DDYL01000106.1:0-779 GCA_002347925.1 Chloroflexi bacterium UBA2235 | reverse complement strand
GTGTCGGCGTTGGGGTGCAAGCCCGAGAACGCGATCGGTTGAAGCAGGGAATAGAAGCGGGCAAGTCGTGACGTTGCCGGCAGGCGGTTGACCCAAGTGGTCTGGATGGGCATGTGGTTGAAGGCAGGGGGGAACCGGTCGGGCAGGTGCAGGAGTGTGTGGATCGGTGCGTCGGGCCAGATGGCGTGGACCTGGGCGAGTGTGCGTTCAGCGCCACCGTGCACGTACAGGTAGTCGTGGATGATGGCGCGCTTCATGCGGGTGTTGCTCCGCTACCTGAAGGCCTGCCCGTGCGCACCACTGACCTACCTCCTCGATCCGGAAATAGTGGGCGGCGGTGCGAAGCGGGAGATCGCGGTGAGCACCTGGCGGGGGCTGATGAGATCCTGGCAGATGGCATGACCGAGGGGGCAGTCGGCGATCCGGGCGAGGGTGTAACACGGTCGGCACGCGAGTGTCGCACCAAGGATGATTGCGCGATCCGGTGTGGTGACGATCGGCCCACAGACGGCGGGATCGGTCGGTCCGTGGATTGCCACGACCGGTGACCCGNNAGCGTGCTCGACGTCGATCCGGCCTGCCTGTAACGACGCGCTCAAACCAGATAGTCGACCGAACGGCGCTCCGTGGTGAGTTCGCGTACCTCGCCGGCGACCGCGACGTGCAGCGGCCCGCTGTCGCCAGTCACGACGACGCTCGCGTTGGCAAGGATCGCGATGAGGTCACGCACGGTCGTCAGGCCGGTCAGGTCACGGACGTCGCCCCACGCCGTCGCGGGC
>DDYL01000095.1 GCA_002347925.1 Chloroflexi bacterium UBA2235 | reverse complement strand
CGAGTTCGTGAACCCATATGGAGTCGCAATCGGTGCAGACGGTCGCGTTTTCGTTGCCGACCGAGGCAACAATCGACTTCAAATCTTCTCGCCGACCGGCGACCTGATCGCAATGTGGGGAAAGGCAGGCAAGGACCCCGGACAATTCCTTGCCCCTGAGGCGCTTGCGCTCGATCTATCGGGGAACGTGTACGTCGGTGAGTACGGGAACAACCGGGTGCAAAAGCTCGGCGCAAGCGGCGATCCGATCGCGTCGTGGGGTGCGACGAATGGCCGGGGCGGCGCTGGACCAGGCGAGTTCAACTGGCCCGTAGGTTTCGCGATAGAGCCATCGGGGTCCTTGGTGATTGCAGACTGGGGCAACGACCGGATCCAACGCATCTCCGGGGCCGGCGCACCGATGTCGCAGTGGGGAAGGAAGGGAACCCTTGCCGGCGAATTCGGCAATCCCAACGGGATCGCGATCGATCCGGACGGGAGGATCTGGGTGACCGAATACTCGAATTGCCGCGTGCAGGTGCTTTCCTCCGAGGGTCGCCCCCTGGCGCAATTCAGCGCGACCGGGATGCGCCCCGGTAAGGGAGTGGGCGAGTTCACGTATCCGCGTGGCATCGCCATTGATCCAGGTGGTGCGGTGTATGTCACCGAGTTTGGGAACAGCCGGATCCAGAGATTCACGCCTGCCCGCGTGTGACCCCGAGCAAGGAAGTATTTTCGATGTGGTCAACGACCGGTCTGGCATCCAGACTGGGAGCTCCTGAACCGCTCGCACGTTTGCGTCCACACGTAGCCGGGCGAGACCCGGGCTTCGTTTGCTGCCGCCTCCACGGTTGCAAGACGCATCTGACTGAGGTCGGGTGGTTCAGGGGTCGGTGTGACCAATGTGAACATCGTCGGAACCACGGTAGCAGCTGTCGTCGGCGATGTCTCAGCGGGCGGGTACGTGCATGAGGCGACCGAGGTCAGTGCAATGCTGACGAATGCCAAAAAGTACCGCGCGCGACAGCAGGTGTTCATCTAATCAGTGTCACGACGCGACGAAAAATCAGGCCAGGGGCGGAACACCGTCTTCCGTGGTGACTTCAAGAAGGATATCGAGCGAATCTACTGCCCGGCGAATAACCAACGACACATCGTAAATAGTTGATCCCACCGCCATGTCGGCAGCGATAAGCAAGTCTGTCACGACGTCCCCGACCGCGCCGGCCGGGTCCAAATTAGTTGCATCACGGCGCAGGTCGGTGATGATCTGCGTCAAGGCAGCAACGGTCGCCACCCGTAAGTCCTCACCGACAACCTTGGACGCCCCCGAAGCAAGGTTGCCGAGGATAGTAACCAGTCCTTCACGATGTGTTGCGATACTCGCATGTTGCTTAGCGGGTTCGCGGTGGCGATGACGCTGAGGCTTGCTCATGGCCTGACCATAGCCCCCTGCAAGCACGAGTGGCATCGGGGCAAACTCCCGAGTTTCGCCAATGGGCTACGCTGTCCCGATGACAACGACAGACATGATCTGCGGCCTTCTGAACCGGGAGTGTGACCTATATCCCTTCAAAACGGGTTGGTCGTTTCATGACCTCGTCACGGGCGAGACGGCGAACCGCTTTGGCGACTTGGTGGTTCCGGCGGCGAGTACGCGCAAGGTTGCCATCCTCATGACAGCGATGCAGGCAGTCAATCGTGGCGAACTCTCGCTTGAGGAACCTGTCACGATTGATGAAAGGTGGCAAATCAGCGACAGCGGAGTCTTCCAGTTCTTCCGACCTGGTTTCACGATCACGATGCACGATGTCCTACTAATGATGATCATCGTGAGCGACAACGCCTGCACGGGGATCGTATGTGACCGGCTGGGGCTTGATGCGATCAACCGGTTCAGCCAGTCGGTCGGGATGACGGGAACGGTGCATCGTGAAGGCATCCCGCAGTACACCCTCATGTCGAAGCTTGCTTCGGGAACCGCCGTGATGTCCGATGCGAGGGGAACGGTGAACGAGACAACCCCGAATGACATGGCCAGACTTCTGCACGTGATCCTGCGAGCATCGACTGACGCTGGTTTTTCTGCGTCGATAGGCGTGACACCGGCCCTCGCGGAGTTGGCCCTGGAGATGTTGTCGCGACAGAGATTGCGAGCGCGCCTGCCGTTCCTCTTGCCGGGTGACACCCGGGTAGCCCACAAGACCGGGACGAGCGGAACCACCTACAACGACGTTGGCATCGTGTACCGGGGCGATATGCCCCGGTTCATCCTTGCGGTCTACACCTCGGATGTGCCCGCGGTCCTACCTGACGGCCGGGCTGCCCCCGGCGCGACGTCAAAGCTGATCGGGACCTTGGCGAGGCTCTGCTGGGACAATCTCGCGTAGCGGGGACTGCGGTCAGCGCTGAGGGCTCAGGCGCTTGGAAGCAAAGATTCCCGAGGCTACACCCGCTCGATCCAAGCAGCAGAAGCCTCGGGGCCCCGGACACGTTGTCTGTGGTCACCGTGTCAGATCAAGACTGTTTCGCAAACCACAACCCCCATCAGTGCCCGCAGATCACATCGCCTTCGATTTTCTTCCACTTGAGCCCTGAGAAACGGGCCTTGACCGCAGCAATCACCGGTCCGGCCATCTCAAGGGTCGACTGGTCGGGCCAAACCACGACCGCCGACCACGTATGTTCGCCAGTCCAATGGAAGTACGCGCGGCTTGCACCTAGCCACTTGAAGAGGCCTGCCCAAATCGTGTTATGCCCTTCGACAGTCGATTCTCTCCAGGCTGCTACATCAGCTGGGTCGGAACGAAGCTCATATTCCCATGCGGTCACGTATCCATCATGGGAAGGCCCGGACCCGAACCGGCAGAAGTTCTCACCTACAACCGAGTGGCTTCGATGGAAACCCATGCTCGCGGCGTGCTCGAAAACTGGGGCGAGGCTTTTCAGACCGGCGTCGCGAGTTTCGGTGTCTTTCCAGAGCCCGACGACAGTGTAGGAAGTGTGCGACGTCTGGAAGTAAAAGGTGTGGATTGCTCCGCTGGCCTTGTGTGCCGGCAGGAACTCATTGCGGATTACAGCCTTGTTCTGCTCGGTCAGTACCGAGGTGCCGATGAACTCCGTTTCGCCGAGGATGCTCATGACTTCAATTCTCCNNTGTGGTCTTTCCGTGAATGAGCGAACCACCAGCGTTGACCAGATTCACGAAAGCTGCCATCGATACGTCTTTCGGCATTTCGACGATGAGGGCGACGTCGATGGCTCAGAATTCGTAACTGGAAGCTAGCACTTGACCTCCAAGTGCGGTCGAGAACGGCTTGGTCGCAACGGCGATTCTGCCCTGCGGGGCCTTGACGAGCGCCGCCATGGCCGCGGAAGTGTACGAAAACTCATAGAGAGACGAACCGGTGATTTGTCCTTCCTCACTCACCATGGGGTGCATGGCAAGAATGCTAAGAACCATCACGTCATTTATTCATTCTGACGAGGCGGGCGATCGCAGTCCTCAGGGCGCGCGAATGACCCTGGTCTGTCACCAGTCGATGTCTTGCGTGCGTGCNNGATGCCGGAGAACCTTGCGGGCCAGGATCTGCGCACCCGGAGCTTTGCAAGCACCGACATGTCCGGGGCAAACCTTGCCGGATCAAACCTGGCTCAGGGTGACCTCTTCGACGTCAATCTCTCAGGCGCGAATCTCAGCGGAGCGAACCTCTCTGGAGCCGAACTCTCCGACGCGACCGCAACGAGCGCGAACTTCTCTGGTGCGAACCTTAGTGGCGCGCGGATCAAGGGAGCGTACCTCTGGTCCGCC
>DDYL01000018.1:41321-43125 GCA_002347925.1 Chloroflexi bacterium UBA2235 | reverse complement strand
GGGTTGACCATCGTTGTACTTTGGCGACAATGGCTGAAGGATCGTTGGCGTTGCTTCGCTCTTGCTACTCGAACTCGACCGTCCCGGCAGGTGTCACATTTGTGACGTGTCCCAGGCCATGTGGTGGCAGGACAAAGATCGTGAAGGTGAAGTCAACCGTCTCAGACGCACCTGATTCCAACCACCGGGCGGTTCCTGCTTCGATTGCACCAAGCAGGCCATGTCCCGGCCACGAGGAGTGTGGTTCCACGCCCATCACGTACGAACGCCCGTACCACGGATACCCCTGACCGCCGTTGAACTCCTGCCAAACCCACACGGATGGCATGACCTCGAGTGGCCACGTTACGGCAACGCCGATGCCAGTCGCTGGGCTTTCGAGGGCATACCAACCATTTGATAAGTCCAATGCATAGCCCATGTTGGCGTAGCCGGCACCCGGGCCCGGAATGGTGCTTACATCGACGGTGCCACCGTCCGAGGCAATCGCGTGTGGCCACGTTCCGCGTGCGTTCGGCGCAATCCTGGTTCGACCGGGCGCGTTTGCCACGTCCGCCAAGTACGTCTTTGCCGGAATGGTCAATCGGGCACCTCCACAAAGGAATGGTGCTCCGTACGCTGGGTGGTGCCCCCACATGTACGGCATGCGCTCGTTTCCAGTGTTCGTGATCGTTTCGGTGAAACGAAGAACCGGAGCAACCGCGTCAACCGACATGTGACGTGAGATCCTGAACGGCGACCTCATCAGATCCGCCGATAGGTCAGCGCCTGGCCCGTTTGTGGTTTCGACGATGGAGCATTCCCAAGGTGCGAGGGATGCTTCACCGTGGAAACTTAGTTCTGCGCCCATGTATGTGCACGGGTCGCCGGCGTTCGGAAAGAGCACTTGCCAACCGCCGACATAGTGATCCATCCAGACACCCTGGGAACCGCCGGACGTGGATGAACTCAGCCCTTGTGGTCGAAGTGCCCATGGAGCCTTCCACAGGACATTGACCGGAGACCCGCTCGACAGGTCCTCGATTGAAAGGATTTCCGCTCCCTTGCCCGGAAGAACCACCACGCGGATGCGGTCATTCTCCAGCGAGACGGTGTCCCACCCATTGGTGATCCCGAATGAGACGCGTGAACGCGAGGTGTCGTGCTCGGCTGAACTCATATTTCAGTTGCCCCCGCGCGATGGTATCGCGAAGCGAGGATTGCTGCGAAACACATGAGACCGTTGCCAAAATCTGGTTCACTGTCTATTCCATAGAGACTGCTTTTAGGGTAGTATTGCCTTGGGCGAACGTCGAGGTCTGCAAGCAATTCTGTGTGAACCTTGTTGCAACAGTGCGTCGCCACGCCAAAGGAGAGGAGTTGGCCGGAAGATGGAACGTCATTCAAGCATAGGATCTTTGGTGTTGTGGGGATTGATTGGTGGGGCGATCGGCGGGGTTCTAAACGTGCTGCTTCATGTTTTCGCTCTCCTTGGACTTGGTGACCCAATGGCCGGTGACGGAGGAATGGGGTTCATGGCAATCCCTGTCTTCCTGAGTTTTGGAAGCTCGGTTGTTCCGGGTGCGATTGCAGGGTTGGTGTATGCAGCGTTGGAGCGGCTTACGTCCAATCCCACTTCAAGGTTCTTGCAGGTATCTGGCGCCTTCCTGGTGGTGTCCCTCGCAGGGCCGCTAACCATGCAGGGCGCCACGACGGTTACCGTGGCCGTGCTATTGGCCATGCATGTCATTGCCGGCGTGCCGATCATGTGGGGTGTGATCAGAGGCGCGCGTCCTTAGAGGTCGCGCGCCTCAGGCGTTCGGGG
>DDYL01000018.1:31655-41272 GCA_002347925.1 Chloroflexi bacterium UBA2235 | reverse complement strand
AACAGCAGCAATGTCGTTATGAAACCGGCAATGTATCGTGGGTTGGGATACCGCGCGATCATTGCCCGATGAACTGCGTCGGCAATTGCCCGTGGGTGGCGACTGGCGTCCCTCCAAGTCTTCATCTGCCATTTACTTGATGATTGCCTTCGCGAGAGATCTGTAGGGTCCGAACCCGGACTCCGCACGGCGCGCGCCGACCGCGACTTCAGCATATTCGGTCTGGATTGAACCGGGTTCAATGACAAACACATCGATGCCGAATGGTTTGACTTTCACCCGCAACCTGTCGCTCACGGCTTCGAGCGCGACCTCAGTGCAGTGATCCCACGTGTGCCGGGGTCCAGCCATGCGGATGCTGATTGAAGAGATGTGGACAATCGCGCCTGAGCGTCGCTCGCGCATTCACGGCATGACCAGTCGTGCCATCCCCTCAGCACCAACTCCGTTTACTTCGGATTGCCGACGCCCCATATTCATTGGAATGTCTTGGATGGCGCCATGCGAACCATATCCCGCATCGTTGCCTCGCACGTCGATGCGTCCGACCTAGCGGACGACCTCTGCGAAGCCCGCACTTATGGAACCTTCGTCGGTTACTCCGAGAGAGACCGTGCTGATGCACGCCTCACCGCGTAATTCCATGCGGTAGGTACGCCCCGGCGCTGCAAAAACCGATCATCCGGCGGCTTGCAGGCAACGCGCGGTGCCTCGCCATTGCCGAATTATGCGCCGGTTACACGCTCGGTTCGTGGGTGGGAAATGACGATCCTCGGATAATCCTCTCAAAGTCAGCAGCAGCTCACACTTTTTGCATGACCCGAGACCCATGTCTTTGAAACGGGGTGGGCACGCTCGGGTTTGGCCTCCGCCACGTCCGATGAGGAGGGGGCAAAGTCATTCGGAGGACCAGGATAGCCCCGGGATCACGAGATCCTGAAACGCATCTTCCCCGTTACCCGTTGGGCGCCGGCAATGCGCGACACCGCAAACAGAACCGTCGGGGGGTGAGAATGCGCTAACCGGGCGACGCCTTAATCGATCCGCCGACGGAACTCTGAGGCCGAAAGCGCGCCAATCTGTGCCGTCGCACGATGGGCGTGCGTGGTGACGCTGACCCGTAACGTTGATCAACTTCGGAGAGCGAACGCAGCTACTGCATCTTGATCCACGACCCACCTGCGTCGGTTGACAACTTGGTTGCTTCAATAAGCCTGACAGCCTCCAACCCGTCAACGGCATCCGGTGCGGTGGGTGCACCGGTTCGCACTGAGTGTGCGAACGCGTCTAATTGCAATTTATACGGGTTTGTATCGCCAAAGACTGGCCTCTCTGCAATCCCGGTGGCTTCGTCAAAAACCTCGACGTAGCTCGCTTGCAAGGTGACCGGGAACGGGGTTCGGACGGTTACGGATCCATGTTCACCGAAGATATTCAGCCCCTCTGACCACTCAGCATGCGCATCAACGACTATCTCGAAGTGGGCGAGGCCGCTCTGGTCGAGGGTCGCCATTCCGTGCCAAACATGGTCAAGATTGACTTGAGCATGACGGGCCATGACTGAGGAGGGGGTGCCACAGAAATTTCGAAGGGTGTCGAAAATGTGCGCGCCGTGGGTAGCGAGAAGGTACGTCTCGCGGTTTGCTCGATGCGCATTCTCGGTAGATCGGACTGCGGGATCTACCAGCATTCGCGGGAAGTACGTCGCCTCAGTCGATGGCCGCAGCGATCCCATTACCCGGTACCAGAACGTCGCTGAAATGATCCTCCCGATCCTTTCACGCGTGGCGCGGGCAGCGAACCGCACCCCAGGGTCATGTCGCTTCATCGCGCCGACCTGGACAACAAGACCGGTGTCGCGCATGGCATTCACGACGGTTCCGGCGTCTGCAACGGACGTCGCAATGGGCTTTTCAACGAGGACATGCTTGCCAGCACGAAGGCATTCTAGTGTTGCCGATGCATGGACCCTGTCCGGGGCGGCAATAACGACACCTTCAATGCGGGGATCAGCGAGAAGTGCATTGAGTGACGGGAACGAGGTGGATTCGTAAAGGCGCGCCACGCCATCTCGAAGGAAGGCTGATGGATCGTAAACGCCGATGAGATCAACCGAACTCGCATGCATGATCGCTGGGAGATGGGCGACCTGAGCAATCCGTCCGGCACCGACGACCCCGAGACGTACCGGTTCCGGAAATGAGTTGGGCATCCAGGTGCTCCCTGCCTACTGGGGAGGATTGGCTCCATGCCGGAACGAGCCCATCCCTGCGCGATTGACTGCCGACGCGCCGGGATGGGCTCGTATTGCCGGTCAGTGGTCCCAGGACTTGAAGAGAGCGAGTGACGCAGAGAGGTTCGATTGGACCGCACCGTAGTCTGACGAGTAGTTGATGAAGTGGAACCCTTGTTCGTGGCGTCGGATCGCATCTTCGGCGGTTCCGCACACGTACCCGCACGCTGTCCCGGTGGCGCGGGATGCGTCCACGACGCGTTGGACAAGCTCCGCATGGCGGGCTTCGTCACCCCCATTCGCCTTGATGTCGATCATCAGGTCACCAGGACCGATGAGTACCACGTCAATCCCCGGAACACGCATGATCTCCTCGATATTGCTGATTGCGAGTTCGGTCTCAACCATGACACATAGGAAAATCTCATCGTTTGCATGAGCGAAGTAGTCTGCGGCGCCATCGCCGATGAGTCCGAGTCGCACACCTCCACCTGAACGGATTCCAACTGGTGGATAGTAGGTTGCCCGAACCGCGGCTCGTGCCTGGTCAGCATCTTGCACATACGGCACGATGACCCCCATCGCGCCCATGTCGAGGACCCGGTTGATGGTGCCGGGTTCATTTCCCTTGACGCGGACTATCGGAGCACTGGCAACCGTGAGGTAGCGGGCAAGGGCATCATTCAGAGTGTGCTCACTCCACTGACCGTGTTGCCAATCAATCCACACGAAGTCGAACCCGAGATGGGCTACGTGCTCGGCAAGTGACGGAGAATCATAGACAAGGTTTGGACCCGTGATGACTTTTCCGGCCCGAAGTTTTGCGAGTGCATGGTTCCTACGCACTTTATTCCCCTTCTTCACTGGTCAGCCACCCAGCCGGTTCCGCATGCCCCATCAGACCTGTCCCAGTAAGGGTGATTGTGCCCGACAGCACCGTTTATCGACGCAGGGCGGCCGTGGATAATCGCGCCTACAATGGCGATCAGATGCCGGGAGGGTATTTTCATGTCCGAAGTGATCAGTGATCCCAGACCTGACGTCGGCGTTCGACGCCGGAGGCTAGGAAGAACCGGTCTGCAGATATCCGAAATCGGGCTCGGTGGCGCCTGGCTTCTTGGGCGAGCCGGTGAGTTGCCATTCGCGCATGGGGTTGCCACGATCCGACACGCTCTCGACCTCGGAATCACCTTCCTAGATACGGCGGAATGCTACATCGGGGGTCGTTCAGAAGCGCTTTTTGGCGAGGCGCTTGAGGGGCATGCCGCCCCGTTTGTCCTCGGTACGAAATTCGGTCATGTGCCGGCCGATTTCGACTGGTCTCGCGGCGCTGTAGTTGCCAGCGTCGAGGCGAGCCTACGCCAACTCCGTCGGTCAAGTGTCGACCTCATTCAGGTCCACACACCGGCGGAACCTACTATGGACGCAATGTTTGGGACCGGGGGCACACTCGACGGCTTACGAGAGGTGCGTGAGCGGGGATGGTGCCGTCACTTCGGGATCAACGGACGCGACCTGACATTCCTTAGGGAATGCGTACTGTCGAATCAATTCGACACGCTTCTGGTGTTTCAGCGGTTCGACCTCTTCGAACAATCTGCTCTGGAACTCTTTCAAGAGGCACATTCCCGAGACATGGGTATCATCGTTGGAAGTCCACTGCGCCTCGGTCTCTTTGGTTCGGCAAGGGATCAGCTGGTAGCTCATCTGGATGGCGACGACCGTCGACATCTCGAAGAACTGGAAACCCTGTTGAGCGACTACCCCGGAGGGATTGCAACCGCCGCATTGCGATTTGCCCTCATGCCTCCGGAGGTCAGCGTTGTCCTCAGCGGAGCATCATCCCCTGAAGAGATTGCGAACGTCGTCGAGGCAGTGCAAGTCGGCACACCAGCACTGCCTACCGAGCTATTCGAAGCGATCAAGCGATTGGCCTCCGGCAAGCACCGAAAACTCTAGTCGTCACCAAACGGGCGGGCCGGCGCGTCCAAGAGGCGAGGCAAGACTTGCATCGCGGTGACGGACGTTCCACCACCGGTTCGCATTGCATTGAACACGGCGGTGACGGTTGCCAATCCGTCTGAGTCCCGCCGCGCGTCCGCGAGGGCGGACTGCAGTGCGGCTAAACCCGAGCGGCACGCTTCAAGTTCGCGCTCAATCCGCTCGAGGTCTGCATCGAGAGAGACCGACACGTCGTCATACAGTCCAAAGTGGTTTGCGTCTGTTGGGAGTGACATAACGTCATCAGAACGGCCGGCAACCAACAATGACGCGCGGAACGAGCCGAAGACCCGCCGCCTTCACGTTTAGGCGTGGACGCCCGTAAGGGAGAGTTGGTCTGACATATGGCATGCCACGGTATGACCGGGTGCAATCTCGGTCAGCGGAGGCACGGTCGTCCGGCAAATGTCGGCGGCATACCGGCACCGCGGATGAAAGTGACAGCCGGGGGGCGGGTTCGATGCGTCGGGAACCTCGCCTGCCAGGAAGATTCGTGACCCGCGCCTGGTGGGATCGGGCGTTGGCACGGCCGACAGCAGCGCCTCCGTATACGGGTGTTTCGGCGAAAAGAAGAGATCCTCAGTTGGCGCGCACTCCACGATCCGACCCACGTACATTACGGCGACGCGGGTACTGACGTGTTGCACAACTGAAAGGTCATGCGCGACGAAGATGTATGTCAGACCCAAACGAGCCTGCAGGTCTTCAAGGAGATTTAGTGTCTGCGCTTGAATGCTGACATCAAGCGCTGATACCGGCTCGTCACAGACAACGAGTTGAGGTTCGAGTGCGATGGCTCTCGCGATGCCGACACGCTGACGTTGTCCACCGGAGAAGGCATGGGGATACCGCGCCATGTACTCGGGGTGAAGGCCGACCAGACGCAGCAACTCTGCGACCCGATCCTGCAATTCGCTGCCCTTGGCAACTCCATTCACCATCAAGGGCTCGCCAATGATGTCTAGGAGGGTCATGCGTGGGTTCAGGGAACTGTAGGGATCCTGGAAGATCATCTGCAGGTTGCGACGGATCCCGCTCACCTGGTTCGCGGACGCGGTGGGGATATCGAGCCACCCTTGGGTGCGGTCACGGAAGTAGATGGTGCCCCCGGTCGGCTGATAGGCGCGCATCACCATTCGGCTGGTGGTGGTCTTACCGCAACCCGACTCTCCCACTAGCCCTAGCGTCTCTCCTTGACGAACGTTGAACGACACACCGTCAACCGCCCTGACCTGGCCAACGATCTTCGACCAGAAGCCTTTCCTGATTGGGAAGTGCTTGACGAGGTCGCGCACTACAAGCAGGTCGCCATCCACCGCCCCGGCGGGAGCAGTGCCAGACTGGACTGGAATGTTCGTCGTCATCAGGCTACCTCTCCGGCACGGCTGCATCGGACCCAATGACCTGGGGCGACTTCAAGGTACTCAGGTTGATCACAGCGCACTGGAACGTAATGCCGGCACCGCGTGTGAAAGGCGCAACCGGCGGGCACACTGAACGGATCCGGAACCATGCCTTCAATGGCTTCCAGTCGTGCTTGCGCGCGCTTCCCGAGGCGGGGCATGCTGCGAAGGAGTGCCTGCGTGTACGGGTGTTGGGGGCGCAGGAATAGGTCGGTCACCGACGCACGTTCCACTTGCCTCCCCATGTACATCACCACGACCTCATCCGCGATTTCAGCGATCACTCCGAGGTTATGCGTAATGAACTGGATTGCCATGCCCGTTGTGTCCTGCAGACTGCGGACCAAGTCGAGAATGACCGCTTCCGTGGTCACGTCGAGGGCGGTTGTGGGCTCATCTGCGATCAGGATGCTCGGGCTGCATGCAAGCGCAATTCCGATAACCGCACGTTGGCGCATGCCCCCGGATAGCTGGTGCGGATACCTGCCCAGGACCTCATCTGGCCGAGGAAGGCCAACCTGACGCATGACCGTCTCGGCACGCTCCCGCGCTTGGTCACGGTTCGCCCCTGTATGAAGTCGGATAACTTCAGTGATCTGGTGCCCAATGGTGTGGATTGGGCTCAGAGCTGACATCGGTTCCTGAAAGATGTACGCGATTTCGTTCCCTCGAACGCTCCGGATCACCTTGCCTTTTGGGTCCAGCCCCGCAAGTTCCAAGCTAGATCCGTCCGAACGGGTGAGCACCATGCTTCCGCTGACTACCTTCCCCGGACGGGGCACGATGCCAAGGATTGACTGGGCAGTCACGGACTTTCCACACCCGCTTTCACCCACGATCCCAAGCGTCCGCCCGCGGTGCAGTCGGTAACTCACGCCATCGACCGCGCGGACGGTTCCACCGGGCATGGTGAAGTGGGTGCGAAGGTCGTTCACATCTAGCACGACCGGCGTGTCCATGTCGCGCGGCGCACTGGGCGTGCCGACCCGGACGGCATCAGTCGAAGTCTTCATTTGGCGTTCGCTTCCTGCTCACGAAGGACCGGATGCGGGATGTCGATGGCAATTTGCGGTGGAGTGCGCACGTTCATCGTCCATATGGGTCAGCGGCATCGCGCAACCCATCACCAACGAAGCTGAATGCAAGAACGATCAGGATCACAGCGGCGCCAGGGATCAGAAGCCACGGGAACAGTGCAACGGTCTGGATGTTCTGGGCTTCCTGAAGCAGGACNNGTCTCGGACATGATCATTCCCGGCACGGCCAAGGTAATGCTCGCAATGATGTGGCTTGCAAAGCTCGGAACCATGTGCCTGAAGATGATCCGGCTTTCAGAGCAGTTCGTGAGACGTGCTGCCAGGACGAAGTCTTCTTCACGCAGGGCAAGGAACCGGCCACGGACGACCCGGGCAAGGCCTGTCCAGCCAAGGAGCGAGAGGATGATCGTGATCCCGAAGTAGACATATTCGGGTGGCCACTTCGGAGGCATCGCGGCTCCCAAGGCCATCCATACCGGGATGGTCGGAAGGGATCGGATGAACTCGATGATGCGCTGGATCACGGCGTCGAGCCACCCACCGTAGTACCCAGAAATTCCTCCCAGGAGGATCCCGAAAACTAGGCTGAGCAGGACTCCGACTAGGCCAATTGAAAGAGAGATTCGCGCCCCGTAGACAATCCGCGAAAACATGTCTCTTCCAAGCCGGTCAGTTCCCAGCAAGAAGAACGGAGTATTTGCTGGCGCGTCAGGCGCAAGCCCCAGTAGATGGACATCCGATTCCCAGATGCCCCAGAACTTGTATTTCTCGCCTTTGACGAAGAAGTTCACCGGGAACCGCTTGGTCGGGTCAGGAAGATACGTGATACGAAGCGTGTTGGCATCCCGGGAACTTTTCATTCCGAGGACATACGGTCGAATTGAAACCCCGCCTTCTTTGTCTTGGAAACTGATTGGCTGGGGTGGCGCATATCGATAGAGGTTGTAGACCTTGTTCGGGTCGAGCGGTGCGATCACTTCGGCAAACAGGGCAACTACGTAGAAGAAAAGGACTACCACTGTGCAAATCATTGCGAGCTTGTGGCGGCGAAACCTCCAGAACATCAGTTTCCACTGGGAAGCCACCAACACCTTGCTCTCCTCGGTCCGAGGAGTTGCGATTGGCAGCGGGGCTCGTGGATCCGGAAGCGCTGAAGCCGGAGGCGGCATTGAGGAGGCGGTCGATGTCACCGATCGTTCCTACTGGTCCAAGCGGATGCGAGGGTCAATCCACGCAAGGAGGAGGTCAGACATGAGCGTGCCAAAGATTGTCAGGCTTCCCAGAAGTAGGATGAAGGCTCCAGCCAGGTACATGTCCTGTGACTGAAGCGCTCGGAGAAGCAACGGACCCGCCGTCGGCAAGCTCAGGGTCACGGAAATGATCGTGCCACCGTTCACCAAACCGGGCAGCGCCCATCCGAGTGTCGAGATGAACGGGTTCAACGCGACCTGAACTGGGTACTCGTAGGTGAGCACCGTCTCGTCAAGGCCCCGGGCACGGGCGGCGGTGACGTAAGGCTTATGGAGTTCGTCAAGGACATTCGCCCTCATGGTCCGGATGAGACCGGCAGAACCTTCCATACCCAGGATCGCCATCGGTATCCAGAGATGTGATAGCAGATCAATTACGCGTCCGAATGACCATGGCGCGTTCTTGTAGCCATCTGAGAAAAGGCCACCTACGTCGGCACCGAAGTACGAGAAAGAGACCCACATAACCACGAGGGCGAGCATGAACCCGGGAACGCCAAGTCCGATGAACCCGATGGTCGTGAACACATAGTCAAGCAGGCTGTACTGGTTCGTTGCCGAATAGATCCCGATTGGGATTGCGAGCAACCACGTGAAGACCAGCGTTGACAGCGTGAGGGCGATGGTCAAGCCCATCCGCTCCCAAATCAGCGAAGCAACAGGCTGACGCCACTCCAAGCTAAGTCCGAAATCACCTCGGAGGACGATCCCGCCGATCCATTTGAGGTACTGGATGTACATCGGCTGATCAAGACCGTAGGCCTCTCGGAGCAAAGCCAACGTATCCCCGCTGACTTGCTCCCCCATGGACGCCAGTGTTGCCGCGTATGTCGACAGGAAGTCTCCTGGCGGCAACTGGATCAACACGAATGAAAGGAGGGAAATCACGAACAACGTGGGAATGGACAGCAGAAGACGCTTTAGCGTGTACGCAAGCATTGGTGCCTCGCGACGGCGGGGGTTTCACCGGGGAAGTTAGGTGACACACGATTGACCTGAGGATGAATGCCGTTCACGACATTCATCCTCCCACAGGCCGGAAGCGGTACTTTCGCGGTTAAGCGCGCCCGAGGTAGAACTGTTGCGGGCTGATTAGGCCGTAGTCACGGAGAGTGTCGTCGGCAATGTAGCCAGCGATGGTGTTGCCGAAGGCATTCGACGCAATCTGCGGCGCGACGATTTCGCCGACAACTCCGATGACCATCGGTGCTGCCTTGTGAACACCAAGCAGTTCCTGGAACAGGGCATTTCGACGGGCTTCGTCGGGCTCGACCTGCACTCGATCCCACAGGTCCCAGATCTTGCGGATCGGGTGGTCTGCGGGTGGTTCTTCCTGCTTGAACGGAGCTTTCGCGTACCAGTTACCGTACGTTGGCGCCCATGGTCCGTCGGTGATTGTTCCGAGCCAGCGCCCTGGATCTGCCTTGACCACTGAAGACCGGTCAAAGCCCCAGTTGCCGATTTCGATCTCGCCGGTGCGGCAATGCTCTTCGTAGAGTGACCGCTCGACGGCTTTCATGGTTGCCCGGATTCCGATCGCTTCCCAATAGCCCTTGACCAACTCGTGTTGATCATTCTCAGGAGAACCGGTCGGTGAGATGTGTTCGACGACTACTTCCAGGGCCTTGCCGTCCGGACGCTTGCGGATCCCGTCCGAGCCTTTGGTGAGGCCAAGCTTGTCCAGAAGGTCATT
>DDYL01000018.1:2635-31642 GCA_002347925.1 Chloroflexi bacterium UBA2235 | reverse complement strand
GAACCGGTTACCGGGCTGGCCTGGCGTCCGACCCCGAGGCCGTTGTAGACGATCTCGGCGATTTCATCCCGGTTGATGGAGATGTTCATTGCTTGGCGGAACTCGGGAGTGGCGAACAGTTTCGCCAAGACCGGGTCGGGGCAATTCTGGTTGGGGAAGTATGCCTGCGTGCTTGCTGAGCGCCAGTTGAGGACGCGGTACTTGCCCTTGGCCTCATTCTCTTTCAGGAAGACGTACGATCCTGCAGAGATGTGACGCATCTGCATGTCGATCTTGCCCTGCGCGACCCAGAGGTTAACGACATCGAGACTTTCGAAGAACGCGTGCTCAATCTTGTCAATGTAGGGAAGCTGGTTTCCTTCAGTATCAACCTGCCAGTAGAACGGGTTCCGTTCGAGAACGCACGGATCGGCAGGTGCCGGGACGGTAACCCGCCAAGGCAGGAGTGTCGGCAGTTCTGGGTTCTTGAACCAGAAAGCGATCGCGCCTTCCATGTTTCCGGCATCACCCCAGAGGGCTTGCCATGCCGGAAGGTTCTTCTCAGTCGCGATCTTGGTGAGGTCGTCAACGCTCGCGTACTTCGGGTGAAACTTCTTGAGGTAATGCGATGGTGCAAGGAATGCGGGAGGGTTCGGGAACCCACCTGTCTTCGCGATCGCGATCGGGAGGAGCGGGTTCGGGGCGGCGTACGTCACCTTGAACGTCGTCGCATCAACCGCGACGATGGTCGCGAGCTTGTACTCGGCTCCAACCTTCTGCCTGATCAGGGGGTCGGCGTTGGGACGGATGTCCTTGTTCTGGTTGATGTCTTCGTACCAGAACATCACGTCGTCAGTAGTGACCGGCGCCCCGTCGGACCACTTCAGGCCCTGCCGCAAGGTGAAGACGTACTCTGATGCGTCGGCGTTCTGTTCCCACTTCTCAACCAAGTTGGCAACAAGGCCGATGGTCTTGGTGTCGGGAGCATCCCAGTCGATCAGCATTTCCTCGACCAACTTGGATGGTCCGACCCGGTCGGACGGTCCCCGGTACGCGCGGTGCCAGGTTCCACCGTACTTGCCTACCGCTTCCAGTGGCTTGATGACGCGTGGATTTGACGGTATGCGCTGATCAACAGATGGAAGCTTGCCGGCCTTGACCAAGTCGGCGAGCATCGGCGCTTCCTTGAATGCTCCCTGGAAGGAACCAGTCAGGGAAGAACCCTGGCTTCCACCATGTGCGTCCGAGGAAGCAAACGCGGTAGCGCTGGTCTGCAATGAGCTTGCGCCGGTGGCGGCTGCCACCCCAAAAGCCATCTTCCGGAGGAAGTCACGGCGACTCCCGCCCTTCACAGATTCCTTCAAGCCTGAGCCGTTTACGAGCATCGCAACCCCTCCAAAACTTTGGGTGCGTCCCCACGCACCCGGACCACAATCGAGTCTCAAGTCGGGTTCGACTCTAAGTCTCAGGTTCGGAACGCAAGATACCGATTTGCAAACTGGCTTGCAAACCCTGATCGAATTGGATTTGTTCCCGCATCGTTGGGTTCATATTGAAGTCCCGCTTCTCTCCCGTACACTCGGCCAATGCCAGATCGAAGTCTGCCGTCCGTTAGCGACGTTCCTCGCCCCTCATTTACGGGGTTCCTTGCGTGGCGCGATCTTGACCACCATGTGTCACTGTTGTATCCGCGCGAATGGAATGCAACCGGCGGGGTGCCGATCCAGTTGACGCCTCCGCCGTTCGCGCCGTGTCGTGCAGTTGTATCCGTGGAAGCTCGGCGGTTGCCGACGAACGTGGAACCCGATGACGCCACCATCTTGAGGGAGGGGCTTGAGGCAGGGGTCCGATCCATCGCTTCCGCGCAAATCGAGCGATCAATCGCCGACTCAGTTGGGGCGATGGTCGATTTGGAGCTCGAGCACTCATATGTTGCCGATCCTGTCGGGGACGGCGCGGGATTGACGTGGAGACGGTGGCTTAGGGTGATGTACCTGAAGGACATCCAGTTCACGATATCTGCGGAGGCCGAAGACAACGGCGACTTCGAGTACTGGCGTCCCGCATTCCTGTCCATCATGCGAACAGCCCAGTTTGCTGATTGGGCGGCCCAAGCCACGGGTCGGTCTTGGGAGGCGGAACTTAGCCAGGATCAGGAACTCGGCTAACGCCCCAAGTGCCTGCCTGAAGCCTTTCCTGACATAACTTGGTCAGAGATCCGTTGATCTCCAACTCATGGGCAGATAGTGGCCCGAGTAACGAAGCGAAGGCCGCGGTGTCTTGGCCCCCTTCGGCAGATTGACGGGTCGGGGCCACATGTCCCCCCGCTTGGGCGTGCTTGCGGTCTGGTGCCTCCGTCGGTCGCTGATTTCGGCCTTGGCGGAGGCGCCGTTTCAGTGAGAGCGAGCCACGACGGTCTTGAGAAGTTCAATCGCTGACGGGTTGTCCAGTCCCGACAAGTCGCCCATGTTCGGGTCGGACGCCAGAACGGCGCGGACGACCCGACGCATGACCTTTCCAGACTTGGTCTTGGGAAGTTCTGAGACGATCACGACAGGGCTCGGGCGAAGGGTCTTGCCGAGATCCCGGACGACGTTTTCCGCGACTTGGGTCGCGAGGTTGGCCGCTCGTTCAGGGTCATTCGCATCACTTGAATCGCGCGGGACCGCGACAACGGCGAGGATCTCGCCTTTCAAGTCATCTGGTAACCCACATGCCGCGGCCTCGAGAATATCGGGATGGGACAGCACCGACGCTTCGACTTCTGCGGGTCCCAGTCGCTTGCCAGCAACCTTGATCGTGTCGTCAGACCGCCCAAGGATGTACCAACTTCCGTCCGGAGTGATCTGCGCCCAGTCTCCATGTACCCAGGTCCCCGATTGGTCTGGACGGGTCCAATACGTCTCCAGGTACCGACGATCGGCGGCGGCTTGACGTGCAGGATTGTGTTGTGGATGGCCTGGTGGTGGTCCGCCCCAGAAACTCTGGGTCATGCCGACCCACGGTTGTGTGACGACGAGTTCACCAACCTCACCCCTGACCGGGTTCCCATCAGGATCAATGACGTCTACCGACATTCCGGGTACGGCGCCGGTGAACCCGCACGGCTGCTGGGGTTCGATGGTGGTGCATCCCACGATGCCACCGGATATCTCAGTCCCACCGGAATAGTTAATGACGGGACATCGTCCCTGACCGACCTCGCCGAAGAACCACCACCATGCTTCAGGCGTCCACGGTTCACCGCTCGACCCAAGCGCGCGCAACGACGACCGGTCGTGGCGGTGAACCGGATCCGATCCGTGTCGCATCAGGCTTCGGATCGCTGTCGGGGCAATTCCGAACACGCTCACCTGATGCTTGGCAATGTACTCCCACAGACGCCCTGCGTCAGGCCAATCGGGAGCGCCGTCGTAGAGGCACACCGTCGCGCCGAGCAACAATGGGCCCTTGATGAGCCACGGCGCCATCATCCATCCCGGGTCGGAATACCAGCAAACCCGGTCGTCACTCTGGACGTCGAACAGCACGATCTGGTCGGCAGCCGACTTGAGTGGGAACCCGGCGTGGATGTGTCGTGTGCCCTTTGGTTGGCCAGTGGTGCCAGACGTGTAAATCACCATGTACGGGTCATTTGCCATAGTGGGCGCGGCTTGATGGTGAACTGGTTGGCCGGAAAGGACCTCATCCCACCAGTGGTCGCGACTTTCAACCCACGGCGTCGTGCCACGATCACTTTCAGACAGGCGACGGGCAACGACAACGCTTTGGACACACGGTGCTAGGACAACCGCCTCATCTGCGATAGCCTTCAGGTTCACCGCCTTGCCCCGGCGGTATGCACCGTCAACCGTGATCAGCACTGTCGCGTCGCAGTCGTTGAGCCTCGTCGCAACCGCCGAGGCGCCAAACCCCGAGAAGATTGGAGTGAAGATTGCTCCGACCCGACTACAAGCAAGCATTGCGACAGCACACTCGACGATCAATGGCATGAAGATTCCAACGCGATCCCCGCGGCGCACCCCGAGAGCGGCCAAGCCATGCGATGCCTTTGACACTTCGGCGAGCAACTGGAGATAGGTGAGGGTGCGCGTTGAACCTTCCTCGCCTTCCCAGACGATGGCGGGGTGGTCGGCACGCCCGTTTTCGATCCAGTGGTCGAGCGCCTGTTCGGTGTAGTTGAACCCCGCGTCTGGAAAGAAGGTGGCAAACTCACGCCCGCGCGATAGGTCAAGGGTGCGCGAAGGTGGAGATTTCCAGACGACCCCAATTTGCTCGATCATCTGCTGCCAGAACCATGCCGGGTCAGTTGCGCTTTGGCGCCTGAACTCGTCCAGGGAAGTCAAGCCTGCGACTTCGATTAGTCGGGCAAGGCGACTTCTCTGGTGTTCAGCGGATCCCGGTGCCCACGCGAATGACACGCTATGGTCGCGGTCCCACGCTGGTTTTGATTCGGTCATGCCGGTCTCTCCACTCAGCCCCAGCGTATGCCACCCGAGGCGGGGGCGCAAGGGATAACCGGTGAGATAGTTTGAGGTTGAGTGAGTGCCATGGTTCCGAGGTCCGATGGGTGTAGTCACCGTTGGTTGTAGCTGCGGACTGGCGTCGGCCGCATTTTCCTCAGCAAATAGCGCATCTATATAAAGGTGCGGTGGAACCGTGAGGATTACCGCGCTTGAGCCGATCCTGTTTGACGCCGGGCTTGAAAGGGTCTGGTGTTTCGTGCGGGTTGATACCGATACCGGAATCTTCGGTTACGGCGAAGCGACCACTACCGAGCCGTTCATGGCGGCATCTGTCGTTCGGCAGTTGGCTTCTTGGGTTGTTGGTGAGGATCCGCGACGCATCCAAGACCTTTGGCAGCGGATGTATGCGCGGTATCACAACGTCCGCGGTGGCAATCTGCTGCTTGCGGCGATCAGCGGGATTGAGCATGCCCTTTGGGATATCAAGGGCAAGGCGGCGGGTATGCCTGTCTACGACCTGATCGGCGGCGCAATCCGTACCGTGGTTCCTGTCTACGCGAACCATATGTTCTTCTCGCTTGGATCCGATCCCTTCCTTCCCCAGGGGGAACGGTCCCACATGCCGGGCCGGTACCGTGACCGTGCGCTCGAGGCGGTGGCGCGGGGCTACCGTGCAATCAAGATCGCTCCTTTCGGAACGATCAGGGACACCATTGACCAGGCGGGCATCAGGCACGTTGGTGCGATCGTAAGTGCGGTCCGAGACGCAGTTGGTCCCGACGTGGAGATTGCCATCGACACGCACGGCAGGTTTGGCGTCGCCGCGGCGATTCGGGTTGCCAATTCGCTTGCTGAGTACCGGCCATTTTTCATTGAGGAAATCGTTGCACCGGAAAGCCCCGCGGCGATGCGCAAGGTCCGTGACATGGTTGCAGTCCCTCTGGCCACGGGCGAGCGGGTGTACACCAAATGGGGATTTCAGGATCTCTTGAACCATCAGGCGGTCGAAGTGATCCAGGTGGATGTTGCGCACTGTGGTGGCATCTTTGAAGCCAGGTTGATCTCCGGTTTGGCTGAATGCCACTTTGTGCAAGTTGCTCCGCATGCCTGGTACGGACCGATCGCTCTTGCGGCGTCGCTCCACCTTGACGCGACGATCCCGAACTTCCTGATCCAGGAGGTTCCAGTGCCCCACGTCATGCCGTCGCAGCAACTTGACTTGACTGGGGACTTGCTAATTCCTCGTGACGGGATGCTCGCGGTGCCGGCTGGACCTGGCCTTGGCGTAACCCTGGATGAGGGCGTACTCGCACGTCACCGGATTGACGGGTAATTTGCCCCCGAGGCATCGATCGCAGTGATGAAGTTGCCGGCACGGGTTGGAACTCAGGCGGAAAGGACCGATCAGCAATGAAGTACCGGGCGATGGGGTCTCACGGCCCGCTGGTTTCCGCCATCGGTTTCGGTTGCTGGCCAATGGGGGCGGAGGACTACGGACCGATTGATGATCGAGAGATGGCCCTTGCGGTTGACCGCGCCATTGACGTCGGAGTGACATTGTTTGACACGGCACCCGCGTACGGACATGGCCGCGCTGAGACAGTCCTCGGTGAAATGCTCGGACCGCGCCGGAAGGACATCGTCCTGGTCTCGAAGTGCGGTTTGCATTGGGACCAGGAAGCAAACCCGCGGCCGTTCAGGCGGGATAGTTCACGGGCTGCAATTCTTGATGGACCCGGGGGTCTCCACGAGCAATTGCGTCGACTTCGGACCGATTACCTTGACGTGTGGATGGTCCACTGGCCGGATGTGAACGTGCCATTCCAAGAAACGATGGAGGTTCTTGTTAGCGCACGCGATTCCGGAAAGGTGAGGTACGTTGGTGTCTCGAACTTTTCGCCACCGCAATTGCGTGCGTGCAAGCAGTTGGCACCACTGGTCACGAATCAAGTGGGCTACAACTTGTTCGACCGCCGATGGGAGATTCACGCGTTTGAGACCTGCCGGGAGCTGGACATCTCAGTCATGGCATACGGTTCGCTGGCTCACGGGCTTCTTTCAGGTACGTGGGTTCGAGCCACCCGACTGGACGCAACTGATTGGAGGAGCCGGGGAATGGCATTCCGCCAACCCCTCCTAACCGAAGAGAACCTGCCACAAAACCTCGACGTTGTGGACCGGTTGATGGACGTTGCCGCTCGAGTTGGGGTTTCGCTACCCCAACTTGCATTGGCATGGGTGCTCCGCGATGAAGTTGTCGCAACGGCTTTGGTCGGTTGCCGTCGACCATCCGAGGTTGATGACAATCTCGGCGCACTCGACTTGTCGATAGACGACGAGGTACTCGGCGAACTGGACGGCATCATGCAGGGGGCGGCAGGACAGGTGCACGAGTTGCCTGCCTGACACCATGCACGGGCATGGTGGATGGGGGGCAGTGCGCTTGGGCTAGGGGCGAACTCGAAGGGTGGGTAACCAGATGGTGATCAACTTCAAGGCACGTGTTCAGCGTTTGGTAAAGCGTGGTGGGTATCGCGTTTGGGAAACCAGCGAGACAACTCGGGTGTGCGATCCGGCCCGCACGGCACTAGTGCTGTGTGACGTCTGGGATCGGCATACCTGCCGGGGAGCCGAAGAGCGTCTCGCCCGCCTTTTGCCCGGTATCGCCATGTTGGTTGAGCGGTTCCGTAGCGCGGGCGCGCTGATCGTCCACGCACCCTCCGACACCATAGATTTTTATGACGGGACGCCCGCCCGCGAGCGCTTACTGACGGTTTCTAGTTCAGTTGACGCTTCTCCCCCGGCAGACAGGCCCCGTAAGGTTCCGCCGCTACCGATCGATGCGACCGACCCGTGCGACACCTGTCCGGACCCCGACCATCCCAAGCATAAGAAAGGCATGTCATACCCGTGGACACGCCAGCATGCAGCGATTGGGATTGACGACGCGTGTGATGTCGTGTCAGCCGACGGGACCGAACTGTGGAAATACTATTCAGCCCGCGGCATCGAAGAAGTCTTCATTGCAGGCGTCCACACCAACATGTGCATCCTAAACCGAACATTTGCCATCAAGCAACTCGTCAGGTGGGGGTTTTCGCCGATCCTCTTGAGGGATCTCACGGATTGTATGTACAATCCAGCGAAGCCTCCGTATGTGTCCCATGAAGAGGCGACAGACCTCGTCGTTGGATATATCGAGAAATTCTGGTGCGCAACCGCTTCAAGCGTCCACATCTCGATCGGTTGAAACATCTCGCAATCACTCGACACGAGACTAATGCCCGCCAGGGTCCTTCTCCAACACGCTGTCATGGATTGGTTGGTCGTGCGTAGCTGGTCTTGAGTGTTGCGCTGTCCAGTGTCATATGGCTGAAGCTGGACAGAAGCTCTTGCCGGGTCACGCCCTGTTTTCGGTTCGTCAACTTCGGCACGGAATTGAGCGCAAAGACCGTGACTACGTAATCCTTCATCCCTGGGCCCCTGGAACAGGGTGGTGCGTACTCCCGCCGGTCGTTAATGCTGTTTGAACCAAATATGCCAATATTCCTGCTATTTGTCGGCAAACCATGTACCGACTTAGGAAGGTCGTACACAACAAGGTAGGCGTGGGACACGAAGATATTGACTTGAGTATGCATTGTCACAGCGAATGAGACGGTTCCTTGCGGAGCTCCGCTCCAGTTGATNNCGAATCCTTCAGACGCTGTTTGCGCACTCGAGTTGGAACCATCTGGCTTGTTGGATCCGTGCGCGGTCAGACGGTCTAGGCTCATTGGTCCGCAAGAAGCGCTAAGGGCGCTTGCGAGGACGATAGAAATGAGTAGTCGACGGTTCATTTTGTTCCCATCCGCAGGTGAACCCTGGCTGTGTTGCAGACCAACTGATCGAGTCGTCGTCTGGCGTTTGCGACACTTCCATTGTGAGAAGTTGGCATGGATGGCGCGTTATCGGAATGCTATGGAGTTCTCGGCTCGGGGTTGAGGGCCGGCACGGGTTCGGGATTTATCGAGGTAGGAAAGGACTGTTCTAGCGATGAACTTTGATGCGATCAGGCGTCTTGTCGAATTCGATACGCCGACGGTGGCGAATGGCTTGGAGTTGCTTGAGGTTCGGGACCCCTCATTTGGGTACACCGGACCCGACATTCGGTGCCTGATGCCTGAGGCGGGGCCCAGGGTTGGCATCGCGGTGACCGCCCGCATGGATACGACATCCCCGGGGATGGACGACCCTCATTCACTCTTTGACGACTGGCTTCGCCTGATGGTTGAAGCATCCGACCGGCATGGAGGGAACGTTCCCATCTTCGCGGTGATTGAGTCCGTTGGGGTTCGACCCCGGTACACCGTGACTATCGGTGACGGCATGGGGACCTTCATGCGGATGGCCGGCGCGGTTGGGTACCTGACTAACGGTTGCATCAGGGACATAGAGGGAGTGCGGGGCGTGCCTCTTCCCTGTTGGGCTGCCGGCATCTCGCCTATGCATGGGAAGATTCGGTGGCTAGACGTCAATAGTCCGGTCGTCATTGACGGAATGACTGTCCACCCGGGGGACGTGATCCATGCGGATGAGAACGGCACATTGGCCATTCCCCCCGGTGTCGCAGATCAGGTTTACGACCGCGCCCTCGAGGTTCGACGCAAGGAGGCAGCCCTGTTTGACCGGTTGCGCGCCCCCGAAATGGACCTTCGCAGTCACCTCGGGATGCGCTAGGGAACCGAACCGGACCGCGGAGTTGCCGACGCGCGGTCCGGTTGAAGGCAAAGTTTGCTCACTTGCCTCCGTATGAGAGGTACAGGGACCGGAAGTACTGCAGAACCCGGCTCGGATCGCTGCTCTCTGGCGCGCATTCCGCCAGGCAGTAGCCGGAGTACCCAGTTGCCGTCAGAAGCGCCAGAAGCTCAGACCACGGATATTCCTCGTCAGTCAGGTCGTGCAAGTGCACAAGACCGATCCGATCACTCACAAGGTCAAAGTCGTGTCTCACCGAGCCATGTTCGTCGACATCGAACCGAGTATTCGAGTTCCAGCAGAGGACGACATTCGGGTGGTTTGCGACGTCGATGACGTGTCGCATGTGATTTGCATCGCCCACAGACCCATGCATCTCGAGGCGGATGACCACACCATTATCTGCAGCGGTTTGACCACATTCCCTAAGCGCGTGGCCAATCTGGTCAAGCGTTGCCTCGATTGCGACGCCAGATGCGAGGTTGTCCCCGTTCGGCCGTACCTTTACCCCACCGGCTCCTACGTCGTGCGCAAGTTGCAATGCGCGTTTCGTTCCCTCGATGTTTGCACGGACAACTGACTGATCGGTTGAGTGGTACTCGTAGATTGACCCGATGCCCACCAGTTCGATTGGCGAAGCAGCAAACTGCCGCCGGACGTCAGCCCGGGCATCTGCCGACAAGCTTTCCTCAACGCCATGCGCGTGGGTGGTACGGAGTTCGACCCCTGCGTATTTCAGATGTGTGAGATTGGAAATGATGGTTGGGACATCCCAGTCCTTCCCCAACTGATAGGTAACCAGGCCGAGCTTCATTGGGTTGGTCCTTGTAAGAGGATTCGGTGAAGGCATCTCAGTGGGGCGCCGGGCCAGAAGTGCATCCGGCGCCCAGTTTGGAGTTGGACTAGACCCAAGGGAACGAGAATGTTGGAGGATTGGCGTACCGTTCCATCGAAATTGTCAGGTGGATTGCAGCTCCCGGCGCAAGTCTGACGGCGAACGGAACCCCTTGGGGATTGTGTTCGCCGCCGTCGGAATCGCGGACGTGGGTAAGGCGATGTTCGTTGTATGCACCACCCTGGATCACCACCGAATGTGCGTCAACCGGGTCCAGGTTCACCAGTTGCACGGTCACACCGTCGGCGGTCATTCCATCGACGAGGGCGGCAACTTGCTCCGGCAAACCGGCGCGACGACGTGCAGGATCGAAGTAGCGCAATTGGGCGTGAAGGGCATGAACATCGCGTCCGGTTGGAATCCCGCCGAGCATCAATTGGGTAAGTGCACCGATTGTTGCCGGATTGAAGTGGTTCATGTCATCAGACATGGTGGTGTCTGGGGAGCGGAGGTCGGCGCGGAACCCCTCAACCTTCTGACGCAGGGCCTCGAGGTCGGCTTCCAGGGCACGTTCAGGGAACGTCGGGTCACTTCCATTTATGAAGTCGACCCACGGCGGGACGTGATCGAGCAAGTCCAGGGCTGATTGGTCGTGTGTCCAATACCAAAGAGCGAAGGCGCTCGGCGCAAACTTCGAAGCACGGTACTCGTACCACCCTTCGGGTCCGGTTTCAGGCAGTCCCGCCAGCGACTCGCCATTCTTGATCCTTTCAAGGCGATCAAGCCTCCCGTACATGTGCGGATAGAGCGTCTTGCCGTCCTGGACCGTCGCATGGGAATTGACGTTGTCAATCATCCTCCGGAACAGCGACACGTAGTCGGCGTTTCCGGTCATCAAGAATCCGTTGGCGAATGAGAATGGCGTCCGGGTGTGATACGCACGATGGGCAACCCGTCCGTTCCACGGGATTTGCATTACTGAGAATCCCCAGCCATAGACGCCGCCATACCATCCGTAGCCGCTGTCTACGGTTCCATCCAGGCCAACACTTGATGGGATCAAACCGTTGTTCTTTTCAGTTCGCTCGACCCACGCATTCAGGTAATCGCGCACCCAGTCACGGTACTTTTCCTCACCAGTCAGCGCATACGCCGCCAGACCGAGTGTGGTTGCACCGAGGTTGACGTGGTTGTCTCCCACGACATCCGTGTAGTCCCTGAAGTGTTCGAGCATCTGGTCGAAAGACTGTTCGCCATGAAGTGCGTCGAATCTGCCTTCGACATCGATCGGATCGCCAGCCCAGTCGAGTGCCGTTGCCGGCCTGAGGAGTGGCCCGCGGCTCCCGTTGAAGAAGCTCCGGATCACCCTGTGTTCCGGGTCGTAGTTGGGGACGTGCGGATTTTCTCCCATGTACCAACCGGTCCAGCGACGCATCCGTGCGATCAGGGTCCGGTCGTTGGGATCTGACAGCCCCTGAAGGAAGATTGGGCTCCACGCCTCACCGTGGTGGAACCAGTCGAAGCACGCGTGGAATTCCTGGAAGTACATGCCATCCCGGCCGAGAGCAACGTCTGTTGTCTTGGCTTCGGTGTACTGGCGGAAATGTCCTTCAAGCGCCTTCTTATATAGATGGAGGATGCTGTCGTCGGCACCAAGTGCATGGAGAACAGTCCAGTTCAGGACGTTCTCAAGCGCATCGTCCGGACCGTCGTCGCCGGACCATCGCGGTACGCAGTTGAGGTACCCGCGATCATCGAAGTACCGAGCATAGAACTCATGGCATGCGCGGGCCTGTGCCTCAAGCAATTGACGCTGCAGGAGGGCCCATCGTGGAGGTGCCATAGGTGTCGGAGCGTCAATTACGGTCTGCAGGCTGTTTGGTCGCAAGGGAGTCATGTGGTTGGTCTCCTCAGGCCCGCAGTGTAGCCNNGCGACGATGATTGACCGGGCCGTTCTAGACGCTGCGATCCAGGCGGGTGAGGTTGATACCGTCATCGTTGCGTTTCCAGATCAGCAGGGACGCCTCATGGGCAAGAGGGTCACTGGAAGGCATTTCCGGGAGCACGTCGCCGACGAGGGCATCCATGCGTGTGACTACCTTCTGACCACTGACATGCCGATGGAACCGCTCCCCGGCTACCTTCTAGCGAGTTGGGACCGTGGCTATGGGGACATCGTCATCAAGCCGGACTGGTCGACGGCCCGTCGGTTGCCTTGGCTGCCGGGAACCGCGCTGCTGATTGGGGATGCTCGGTTCGCTGATGGCCGGGTGGTTGACGTTTCCCCTCGGGCAGTGTTGCGGGCGCAGATTGCGGAAGCCTCGAAGCTAGGCATTCGTCTCAAAGTTGCCTCCGAACTTGAGGGCTACCTGTTCGGAGACAGTTATGCCGAGGCGGATGCGAAGGGATATCGCGGCATCCGGCGGGTATCAAGGTACTTGGAGGATTACCACGTCTTTCAGGGCACACGTGAGGAACCGATCCTGCGACCACTGCGAAACCATATGGAGGCCGCTGGTGTCCCGATGGAAGGGACGAAGGGTGAATGGGGGCGGGGGCAGGTTGAGTTGAACCTTGCCTACGCCGACGCCCTTGAGATGGCCGACCGCCACGTCATCCTGAAGCACGGTGCCCGCGAGATTTCCGAACAGCAGGGTGGGTCAATCACGTTCATGGCCAAGTACGGGCCTGATGAAGCCGGTTCAAGCTGCCACATCCACGCCAGTGCCTGGGACCTAAGTGGCACATCGAACCTATTTTGGTCTGACGGTCCGTCGGATCTGTTCGGCCACTTCCTTGCCGGTCAACTTGCGTTGGCGAACGAACTCGCGCTGTTCTTTGCGCCGACGGCTAACTCCTACAAGCGATACCAGTCACTCTCATGGGCGCCGACCGCTATCACGTGGGGTCGGGACAACCGGACGTGCGGTTTCCGGGTCGTCGGACACGGGGCATCGTTCAGGTTTGAGAACCGCCTGCCGGGTGCAGATGTCAATCCCTACCTCGCGTTTGCCTCAACGATTGGCGCGGGCTTGTACGGGATCCGGCACGGCCTCAAGCTTTCCGACCCGTTCTCGGGTAATGCGTATGAGGGAGGCGCCGGCAATCGTTTGCCAGGCACTCTTCGTGAGGCGATTTCAAGTCTTCGGCAAAGCAATATCGCCCGCGAGGTCCTTGGAGAGCAAGTCGTTGCGCATTACCTCCTTACCGCTACGCATGAGGCGGACGCGTATGACCGTGCGGTTACCGACTGGGAACGCACCCGGTACTTTGAGCAAGTCTAAGGAGACCCCATGTTCGGACCACGATTGGCGGGCAAGGTTGCACTGATTACTGGAGCAGGTATGGGGCAGGGACAGGCCGCGGCCTTGCTCTTCGCCAAACATGGTGCCCGGGTGATCGTAGCCGACATCAATCACGATGCTGCTCTTTCGACGGTTGATGCGGTTCGTCGCGACGGAGGTGAGGCGTTCGCGACGACGGGAGATGTTGCGGCTCAGTCTGATGTCAAGCGCATGGTGGAGGACGGGGTCGCCCACTTTGGTGGTCTTCATGTCCTCTACAACAACGCCGGTGTTCTCTGGAAGGACCGCGACAAATCTGTCATAGACACTGAGGAAGAGTGGTGGGACCGGGTGATGGGGATCAACTTGAAGGGCGTCTACTTCGCCTGCAAGTTCGGCATCCCCCACCTCATCGCGGCTGGCGGGGGCTCGATCATCAACATTGGGTCAGTTTCTGCTTTGCGAGGATTTACGATGCCCCAGGACGCATATACGGCCTCCAAGGGCGCGTTGATCTCGCTCACGAAGTCGTTGGCGGTTCAATATGCAAGGCACGGGATCCGCGCGAACATCATCCATCCCGGCATTGTTGAGACTCCGATGCAGGCGCCATATCTGGCGGATCCGGGTAAGCGAGCATCGTTCGAAGGTGCGACACCACTTGGTCGTCTAGCACGACCGGAAGAGATCGCACACGTCGCGTTATTTCTCGCCTCGGAGGAGTCCTCATACGTGACTGGTGCGGAAATCCCTGTCGACGGCGGGTACACCGCCACCGGGGGATAGCTGCGAAGGGGACAGGGGGACAGTTAGGGAGGTACGTGGTGTCCCCCTGTCTTGGGGTCACGTGGGCGTCAGGCGCGCGCCTCAAGCCACGCGGTGCTGATCTCGAGGCCAAGCCCTGGCGCGTCTGTGGGTCGGACCCGGCCATTCCGGATTGGCACCGTTCCCGGCAACAGCGACATCTCATCAAGGGGCACGCCAGGCGGAGAAACGCCTTCAGATCGCTCGCCCATTGGGATCGCCGGCATGGCGAGTGACAGATGCTGACCCCACGGATAGTTCATTCCACCGTGGACAATCATGGTCAGGCCGTGGGCTTCAGCGAGGTGGGCAATCTTCTGGCCCGCCGTGATGCCGCCACACCATGCAAGATCAGGCTGGAGGATATCGACAAGGCCCTTCGCCGCCGCGTGGGCGAACGGTTGCATTGTGTACCAGTGTTCTCCGGATGCAAGAACGATGCCAGGAAGTCGATCGCGGACACGTTGGTATCCATCCAGGTCCTCTGGGAGCAGATAGTCTTCCAGCCACTTGATCCGATATGGACGCAGGGCTTCGCCGAGACGGACGGCGTGCTCCACGTTCAGAGAAATCCATGCATCGACCATTACCTCTACGTCCGGTCCAACTTGCTCACGGGTCTGCGCAACCAATTCCTCAGTCCGGCGGACCGCGCCGATGCCACCCTCCGGACCCTCACGAAGGAATACCTTGACCGCCCGAAACCCAAGTTCAAGGAACCACTCGATGCTATTCGTGGTTCCATACGCCAGGTCGGTGTTGCTGGCGTAGCAGTCAATCGAGTCCTTCTGGGGTCCCCCGAGAAGCTCATAGACGGGACGACCAAGAACCTTTCCCTTGAGGTCCCAAAGTGCAATATCAACGGCACTCATGGCGTAACTGGCAAGTCCGGCTGATCCATACGGCGCCGAGATGCGTCGCATGATGTCCCAGTGCTTTTCAGTTGCCAAGCAGTCCTGACCTGTGAGAACGGGCGCGAAGTGGCCATTGATGATTTCACGAACTGGTTCGCCGTGGTTCGTGAACCCGAAACCCTCCGTGCCGTCGTCCGCGGTGACGACGACTGCGACGCGCTTCCAAGTGGCATTCCACCTGCTTCTACCGAATTCCGGATAGCGCAGCATCGGACTGGAGAAGCCGTCAGTCGGTTGCTTTGGCACACGCGGGGACGTTGTCGGTCGGGGTGAGAGGTCGACGGTGGCCGCACGAATTGACTTGATCTTCACAATAGAGTGTCCTGGTCTGTGATGAGATTTGAGTTCCTGACTGCGCCCGGAACCTTTCTAACCTCGGCCGATGAATGGCTGCTTGATCGGAAGCACGGTGGCTTCGAGCATCGTCACATGAGGGGGCAGTAGTGCCATCCAGACGGCGGCCTGAGCCAATTCGTCGACACTCATGTTCGCCTCTACCGAGGTGGTCGCACTTGCACGTTCGACGCGAGTGTTCCCTGGATACAGGCAACTGGCGGCGATGTTGTGGTCGCGCCCTTCGAGTGCGGTCACTTGCGTGAGACCCCACACGCCGTGCTTACTGGCGCTGTAGGCGGCTGAACGTGGACGAACCCGCTGTGCTGAGATGCTGGACACATTGATGATCCGTCCGCCNNGCCTCGCGGGTGCATAGAAACGGACCGGTGAGATTCGTCGCGATTACCTTGTTCCACGACTCAAGCGAAAGTTCGTCTAACGCCCCGCCGTCAAAAGCGCCGGCGTTGTTCACGAGTACGTCGAGGCGTCCGAAGCGGGCGATGACCGCCTTGAACAAGTCTGCAACCGCGTTCTCGTCCGTCACGTCGGTTGGCACTGCCAAGACTTCGGCACCGAGGGCTTGCAACTCTGTTGTGGCGTCTTCGAGGGTCGCGCGGGTTCTGCCTGAAATAGCCAGGTGAGCGCCTTCCCTTGCCATGCCTCTGGCAACACCCCGGCCGATGCCCCGGCCTCCTCCCGTCACGAGAACAACCTTGCCTTCAAGACCACCCATGCAATCACTCCGGTGCGCATGATCCCGCCTGGAGCGGCGCGCGTCGCCATCATATCCCCGATATCCGGGTGCCGTTGGACCGAAAGGGAGTGTCCGTGTGGAGCGAAGTTTTCGAGTTTCGGCTTGACCCCTTCAGACCCTTGTCGGCATGTCGACAGTAAGTCAGGTCGGAAGTCACTCGGGTTCACACGGTGAACAAGAGCGAGACAGCCGACCAGCCCGGCACAAAGGATTGTGCCGAGGAAAGCCCCGCCTGGGAAGGACCCCTAGATGGCATTGCGCATCAACTACAACTATGAGTCGGTCGCATCACAGCGAAATCTCTCGACGTCGCAGTCCAATTACGGGCGCGCAATCGAGCAACTTTCGAGCGGATTGAGAATCAACAAGGCNNGCCCAGGACGGCATCTCCCTTCTGCAGACTGCGGAAGGCGCATTGAATGAGACGCATTCGCTCCTTGGACGCATGCGTGAGTTGGCAGTTCAATCTGCGAACGACACTCTTTCGAACAGCGATCGTCTTCACATTCAGGATGAGGTCAATCAGCTCCTTTCCGAAGTTGATCGCATTGCCAGTTCAACCCAGTTCAACAAGATCAATCTGTTGAATGGCTCAGCGTCCGCAGTTGCCTTGCACATTGGGGCAAACAAGGAGACGGGCGTTAACGACAACGAAATCGCAGTCGCCATCGCGGCATCTGATACCACCACGTTGGCGATCAACACGCTTGGCACCACTGCGACGATCACCACTCAGTCAGGCGCAAACAGTGCGATTAGCGCATTGGACGCTGCGATCGAGACCATAAGCACGACCCGGGGCAAAATCGGTGCCTACCAGAACCGTCTGGAGAGCACCATCAACAGCCTCGGAGTTGCGACGGAAAACGCCGGGGCTGCGAACAGTCGTATCCGTGACGCTGACGTTGCTCAGTCGGTTTCGGAGATGGTTCGCAACCAAATCCTGCAGCAGTCGACAATGGCCGTGCTTGCTCAAGCAAACCAGGCACCGCAGATGGCACTGCAACTCCTCAAGTAAATCCAAGCGTGCGGGGATGAGACCCCGAACTGCCCATACGCGCGAGAGGGAGTTACCGAAGCCGGTGGCTCCCTTATCGTTTAGCGGGCTGCGCGTAGAGCCTCGCGAGCGTGCAGACACCTTCGGTTCGTTATCCTCGCTAATCTGCTGGGCCCGCCTCCGAGCTTCGGGGAACCAGTTTTGTGACGTCGGGCCCGCAAATCGGGATGGGCCCGCAACCAGAGCCCTCTCCCACGGTGCCACATGGCTGGCACGCATCGGGCGCGCTGCCATCGACGAGGTTTAGAACCCTGAGCAGTCGGTTTGGGCTCGGCAAACCGTTCGCGACGGCGGCGTTGGTTTCCCGCTTTGGGACACCGACGCCTCTAGGCACAGATTTTGGATCCGAATTCAGATTTGGCATTGTCCCTCTTGTCACGCGGGAGCGTGTACGGGAAGGATTGCTGAACGTACATCTGAAGACGTCGGGGATTTCCCTGGTCGCGAAGAAACGGCTCCCATGAACTGGGGTCAGGGACGTCCCGCCCCGGGTATCGCTAAAAACGATCTCGGGGCGAGGACAAGGACTGTGGCCCTAGAGTTTCACCGTCGTGCCAGTATGGGACGCCTCGTAAAACGCAAGACATGCCTTTAGCGTCAGAACGCTGTCATCGATGGTCGCAATCGGGCGCGTGCCATCTGCCAGGCAGTCAAGGAGGTGGTCCAACGGCCCGGCGGACATCGATGTCCGATATGAACTCTCCGCGTAGCCGCGACCATCGTGCGGGGTTCTGACGGAGACGGGATGGGAGTCTGGCAGGAGGGTCTGCCAAGCGGTGGCGTCGGCATTTCCATGAGACGAACGGACGACGATTGATGGATTTATGCTGCCGTCGTAAACCAGGTTTCCATCAGTGCCGGCGAATTGCCAGCTTGTGAGTCCATTTCCCCTGGGACTGGACCATGTCACCTCCACCGTTGCGACGGCACCACGGGAAAACTCGATGAGCGCGACACCAAAGTCTTCTTTCTGTGGATCCAGATCCTTGTGGACGAGGGTCCGCGACATTCCGGTGATCGCGACAACCTCATCCTGAAGTGTCCAGCGAAGCCAGTCGATCAGATAGATGGAATGATCCATCCACCCACCACCCGGAACGCGTGCTGGGTCCATCCACCACGCATTCGGGTTCGGTTGGCCGGGCCAATCGAGCTGGGCACCGTGGATTGAGTAGCGACTGATCATTGTTGCAGACAATGGGGTGCCGATCAGACCCTCTTGGATCCAGCGGCTGATTGATCGTCCGTGAGGCTGGAAGCGAGTGTGCGACTCGTAGGGCACCGCCATGACACCTGCGCGCGCCACTGCATTGGCCAACCGTTCGGCATCAGCCACGGTCATCGCGCACGGCTTGACGAGGACCAAGTGCTTTCCATGTTCGACGGCGGCGAGGCAAAGTTCAACGTTTTCCGCTGTCGTACAGGCGGTGACCACGACATCGACGCCCGGGTCAGTCGCAACCGATAGGTAGTCGTCCGTCTGGTGGGGGATGTTCCCCTGCGTGACAAGGGTCTGACGGTTCGCTGCATCGCGGTGCGCGACGGTAACAACCTCCGCGTCACTTCGACGCGAGGCTATGGCTGGTGCCTCGCGTCCGATGTACCAATGGTCCAGTCCGATAATGCCAATCCGCTTCTTGACGATTTCGCTCATGTGATATTCCTTTTCCGTATCGGGATGCTCAGGTGATCCCATCTCTCGACGGTGGTCACTGACGCATTATCTAGAGTATTCGTTACGGCGACGAACGCGCCGTTGGTAGTCGCGTTTCCTTGTTGTGTTCTTGTCGGATCACAAAAAACGGCAACCCGTCGGCCTAAGCCGCGGGTTGCCGGAAATTCGGCCCTGTGTCCTGGTTGACAGCAATCTTTACACGCGAGCGGCTAAGCCCATTGTAGGAAGTGTCTCCAGTGCCTGGTGGATTTTCTCTTCGGGATACGCGTAGTCTTCCAGTTCCCCCGAGAGATACTTTTCGTAGGCGACCATGTCGAAGTTGCCGTGTCCGCAGACACCGATCAGGATCACGCGCTTTTCACCCTTGGCTTTTGCGTCCAGCGCGGCATTGATGCCGCCACGTAGCGCATGGGCTGGTTCAGGAGCAGGCATGATGCCCTCGGACCGTGCAAACTGCAGAGCCGCCTCGAAAGTCTCCATTTGAGAGTAGGCGACGGCCTGGACATGTCCCCCGTCGACCAGCTGGCTGAGAAGCGGTGCGGCACCGTGGTACCGAAGGCCTCCGGCGTGGATCCCCGGCGGAATGAAGTTGTGGCCAAGAGTGTGCATCTTGACGATTGGCGTGTTGCCGACGGTATCGCCGAAGTCGAAGGTGTAAACCCCCTTGGTGAGGGTTGGGCACGCCGCCGGCTCGCACGCAACGATCTTGGTCTTGGTGCGACCTGCAAGGTTCTCGCGAATGAATGGGAAGGCAAGTCCTGCGAAGTTGCTGCCACCACCGACACACCCGTAGATCTCGTCGGGATATTCGCCAGCAAGGTCGAACTGGCGAAGGGCTTCCTGACCGATGACGGTCTGGTGCATGAGAACGTGGTTGAGCACCGACCCGAGGGCGTACTTGGCATCGTCATGGGTCGCTGCGTCTTCCACCGCTTCGGAGATGGCGATACCCAAGGATCCGGGAGAATCTGGATCATCGGCCAGGATCTTGCGACCGGAATTCGTCAGGTTGGTCGGGCTGGCGAAAACTTGGGCACCAAACGCTTCCATGAGGGTACGGCGGTGGGGCTTCTGCGCAAAGCTCACCTTCACCATGTACACGGTGCACTCAACGCCAACCATCTGGCAGGCGATTGACAGAGCGGTTCCCCACTGTCCCGCACCGGTCTCGGTCGTGATGCGCTTTGTGCCCTCTTCCTTGTTATAGAAGGCCTGGGGCAATGCCGTGTTGATCTTGTGCGATCCGGACGGGCTTCCGCCCTCGTACTTGTAGTAGATATGCGCAGGGGTATCAAGCAGCTTTTCGAGCCGGCGGGCCCGAATCAATGGGCTTGGACGGAAAAGCCGGTATGCGTCGCGGACGGGGTCGGGAATGTCGATCCAACGGTCTGTCGATACTTCCTGCTTGATGATTTCCATCGGAAACAGGGGAAGGAGGTCAGCAGGACCAACGGGTTGCCCAGTGCCCGGGTGCAGGACTGGTGTTGGCGGAGTGGGTAGGTCCGGAACGATGTTGTACCACTGCTTGGGTATCTCGTTCTCTGGAAGCAGGAACCTTGTCTGATCGGAAGCCACGAACAAGTCCTTTCCTTACGGTCACGCCAGAATCCTGACGCATGGCGGATGGTTGTCCGCCAAATCGACGATGCACGGATCACAATGTTGGAGCGCCCGTGAACCGAACAAGCGAAGTATATTCGCCTTGCAATTCCGGCGTGAAGCTCGCGCCGCGCCGGTAGCGGTCCCACCAGTCCCTGACGTGGGGCAGACCTCTACCGAGCGATGAGAAGGGTTCCGACGGCAATGGCCGCGATGGCAACCACTACCACCATTGCCCACGCTGGCACCGACCGTGACCAGATGGTGGTGTCCGACGCGCCATTGTTCGTGGAGCTCGAGACCCTCGCGCGTTCCGCGCCGAGTCTCGACGCGTCGACGGAACCGAGATTAGTGAGGTCCCGATGAAGCTCCATCATGGACTGATAGCGCAATTCTGGATCTCTGCGCATGGCCTTGAAGACAACCTCTTCGAGAGGTGTGCCGACCTGTCGGTTCTTCTTCCGAATGGAAGCCGGTGAAGATTGGACGTGTTGGGCCATGACGGCGAGCGCGTTGTCACCGTGATACGGAGGTTGTCCGGTGAGCAGCTCGAACATCATCGCGCCTAGCGAGTACACGTCACTGCGAACATCGCCACGTTGTCCCTCAACCTGTTCCGGCGACATGTAGTCGGGTGTTCCAAGGGCGGCTGCGAGCGACGCGGTGGTGATCTTGGGCGCGCTTTCGAGAAGCGACGCGCCGAAGTCCATCAGCTGGATCTTGCCTGCCTTTGTGACGAGGATGTTGTCAGGCTTGATGTCGCGGTGAACGATGCCGAGATCGTGACAGTAGTTCAGCGCTTCGCACAACTGGGCGCCGAATGAAATCGACTCATCTACTGAAAGTGGAAGGCCGCTTCTGAGGAAGTCGCGAAGCAGGCCTCCCTCAACCCACTCAAGCGCGAGGAACGGCAGGTCACGCTTCTCATCCAAACCAGTCGATACGACGCGCTGGATGTTCGGATGGATCAAAGACCTCGAGACTTCGAGTTCGCGGTCATACCGGGCGCGCGTCCCGGGGTCCTCGAGGAGCTGGGGGTGGGGGATTTTCAGGGCAACCCGTGTACCGTCTTCGGACCGGGCCTCGAAGACGACGCCCATCCCTCCCTGGCCAACTCGACGGATGATTGTGTAGCCGCCGATGGTTTCGCCGGGGGAGTACAGCATCGTTTCCCACCCATTGTCTTGTCACAGTCAATGCAAAGTGCATCGATTGTGAAAAATGCCTGTGCTTCACATCATCCAACGGATGTGAAGCACAGGTTGGTCCGCATTAGGTCCCGGCCCGTTCGCGGGAGATGCTACGCGGAGATTCGCTCGACTTCGGCTTCGACACCATGATCGGCGAGGTCCAGTCCTTGAACCTCCTCACTGACGGTGGCTCGTACCGCCATGAAGCTTTCTGCAATCTTCACGAAGAACCACGACGCTGCGAAACTGACTACGGTAACGACAACGACGCCCACCACCTGGAGGAAGAACCAGGTCAAGGCCGATCCACCACCACCGTAGAAGAATCCGGCCTGTGGGATGCCGCTCACTGCGGGGTTGGCAAACAGCGGGACGATAGCCGTGCCGACGATGCCGTTCACGCCGTGCACTGGGAAGCCTCCAACCGGGTCATCGATGTGATAGAGGTACTTGTCCATCGCCTTGATCGCAATGATCGTAACCACGCCTGCCAGCACACCGAGAATGACGGACCCAAGTGCATCAACGTACCCGGCGTTCGGGGTGATCATGACAAGTCCACCCAGGATGCCCGAGATCGCAGCAACTGGGTCCCACTTGCCGTCGAGCCACTTGGCCATCAACAAGGCCACCATCCCGGCGGCAGCGGCAGCAGTGTTCGTGGCGATGGCAGCCATTGCGCTCTGCCGGGTCAGGTCAAGGCTGCTGCCCGGGTTGAACCCGAACCACCCGAGCCACAGAAGCGCGGTCCCGACCACTGCGAGCGGAAGGCTGTACCCATACTTTTCGGACACTTCCTTGGCGGTGTCGATGCCTGCCAAGTCGCCGTCGACGGGCCGGATCCGGCTAACTGAGCCGCCGCCGGTCTCTGGTCGGAAGCGCAAGGTGAGGGTCTGACGACGCTTCACCGATGCGCCAAGCGCCATGGTGATCGCGAGACCAGCAACTCCGGCTTGAATATGGACGACTGTCCCGCCAGCGAAGTCCTTGACACCAAGGCCCGGAAGAAGCCCAGTTACGGTGCCCAAGGTGCCGAGGATGCCGTTCGGGCTCCACACCCAGTGCGCCAGAAGAGGCCAGACGATGAGCGAGACAAACACGCAGTAAAGCATCCACGCCCCAAACTTCATCCGCTCCGGAACGCCTGCGCCGATGAGCGCAAGGGTGACCGCAGCGAACATCGTCTGGAACAGCAAGAACACTGTGGTCGGGACGCCGTTGACCGCGTTGCCTTTGGCGTCGAAACCGACCGGCCACGCGGTATCCAGGCCGGCGCCAAAGCCGAAGTCGAACGGTTTCCCAATCCATCCTCCAACCGTCTGGGGATTGAACGAAAGCGAGAAACCGACGAGAACGAAGAGGACGCTCATCACGCCCACCGCCGAAAGGCTCTTCATGAGTGCGTGAACCACGTTCTTGGGTCGGGTCAATCCCGCTTCGAGCAACCCGATTGACGGCACCATAATGAACACCAGAAACGTCGCGAGCAGCATCCACAATGTCGCGGGCAAATTAACAGCGAGTGAAGCTGCAGAGTCCCATGCACTGACCAACTTTTCGTCCACGTTTTCTTTCCCCAGTTCTCCCCGTCGTATTGGGCGGTATGCACAACCCTTCAGCGCCGCTTTGCGCTACTGGATCCTGCGTACCGTCGCACCGATGGTAGGCGGACACCAAGCGGCGTGTAACGGGACAGGCCATACGAACATCTCTGGCGCCGATTGTGCAAACCACACAAGCCTCTGCACCCATGGAGTTGGGTTGAAACGGGGGTTGTGAAAACTGAGCGATGGCCCTGATCGTCCGCTGAGCCGTCGTAGCCTCCGCGATGTGACCTCGCCTGGGGGCCCGGCGATTCGTCGTTGACCGGCAGTGCGGATAGTCTGGGAGAGAGGGGCAACCATTATGAAGGCACTTGAAGCGGTCGTAGAAATCCTAAAGCTCGAGGGTGTTGAACTCCTGTTCGGGTACCCGATGAACAACCTGATCGAAGCCGCGGCCGTCGGCGGGATTCGGCCGATCATCGCGCGGACGGAGAAGTCACTCATCAACATGGCGGATGGGTACTCACGCGCGACAAACGGACGAAAGATCGGCGTGATCACCGTCCAGGCGGGACCTGGGATTGAGAACGCCTTTGGAGGAATTGCGCAGGCGTTTGCCGACGGAACCCCGCTACTTGTCTTGCCCGGTGGCGGAGAGATGAGCAAGCATGGGCTGGGCGGAGAGTTTGACCCATTGCCGAGCTTCAGGCATATCACCAAGTGGTCCGCGCGAATCCCATCGCCAGACCGGGTGCCGGTAATGTTGCGCCACGCATTTGCCCAACTCCGAAGCGGTCGCCCCGGTCCCGTCATGCTTGAACTCCCCAGAGACGTGGCGGCGATCGACTTGTCAGGGCCTCTGAACTACACTCCGCCCGCATTCGTGCGTAGTGGCGGCGATCCCGAACCCGTACGAGACGCCGCCAGACTGTTGATTGGTGCAAACCGCCCGGTAATCCATGTAGGGCATGGCGTGCTTTGGTCCGAGGCAACGGGTGAGTTGCGTGAACTAGCCGAATTGCTCGATGCGCCGGTTGTGACAACCATCGCGGGCAAGAGTGCCTTCCCGGAGACGCATCGCCTCTCGGCAGGAGCAGGTGGGCTTTCAATTGCCCATGCAGCTGCATGGGCACTACGGGACTGCGATGTGGTGTTCGGCATTGGGTGCAGTTTTGCCCAAGGCTCATTCTCGCCGCCAATTCCTCCCGGAAAGACGGTCATACATGCCACGAACGACCCTGCGGATCTCGATCGCCACGTCGAGGCCGACCTTGCAATCGTCGGCGATGCTCGGATTGTCCTCCGGCAACTGATTGAAGCGGTCCATGCGCTGTTGTCGTCCGGTCACGTCCGCGCCTCGCGTGACGCCTTTCACAGTGCAATTGAGGAAGCACGACAGAAGGGAGTTGCCGATCGTCACGACCAGAACACGGCATCAACACTCCCGATCAATCCGTACAGGGTGATTTCCGAGGTGATGCGCGCGGTCAATCCGGACGAGACGATCGTTACCCACGACTCCGGCAACCCACGTGACCAGCTGCTTCCGAATTGGGTGTCGACTTCACCGCGGGGATATCTCGGGTGGGGTAAGTCGACCCAACTTGGAACCGGTCTCGGCATCATCATGGGCGCAAAACTCGCCCATCCCGAGAAGCTTTGCATCAACTTCATGGGCGACCTTGCGTTCGGGACGGCGGCAATCGAGCTAGAGACGGCGGTACGAGAGCGCATCGGGACACTCACGGTCCTGTTGAACAATTCCGTGATGGGCGGGTACACCGCATACATGCCCACGGCATCGTCGACGTACCGGAGCAATCGACTGAGTGGAGACTACACAGCTGTTGCCCGGGGCCTCGGCGCTCATGCTGAGCGAGTTGAACAGCCCGGAGACCTGGCGGGGGCGATTGCCCGGGCAATTCAGGCAACGCTGGGTGGCCGACCGGCGCTGATTGAAGCGATCACCAAGGAGGAGCCGGTCTTCCTCCGCGCCCGCGATGCCGTGCTCGGCGCTTCGCACTAGTCAGAGTTCCACCTGTGCGTCGGTCTGGAGGCGCATGTCAGCGTTTCCAGACTTGTGGTGGGTGTACGTTCTTATCGTCCACGAGTTTGTCCATTAACGACGTTGTTGAATGCGCGCTGACGGTGCAAAAGTCAAGTCTGGATTTGGTCCGAAACAGCGCTTCTTTATGGTTCGCTCAGGGGTTTCCCTGAAGTCCACTGCGGATTGGTGCGTCACACTCAGGATGGACAAAGGTCCATTGGCCTCGCGTCTGAAGGCCAGAATGAGGGAGTTGTGATGAGCGTGCAGGATCTGCTGGCGGTGGAGATCACTCCGGCTCGCATGCAGCTGGCTAAAGAACCTCGGCTTGCCCTCGGCCCTCCCGGAGTGGGATTTGACCGGTCGGACCGGACAGTTTCGGAATACGGCCCCTCCGCACTTTTTGAGGATTTGGCCGAGGCAGTAGGCATCGATCCTGACGCATTTGCTCGGGAGCTTGCAACCCGGCAGACCATTGACACAATTGGTGCCAGATATGGCAAGTCTCCGATCCAGATGCGGTGTGCCGTCATGGATCGGCTTCGGATCCGACTAAATATTGACGCGGGAAAGCGATACCCCGTTCAGCATGCCCGCATTGATGGCATCCTCGAACACGCTTCCAAATTCATTGATACGTTGATGCGTCAATCCGGTGCGTTCCTCGCGGCGACGATCAGTCCGCCCGGGACGGTGCAAGTCTCCAAGAGTCTTACCGATCAGCGTGTTGTTTGAGGAGCCGTGGGCGCGGCACTGGGCAGTATCACCAGGGAAGTCCGCACAAATCGACGTCGCCCGTGGGCCACGCTGATAGACCGACGGGTCGCGCCATCGTGGTGATCTCCATCAACTGGGGTCCGTCAGGCTGGTCAAATCTAACGGGTGCTTCAACTCGGTTCCAACCAAGGCGCGTGTAGAAACGTACTCGGCTCTCAAGACAGACGAGCACGATGTGTCGGGCAGCCGGCATTGTTGCTTCGACGACTTCGGTTGCCCGACGGACTACCGCGGATCCATACCCAAGTCCTCGTACGTCTGGCCTGGCCATGACTGAATAAAGGCCGGCAACCGTGTGTTGAGCGGTCCCGACCCTGATGGTTCGATCAAGCACACCCGCGTGAGCGACAAGTTCGCCATTCTTCCAGAGGAGAATCCGCGTCGGTCGATCCGATGCGGATGCCCATGTGTACGGTGGAACTCCAAAGTCAACCGTTGACCGCAAGGCAGCCAAAGCGTCTGTCTCGCGCGTGGTGAACTCTGAGAACTGGTGAACTTCTAGGGTGACCACCCGATTCTTCTCCTGGGTGCGCGAAGGTCGTATTCCCAAAGCGTATCGCGGGCAAGGTTCAAATCAACACATTCCATGGCCGGCGCCTCGCCTCTGCGAGATGGTGGGTCAACTGCTATACGGATCCACCGCATCCCGAAGACCGTCGCCAAGCAAGAAGTAGCACGCGACGGTCAAGACAACCGGCAAGGCGGGAATGAGCATCCACGGGTGTATGAGGACGCTGTCCAATTGCTGGGCATCCTTGAGGAGTACCCCCCAACTGACTGCCGGTGGCAGCATGCCCAGTCCGAGGAAACTCAGGGTCGTTTCCCCCAGGATTGAATACGGCACGGCGAGGGTCGCGACGACAATGATGTGACTTGCTGCATTCGGGAGCATGTGAGCAAGAATGATCCTCAAGTCAGAACTGCCGGCAAGTCGTGCAGCTGCAATGTAGTCAAGTGAGCGGTAGGCCATGACTTTGCCACGCAGCTCGCGCGCGAGACCTGTCCAGCCGACCAGTGAAAGGACTAATGTGATCAGGAAATAGCGTTGCACGATGGTGGTGGTTCGCGGAAGCGCCGCCGCAATCGCGGCCCAGAGCGGCAGAGTGGGTACCGAGCGAATGATCTCGATCGTGCGCTGTATGACGTTGTCCCAGGCGCCTCCCACGTATCCGGAAGTCGCGCCCATCACCGAACCAATTGTTAGCGAAAGGAACACACCAACCAGTCCGACGGTGAGGGATACCTGAGATCCGACTAGGATGCGCGACAGCACATCCCGGCCCTGCTGATCTGCCCCGAGCAAATAGATCTTTGGCGGGTTCTTGACGGTGTCTAGTTTCGGAGCGACAGAGTCTGGCTGTTGCACCCGGAATGACGCCAGTGGGTCCGCGGGGGCGCCGGTGGGGGTGGCAACAGGCGTGACGGGGACGGCTCCACCTTTCAGTGGTTCGCCCGGAGTGATGCCGAACAGGTGGACTTCAAGTTTGAAGAGCCCGAAAAGCCAGTATGGGTCACCCTTCGGCAGGAACTCTATCGGACGGGCGCGGGAACAGTCATCGACGTACCGATACTTGAGAAGGAATGGATCAAGCGATTGCTCCAGAGCACAAACCGCAAGTTGGCCATCTAAGAAAACAATTCGGGTTGGTTCCGCATAACTATGGTTCGTATCAATTCGATCCGCACCGTAGGGCGCGAGGAACGGTGCAAATACCGCCAATCCGTACATGAGCAGAAGTGTCCGTAGCGCCCACACGGACAGACGATTTCGCGAGAAGCGACGCCAAATAAGCCCCCACTGGGAAATTTCTGCGCTGCGTGCTTCATCGTTTGCGTCGCTGCGTGCTTCCGGGTTGACCTGGCCTGACGATGAGCCCGGTGCAGTCGCATGCACCATTGAAGTCACGAACTCACCTCGCTAGTCATCCGAGCCGTCTCGCTCACGATCTGATCAGTTCTCACTTCGCATCAACTTTCGTCGAGGCGCACTCGCGGGTCGACCCAGGCAAGCAGCAGGTCCGCGAGAAGGTTTCCGACGATGAGCAGGATCGAAAGCATGAGGAGGAATGTCACGCCGAGGTACATGTCCTTCTGGATCAGTGCTCTGATGTAGAGCGGTCCTGTCGTGGGAAGGTTGAGGACAATGGAGATCACCACCTCTCCCGAGATCAATGTTGGAAGGGTTGTGCCAAGTGCCATGACAAGCGGGTGGAGTGCATTTCGGACAGCGTGGCGCCAGATAACCCGGCGCTCGTGGAGGCCTTTGGCACGCGCAGTCTGAACGTACTGCTGGCCCAGTACGTCCAAGAGGTTGGCACGCATGATGCGTGTGAGGCTAGCGGTCCCTCCGGCGATCAGGACGACAATTGGGATCCAGATGTGCTTCGCAAAATCAACCATCTTCGCGAGGCTCATCGGTTCGTTCTGGTATTCCCGTGAAAAAAGGGTTCCGACTTCCTGACCAAGGACCGTCGCCGAGAAGATCAGCAGCACCAACGCAAACAGGAACTGCGGAATTGCGACGCCGAGGAACTGCAAGACCTGAATGACATAGTCAGGAAGCGTATATCGGTGCGTTGCCGAGTAAACGCCCACCGGGATGGATATACCCCAACTGAAAATGAGGGCGAAGAGCGAGAGTCCGATGGAAAACCCAAGTCGCGTCCAGATCAATGTGGAGACGGGCTGGTCCATCGTGAACGACTGGCCAAAGTCGCCTGTGACTGCGCGGGATATCCATTTTGTGTATTTCACGTGGATCGGGTCGTTGAGGCCGTACCGGTCCTCAAGCGCGCGGATCTGTTCCGCTGAGATTTCGCCGCCCGATTGACGAAGCTGGGCAATCTTCGAGTCAAGGGCGCTTCCGGGCGGGAGCTCAATGAGGACAAAACTCAACACGGAAATAAGGGCAACCGCAAAGACCATTGCTGCGAAGCGTCGGATGAGGAACGTAGCCATTGGCTGCTTTGGCCTGACTGCACAAGGGCAAGTTTGGTTGTCCGCATGGGTCAA
>DDYL01000018.1:1677-2607 GCA_002347925.1 Chloroflexi bacterium UBA2235 | reverse complement strand
GTCAGGAGACTGACACGGCTCCGACAAAAACGTCCTTAGCGGGTTCCAAGTGGGTTGTAACCGGCTACGGCGATAGCGGTGCCACAGGAACGGTGCCACCTACACGCGCTTGGCGAGTGGCAGCACCGTCCCGTGAGCGTGTTACGCGTGGGCCGCCGGATCAGTCCAGTACCAGGTCTCCGGCTCGTATACCGCAGGGGTCGGGTGAATCCATGGGTTCATGAAGCCGCCGAGCGCGAGGTCATCGCGACGCGGCACGTTTGTCAACCCCTTCTTCACGAGCACAAGCCTTGGTGGGTTCGCAACTGAACCCGCATAGAATGGACCCTCTTCAATGTGGATTTTGATGATGTCCCAGACCAGGCGATGACGTGCGGTCGGATCAGGCTCTACCTTGGTCCGATCATAGAGTTCCCAGATGCGAGCAACTGGTCCGCCCGGTTCCGGTGCTTCTCGTGGTGGCGTCCGGTCGTACGGTTCCTTTTCGAGTTCCTCGCCTGCCTTGGACGTCCCGAGAACCGTGTACCAGTTGCCGTTGAGGGGCGCCCAACGCTGAGGTTCGATCGGCACCAGCCACTGCGGGTACACGAGATGGCTTGGTCCGTCACCAACTTCCCAGTTCGACCGGGTCTGGTACTTGCTCGCCTCCCATGCCTTGTCGAAGGCACTGCCCGATTCGGGTTGTGGCATGAGCGTCGTCTTCAGCCCGACCGCCTGCCAGTCGCGTGCGAGAAGCTCGTTCTTGCGCACGTGCTCGCCATTGGGCGGTTCAGCCGCAGAGTAGTCGAGGGTGAGTTCTAGCGGGCTTCCGTCAGGGAATTCGCGGAACCCATCGCCATTTACGTCCTTGAGCCCGATTTCGTCGAGCATAGCCTTGGCGGCATCCGGGTCGAAACGAAGCGCGGCGTCACGCCAAGCCTGGTAGACGGT
>DDYL01000018.1:613-1617 GCA_002347925.1 Chloroflexi bacterium UBA2235 | reverse complement strand
GCTCGCTGTACCTGTTGCCGATTGAAAGAGTGGGAAAGGGCCTTCAGGAACTTTGAGTTCCGGAAGAGCGAGCGGTACTTGGGATCCTTGTGGTTCCAGTTGAAGAAGTACATGGAACCAGTGCCGGAACCACCGTCCCAGAACCTGAGTTCGATGTTGCTTTTCGCTTCAGCGGTACGGAGAGACTCGACATCGGCGAGCGTCAACTGCCCAATCTGGTTGCCCTGTCCGAAGTCCGCTGTCCCAGTTGTGTATTGCAACTTGAGAACTTCAGGGTCCGAGTACGTCCGCCCAACGATGCGGTCAATGTAGGGCAGCTGGTTTCCCGCCTTGTCCACTACCCAGTAGTACGGATTCCGCACCCAGACTTGCTCCTGCCCCGGGGTCAGCGACTGGAAAACCCAACCGGTCAGGACTGGGCACTCGGGGTTCGAACGATGCTCGCGCTTGAGCATGTAATTTTCAGCCCAAGTCTTCGGGTCGAGCGAGGTGTTGTACTTGATATGGAACTGCTGCAAATAATGCTTCGGGTCCATCCACCGGCCGTTCGTGAACGGATCGCGCTTGACCCACATCGCAATGCGGTCAGCGGTCAGCGGGGCTGGTGCATCGAAATTCATCTTCAATGTGTAGTCGTCTACTTTGGTGAATTTCGCAACCGTGTTTCGCCCGGACTTGGTCTCGTCAGGAGGAAACTCCTTGAGGTCTGGGACGGCGACTTCATCGTCCCACCAGAACATCACGTCATCGACGGTGAATGGGTGGCCGTCAGACCACTTGACTCCCTTGCGGAAATACAGGGTCCATTCGGAAGCGTCCGCATTTGTCTCCCACTTCTCGGCGAGGCCGGGTCCAATGTCGAGGCCGTCACGAACCCACCGCAGCGGCGAGTGTCCGTACATGAAATTGGAAATGCGTCGGGAGTACTCAAGGTCGTTGGTGTAGCCAGTGGCAAGGTTCAACGTTCCGCCGTACTTGCCAGCAGAAAGCCACTTGAAATCGAC
>DDYL01000018.1:0-449 GCA_002347925.1 Chloroflexi bacterium UBA2235 | reverse complement strand
CCACGAGGTGGTTGAACCGCCAACCACCGTCATTCGGATCAAGGTGGCGTCACCATAGCACAGACTCAATCATATGTATCAAAGTAATTCCCCCCGAGCTCGAAGTCCCAGGGCAGTCGAGAAGGGAGAGAGTGATGCTGACCTACGTAACCAAGCTGAATGCGGGAACACGGGTCAAAAATCAGATATAAAATATATCATTGATAAATATGTGAAAATGAAGAAAATAGTTCAGGGCAAGCGAATAATCCACTGCCTGTCGCGGACGCCTCCCTGAACGAGTTTGCATTGAGTTGGCGGAACATGGTCTGCGCTTGGATGGAAGTTTTCATCGCCAGTCACTGTTCCCAACACAACCGATCGGCCCGAATTGCGACACGCTTGACGCCTTTTGGGATACCGTGAGTTAGTCTGCCTAGCTCGGCACAGGGAGTTCGATTGATGACAGG
>DDYL01000050.1:2964-3466 GCA_002347925.1 Chloroflexi bacterium UBA2235 | reverse complement strand
GAACTGGTTGCAGCGATCTTTAGCGAAGCGAACAAATACGGGAGGCTTGCCGGCCAGCGAACCAGGCGGAAGACTTGCCATTGGGAGGACGCTAAGGCGTGCATGAGTTCAAGTTGGTCCGGTGATGGTGATGCGAACCCTCTGGACATGTTCACGAGGGTCGGAAAAAACGAAATGAGTGCGGCAATTGCGATTTTTGGTGCGTAGCCGTTGCCAAGCCAGACCACCAACAGTGGTGTGATCGCGACTAGCGGGATGGTTCGAAGGCCAATTGCAACTGGATAGAGCATGCGTGACAGGGGTGGCGCATACACGAACGTGGCGGCGAGACCGGTCGCGATCAGATTACCGATCACGAATCCTCCAACCGCTTCGAGCAGGGTTGGCTGCAAATGACGGGCCAAGAGCGCCCAGTCGCGCTCAATTTGCAAGGCAATTACTGTCGGTGCGGGAAGCACATAGAGCGGGATGCTCCAGAGTGATACCGACGCTTCCCATGCCA
>DDYL01000050.1:225-2899 GCA_002347925.1 Chloroflexi bacterium UBA2235 | reverse complement strand
AGTGGTCTCGGCCGGACCAACGGGATCGGGAACTCCGAGACCACACGTGCGGGTCGTCTGCTTACCACCACAACTCGGTCGGCAAGGAAGACGGCTTCCTCGATGCTATGCGTCACGAACAGGATTGCCGCCCGTGTTCGTGCCCACACATTTAGAAGCTCGATGTTCAGTCTGTCTCGTGTGAGTTCGTCGACAGCGCTGAATGGCTCATCCATGAGGATGAAACGCGGTTCGCTAGTCAGGCAGCGGGCTAGTGCGCACCGTTGACGCATTCCCCCAGACAATTGATCAGGTAGTGAATCCTCAAATCCGCTCAGGCCAACTTGAGAGATTGCCCGATCAACGGGTTCCGACCGGTTCGAACGAGAAACCCCAGCAACTTCGAGTGGTAACCCCACGTTTTCCCGGACGGTCCGCCACGGAAGCAGGGCGGGGTCCTGGAACACGACCCCGCCGAGGCGTTTGCGTCGCGCCTGATCCGGTGACGTGCCGAGAACCGTGACTTCACCTCGATCTGGGACAAGTAGACCGGTGACAAGTCGCAATGCGGTTGACTTGCCGCACCCTGAGGGACCAACGATGGCGACGAATTCGCCATCACCCACTGAAAGTGTCAGTCCTGCGACGGCCTGGACCTCACGTCCACCTTTCGGGGGGAACGTGAGGTAGCAGTCGCGGAATTGGAGGGCGTCTCGCGATGGAATGGCGGGCCCGCCAGACCGCTCGTATCCGGACAATTGCGAATGGTTGCCGACGCGCGGGTTCACGCTCCGATTTTGCCGACTTTGTCGAGTATGTCGAGCGTCATCACGTCGTCGAGGTTGAGCGCCTTCTCAAGCTGCTTCGTGCGATTGAGGAGGATGTCGTGCCCGGATTGCCAGACTGCCCGGTCCATCCAGAGGAGACCCTTCTGCTTCGTGAAATCTGTCTGGATGAGCGGGGTCTCGCGCTTGAGTTCCAGGAGTTGGTTGTCGAGTTTCAGGCCTTCACCATACTTGTCAACGACAACTTTTGCGGTCTCATCGGGGTTCCGGATGGCGTAATCCCACCCACGGGCGGTCGCCCTGGTCCAAGCGATCAGAAGATCCTTCTTCTGGCTAATTGTCTCGTCAAGGGCAAACGGAGTGTTCCAGTAGAAGCCGAACCCAAGATCTGAGTACGGAACATACCCGATCGATTCCCCCGCACCCTCAAGGCTGATGACCTGATTGGTGACAAGACCCGTAATGACGTCAACCTGTCCGGTCAACAGCGGCTGCACATCAAATCCCACGGGGATCAACGTGACGTCCTCGACCTTAAGGTTGTTAATGGTCAGCATTGCCTCGGTGCTGGCTCGCGCCGTCTGCTGGTGGCCGATCTTCTTGCCCTTGAAGTCGGCGATGCCGTTGATTCCCGACTTTTTCTGCCAGAGAAAGCATCCCGGACCCTTTTGGAAGACGGCGCCGAACGCCTTTACGGGAATGCCCTGGGCACGGGCGAGCATCAGTGACGCACCACCGGAAAGTCCGATTGTGTCGGACTTGCCAGCCACGGCTTGGATCTCTGGAAGGTTTTGGGCCGAGGGATTGACAGTGAGCTCGATTCCTTCGTCCTTGTAGAACCCCTTCTCCATAGCCGCGAACACTCCCGCGAACTCGGTGTTCTTGATCCAGGACAGTCGAAGGCTGAGGGGGACCGTTGGCTTGGCCGTAGGTGCCGCCACCGGGGCGGAGGCGGTCGGAGCCGCGGGAGCAGCGGTAGGTGCGGGCGCTGGCGCCTTTGTTGCCTGTGCGGGTGCCGGAGCCTCCGAGCCACACGATGCAAGAAGGGCGGCGAGGCTTCCGAAACCTGTGCCAAGCAGGGAGCGTCGACCCGATGGACCCAGAACTACCGTGAGCTTGCTGGCGTCGCCAAACATGATGTTCGTCTCCTTGGGAACGGTGACCTCCAAGTTGAAGAACGGCCACCCCGCCGAATAATAGACTGCCGGTCGCAAAACCTGGGGCTAGGGGTTAGGCCGTATCGGAATTTAGCCCGAAACTCGTTCAGCAAGTTGGCCCGGGATCGTGGCTCCCACGCTACGCAGGAGCAATCCCCTGAGGCTTGGCAAGATGTCCTCCAGAGGCTGTGGCTTTTCGGCATAGAGCCAGGTGAGCACGACTTCGTTCAGCGCTCCCATCCATGCGACCGCCGCGAGTTCGGTGTCTTGGGAAGGAATTGCACCTGCCCGCACTGCATCGTCTAGGTGGTGCGCAATGACCGTGATGAACCGCGAATGAATCCCTACCAGGCGTTCTTCAAGTCCGACAGCCTCGACGAGAAGAAGGCGTGCCAGCCGGCGCCTCTGACCGAATGCATCAACCACGATCGACAAAGCCATGTCCAACCGCGCGATGGGATCTGTTTCGGATGCAAGGCGTGTCTCAATCCGCGAAATCAAGCGGTCTACAAGGTGGGCGAGTAGGGCACTGAAGATGCCCTGCTTGTGCGGAAAATGGAAGTAAAAGGTGCCCTTGGACGAGTTTGACAGACGCACTATCTCGTCCACGGCGGTCCCGTGATAGCCCTTTTCAGCGAAAACATCCGCTGCAACGTCAAGGAGACGCTCTCGGGTCTCGGATGGTTCGTGCGGTCCGGCTGGTCGTCCGGCACGCCTGCGAATGAACTCCACCATCTGATCGGAAATGGTACC
>DDYL01000050.1:0-203 GCA_002347925.1 Chloroflexi bacterium UBA2235 | reverse complement strand
TTTTACTGCATAAAGTTGATTGATGAACTTTTCTTTATGCGTAAGGAGCGAGTGATGGTCACAGGAGATGCGATGCCGACTGTCCGTCGGATTGGCCGTCGGCAGGCGATAGGAGTTGGGGCTGGTGGTGCATTCGCGGCACTTCTCGTCGCATGCGGGGCATCCAGCGAGACGGCTGCCCCAGCAAAGCCGGCTGCTACGAC
>DDYL01000077.1:3248-9891 GCA_002347925.1 Chloroflexi bacterium UBA2235 | reverse complement strand
TATGGCCGATTACGGCTGCCGACTGGCCGTCATTTCGTAGTTCCTTGATGTTTTCCGCCCAGATCCGGCCACGGTGACTGGTCACAATCTCACGGCAAATGAAAAGCCCCAGGCCGAGTCCGGCGGGCCTGTGCGTTGGGATAGATCCCTCGAGGTTGATTGTCCGGTTGAGGTCGTCCCGCGACGATTCTGTCTGGGTGATGGGGACCCGGAAGAACTTGTCAAAGATTGCGTCGATTGCACTCGGTGGGATTCCCGGGCCGGTGTCGCGGATCGTGATCCGGACCCAACCCGGGCGAGGAGTCGCGGTTACACCGACTGGATTGGAAGCAGACGAGTACTTCATTGCGTTGCCTAGCAAGTTCTGGATGACTTGAGCAAGCTGATCAGGGTCACCCGAAACCAGGCACTGAACATTTGGCAAATTGGCGTGAATTGGGTGGGAGTTGTCCAAGATCACCATCTCATTGACAGCCGATCGAACAACTTCAACCACGTCAACAAGCTGCATTCTGGTGATGAACGAGCCGCTTTCCAGTGCCGACGCAGTAAGCAAGTTATCGATAAGCCTAATCAAACGGTCAGTAGCCTCGCCGATGCCGAGATGAAACCGCTCAACCGTTTCATCGGGAAGAGATAGGTCGCGCCGTTGCAGCGTCGAGGAATATCCCTTGATGAGTGCTAGTGGCGTTCGGAGCTCGTGGCTCACCATGGAAATGAACTCTGCTTGGCGACGTTCAGCCTTTAGGCGGCCCGACCGCTCCTCATTCATGGTCTGCACAAGGCGTCGCTGTTCAATCGCGACGCCCGCATAGCCAGCCACCGATCCGAGAAGTGCATGCTCACCGCGGTCAAACACTTTTCCGTCGCGCCAGACCGTGAGGGTTCCGAGTGCGAGGGAACTCGGGACGGGCATTGTTTGACTTCGGGCACCGGGCAATTCAGCGAGGATGTTGATGAACGGATCGTCAGGTTCGCCTAGTGTTGACGCGCTCACATCAAATGGTGCGTCACCTGTTGTGCGCGCCGGCACCCCGGCGTTCGTCTCAAGTCGTCCGTGAATTGGGACTGACAGGAGCCCTCCCACAAGACCGTCGATATGCACCGACGCCGGGTCATCCGGACCGAGGCTTGCGAGGGCGGTTGTGTCGCCAGTTGTGGAGGCGTAATCCCCGGATGACCGGCGGTATGTGGTCGCAATGACGTTCGACGTTCTTGCCAGGTCGTCTCGAATCGACAACGTTCCCCCATCCGCATCGACAAGCTCGGCTGCGAGGTCAAGCATCCTTTGAAGGAGTTGCAACAGGTCGGCGTTTGCGCCCATTGCCATCGTGAGAGTCTCGCCCGCGTGCAGGAAACTCCGGCGTAGCTGACCGGCGAGGCGGCGTGTGTCCTGTGAAAGCCGTGCATTCTCGATTGAAATCGCAATCTGCGAGCCGATAGCCTCGGCAGTCTCGATGTCTCGTGCGGTGAAGCGGTACGGTGAAGCTACGTGGTTCAGGAACAGCGTTCCAGAGATGCGTTCTCGATGACCAAAACCGGAGACAAGAGGTGCCACCAGAATGCTCTTGTCTCCAAAGAATGCAACTGAAGCCTTGTTCGTGCGCGGGTCTGTCAACGCATCTGGCACGGCGACCGCACGCCGGCTCAGCAGTGCCTCGGAACTCAGCGGTTCATCCGTGAGGCGCAATGGCCGGGTCTTCCACGAGGCAGTGAAATCGGGGTTCATGCCGAAAAACGCAGCCGGATGAAGAATCTCTCCTGAGCGATCAAGCAGGAAGATGCTGGAACGGTCTGCGCCGGTCATCCTCGCTGCGAGCTCGGCAACGCGTTCGAGAAGCGCGTCGAGGTCGATGTGTGCCCCAGAAAGGCGCGCGATGTCCGCAAGGACCGTGTCGTGCCTACCAGGGGTCACATTGCCATCCATTGTGGTGCCGCCACCCTTCGCGGTCTCACCGCCGAGGGAATCGCGTCTTAGCACTACCCTCGAACAATTGTATGGGTGGCTTTCGCGACCCTGGAGGCAGTNNCCCGATTAGACGTCACGTGGTCAACGGCACCTCCAACGGTGATGTCTACACCGGGGTGAACCGTCTGGCGAACCGTCACGCGTGGTGGAACATGGATTTCAGAAACTTCCGCATCAAGTTCCTTGCCCCAGCCCGCCTGCACCTTGGTGGAAACGCCATTTTCAGCACCTACTTCCGCCGCATCAACTGAGTGTTTGGCTCGCACAAGGCCCCCGGTAATCCTGCCGGGGCCACGACCGCCACCCACTGACACCGAAGCCTCGGATATCACAGTGCATTGCCTGATTTCGAAACCAACAACCACCGGTCCACCGGCGTGAACTGTCGCGTGTTCCATGAACCGCGCAGTTACCGAACCTCCTGCCGTGATTGTTCCCCGTTCCTGACCGACAAACCCGCCGTTTATGGTGACACTGCCACCTGCGATGACGGTTGCGCCTTCAATCGCGCCAAGGACGGTGATGTTTCCGGTCGCCTCAACCACGAAATCCGTGGTGATCGTGCCCGAGATCGACACATCTCCTTCGACTCGGACATTCCCCGTAGAAAAGTCCACGTTACCTGAGATGCTCGTGAGTGGGAGAACGGAGACCCTGTCACCTATCCAAGATCCTGACCCAGACGTCGAGGCAATGATCGCGAGACCGTCTTCGGTAACTTGCGTTCCCTTGCCATTGAACTTGTGAAGGTCGATGTCCTTTGCAATCGTGCCCGGGATAGCCACGCCCGTGACAGTGATCCCGTCGACGGCTTCGGTGACAGGCGTCTTTTGCGCAACGATGTCGCCAGATTTGACCGGCTTGCCAGTTGAAGCCATCTCACGATAGTCGACCGAGGCGTTGTCGCCGGCAGACGGGGCATGCACATCTGCAAGCCGGGGGACAATGAAGTCAACGGCGGCGTCAATACCGTTGACCGCCGGGCGTCCGCGTGCGATCACAACCGGGACAGACAGCCGTGTCCCGACAAGTGAGCCGAATTGGGCCACGTCAACGCCCGTGGTGACGCCCGCGCCTTCAAGCGAAGCGCGTAGTCCGGCCTCGGTGACCTCTGCGTCGGCCCATGGGATCAGCCATGCAACCATTCCGTCTGAGGATACGTGCACCGCAATCGGGTCATCAGGTTGAGGTTGGACGCTGGGCGCAATCGCGGCGAATACCTGTGGTACGCCGTTTGCGGATCGTAGGGCCTGTGCAATCACATCGCTGTCACGGGCACCAATCGGCCATCCTTCGATCAGTGCATCGACGTTTGACGGTGTCGCAGGCCGTTCGCCGGGCAGGGGACGACGAACGGTCACGGAAATCCGTCCCCGGCGCCAAGAAATCGTCGCGGTCGGAGGTGCTGCTACTGCAGGGGCGCCCGGTGCAACAGGGATGGCCATCACCGCCTCGGGTGGAGACCAACGAGCCTCGACGTCCAGTTCGACACCGCCTAGCCCGAAGAACCCTCGCGAGTGCTGCGCCGTCACCGTCAGGTCGAGCTGTTCGGGGGGAACGGACAGGAGGTGCGCTGCCTTCAGACGCGCCTCGTCCAACGAATTGGCACGGACAGCAGCAACCTTGTGACCGACACTTGCCTGATCCGGGTTCTGCTNNGCTTGCCCAAGCCGTATAAAATCGAACGTGTCTTTCTTGCAGAACTCCTCAGTACACCTTTACGTCGGAGATCAACTCGTGATCCTCGTCGAGAAAGTCAGTCTCGTTCGCAGAGGTCGCGATGGCATCGTCGATGTCGCGGCAAACCCTCCAGACCCCGACGGATGACGCAAGCTCAGTCCCGTCCAAGCTCACGCTGCCGTTGGTGTGCCTAGTCCAGCGGAAATACCCGAGATCCATACCCACCGCGATGTCCCGATGCGCAACATACCGTGCACAAGCATTTGATGCTTGTTCCCAAAGCTGTGACAGGCCAGTCAATCCAGTAGCGTGGCCTGACGCCGCTGTTTCCCCGAGGATCATTGACGCCTGACCCGTGGAAATCCCGTAGGCGTGAGAAAAGGCCTCAGCCCACTCAGTAGGACGGATGAAAACGAAGTCCGCACCGAGCGAGGCCCGGGTACGCGCAGAAGACGAGTTCTTGGCCTGCTCGTCGCTTTGGCCCGAAGAGCTTCCCGCATTCACTTCGCCCACGTTGCCCTCCGGTGGGGAGTATACTCCGCCTCCCTTGCCAAGGAGCCGGCACCGCTGGCCTGATGAACAGGATTCAGCAGTGCTCTGGCATCCTTTGGTGCCTCCCGCCGTGAACTTGGTCGCTACGGTGGCGAACTGTGCGAGTTTGCGGGTGGCTTGCAATACGATCGGAGACTGAAATGGCCATCGAGGTGCCCGTGGCACTCCCTACGGGAATGGCTCCGTCCGGGCGGCCCCAGGCGCGGGAGCACACGCTCTCCAACGGCCTCTCGATCCTTACCCGTGAAGTTCGGACGTCCCCCATTGTCAGCTTCTGGGTGTGGTACCGGGTTGGCGGACGACACGAAGTGCCGGGCACGACCGGAGCAAGCCATTGGGTTGAACACATGGTCTTCAAGGGAACCGACCGGTTCCCAAAAGGTGTCGCAGACAAAACCATCGCGGGATGCGGCGGGGTCCGGAACGGCATGACGTGGGTTGACTACACGGCCTACTACGAGACGATGCCAAGTCGGCACATCGACATTGCCATCGCCATAGAAGCGGACCGGATGACGAACGCACGCTTCCTTCCGGATGAAGTGGCGAGCGAACGCGGTGTAGTTATTTCCGAGCGTGAGGGCAGTGAAAACCAGCCCGGATACGCCCTCTTTGAGGAGACTTCTGCCGCGGCGTACAAGTTGCACGCGTACGGTCAACCAGTCGTCGGCTACAAGCACGACCTGCGCACGATGACACGTGACACCCTTTTCAACCACTATCGAAGGTTTTATGTTCCTAATAATGCGATCGTCGTAGCCGTCGGCGACTTCGACACCGATGAAATGGTTTCCGCGATTGACAAGGAGTTCGGGCCCATCCCGCGCGGGGCGGATCCGAGCATTGTGGCCTCGGTCGAACCGGTGCAGGAAGGCGAACGGCGCGTCACCGTCAGGAGACCCGGTCCGGTTCCGATCCTCTCGCAGGCTTATCACGTGCCGGCAAACACGCACCCGGATACGCCCGCTCTCTGGTTGCTGGGTGCAGTCCTCAGTGCTGGACGATCCTCACGTCTCTACACAGCGCTCGTGACCACCGGGCTCGCACAGTCGGCTGGGGCTGGAAGTTCGGACACGCGAGACCCATACCTCTTTAGGGTCAGCGTGACATCGCGCTCCGAGACCGATCCACCGCGGTTGGAAGCGGCGACAATCGCCGTACTCGAGCAATTGGCGCAAGACGGCGTGACCGATGCCGAACTCACTAAGGTCAGGCGCCAGTTCCGTGCCGGTTATGTGTTCGGGTCAGAAGGCGTCACGAATCAGGCACGCAGCCTCGGACAGCATGAAATCTCGGATACCTGGCGACGTGCCGAGACCTACCTCGCGGAGCTTGACCAAGTCACCGCCGAAGATGTGCAGAGGGTCTGTGCAACCTACCTGGTGGAACGAAACCGAACGACTGGGTGGTTCCTGCCCGAGGGAGATTCACGATGACCGGAACGGGTACAACCGCCACATCTTCGGGTTCACGTGCCCCTCGCCTCGCAATATCCCAGGCAGTGCTGTCAAACGGAATTCGGGTCTACGGGTACGAGAACCATGCGACCCCGATCATCGTGTTCCGTCTCGCCTTGCCGGTTTCGGCGCTCCTCGATGTCCCAGAACTTGCAGGTCTTGCCTCCCTGACCGCAAGTGGGATGAATCGTGGAACGACTTCGCGCACGTTTGCCGAGATAAACGAGGCTACCGACGGCGCGGGAATGTCAATTGGCGCGGGCTCCGGTCGGCATCAGACAGTCATTTCGGCCCGGTGCCTTGAGGAGGACTTTTCGCTGGCACTTGGACTGTTCGCGGACATATTGTTCAATCCAGTGTTCCCGGATCAGGAAATTGCCCAGTTGAAAGGGCAACTGATGACCGGTCTCAGGCAGTCGGACAACGACACGGGCGCGGTTGCCTCGCGGACGTTTCGGGAACTTTGCTACCCGGCAGGTCATCCGTACCGGCAGCGGACCCAAGGAGACCTGGAAACGGTACCTAGTCTGACCGTTGAACACCTGCGCGAGTTCCATCGGAACCACTTCGGGCCGTCAGGGGGCTACATCGTGGTAGGTGGAGACTTTGACTTTGCGTCCATCGTCCACCAGTTCGACGAAGTGCTTGGGCATTGGTCCGGACCGACCGTGACGCACCATGCCATTCCGGATGCACCTCAGCCGGACCATCAGCGACGGGATGTCTTTCTCTCGGGCAAGACCCAAAGCGATCTCATAATCGGCCGCACATCCATCAAGCGCAGTCACCCTGACTTCTACGCGCTACGGATTGCGAACATGATCCTCGGTCGGCTAGGAATGATGGGCCGGTTGGGCGAGACAGTCCGCGAAGCCCGCGGACTTGCCTACGGAATCTCAAGCGACCTCGACGCCGGGATTGGTGCAGGACCGTGGTCGGTCCGTGCCGGCGTGAATCCGACCAACATTGACGCGGCGATCGACGG
>DDYL01000077.1:0-3156 GCA_002347925.1 Chloroflexi bacterium UBA2235 | reverse complement strand
ATTGCAGACATGGTCCTGTACGGCTTGGGTCTGGACTACATCGACCGCTATCCGGCGATCGTTGAAGGGTTGACCCTCGACGAGGTCAACCAAGCTGCCTCCACGCACCTCCCACGCTTTGAGGAAACGGTCGTAGCGGTCTGTGGCCCGCCTGCAGCGTGATGCAGGGAGCTGGACCTGCTGCCGATTGGTCTTTCCTCGCAGCAGGTCCGGTCGTGGCCAGCCTAGGAGGTTGCTTCCTTCACGACTTCGTTCACCATCCGGCCGTCGGCCTTGCCCTTGAGCCGCTGTGACGCCACGGGCATCACGGCACGGAACTGGGGACCGACTTCCGTGATGATCTCGTCAACAGCCGCACGAATCTCCTCGCGCGTCAGTTGCTGAGGCAGGTATTCCTGCATCACGTCGAGTTCGAGCTGCTCCTTCTCCAGAAGTTCGGTCCGGTTGCCTACCTGCGCGAAGTGGATCGTTTCCCGCTTCTGGGCGATTTCCTTCTGGATGACTGCCAGGATGTCAGTCTCCAAGACCGGCTGACCATACTTGGGGTCCTTGCGATCTGTCCGGCTCATCTCCATGGTGGTGATGGCGGCGCGTAGCATGCGGATGGCGGATACCCGACGCTGGTCGCGCGCGCGCATCGCGGTCTTGACATCCTCAGCGAGACGGTCCTTGACGGATTGATCGTTCATGCCCACTCCAATCGAACCCCGGTCGAGGTCAACTTTCAACCAATCTCACCGTTCCCCGGACCCCTCATAACGCGGGGATCGGTTTAGGTCGCTCCGGATGACGTTGCCCAGAGTTAGAATCGTGCCAGATAGGGTTGACGACCGTGAAAAGTTGGCTGACACGTCGAATGCACGTGTTGGTCACAACCTGACCCAAGATGCGGAGTGTTCCATGGCCTTACGGTTTGAACGCGGAGATCCGTCGCGGCCGAGTGGACATGCGCTGCTTTACTTTCGGACCGGATCCAATGACGGCCATGATGTTCATGTCACCTACGTCGTTGTGTTGCCAGTGGTTGTGAATCCGATGAAGTACCTCCCCCCGGCATTCGCCAGCCAGATCGCGGCGTTTGCAAGTCAGATTGGCGGTCTCGTTGGGGCGATGGGGAACCTTGACGCGGTGCCGTTGCCGCCGATACCGGAACGCATATCGCGGGATGAACTGTGGAGGTTGGCAGCCCACAGAGACGATGATGTCCTCGACGGGGGCATTGTCAGCGGATCTGTTGAAGGTCTCATGACCGCCGCTCAGGAGGCAACCCAGCAATATGCCGAGTCCTACCGGCTTGCGTTGGCACAGGTTCCGGTTGGCGAGACGGACACCGGGCCGGTCGAACTCGTCGCCCCGGACGATGACACTCTGCGTTGGGTCTTCATGGACGAGCGCGGTCGGATTGACGAACTCACCAAACTGACTGGGCGTCTTCGAGATTCCATCGATGCGGGAGACGCACTGCACACCGGGGAACTCGCAACGACCATGCGCAGGCTAGGCGCCCACCTGCCTGAAAAGTACCGGGTTGCTGAAATGGTTGCCGGGGCCGTCCGTGCCGGAACGATTGGCTCCAATCTCGCCCAACTCTATCTCGAACGGTGTTACAAGCTTTGTAGCGAAGCCTACGAGGATTTGGGCAGGATTGACCGCGAGATCCTTCGATTTGAGTCAATGTAGTGGCTGACGTCCAATCAAGTCCTGGTGAGACGAGATATCGGGACTAACTTCGTGGACTGTCCTGCAGACCGGTAGCCCGTCGGATCAGGTGTTCTGGTGGCGGAGTACCGTTCGCGCCCAACGCAGCCGGGAAGATTGCGCGCAACAGCGTCTCGACGGCCGCCACGATGCCAGGACCTCTCGCATTGAGAAGGAAGTCAGGGGCGATCGACCATGTGCTTCCGTTGGCGGTCGGGCTTGACACGTTGTTGGCAAGGAATCTCCGAAGTCCCGGGTGATCGCTTTTCGCGTCCGCTTCTCCCCAAGTCCCAACGAGGTTGATGTCGGCTGGCGATATCACGCCTGAGCCGGGCGCATACGTTTCGGCTAGCAACAAGCCTCCAGCAGCGTTGATCAACTGCGTGCCTCTCTCGGATAGCGGGCACCACGATTCCGCGTCCGGATCATAGATTGCAACCGAGACCGTAGGCCGACGAGCGCCAGGCGTCTGTGTCAGGTACCTCGCGACGTGCATTCGGAGGGCGAGCAAGCGCGCGGCCCGTACGGTCTGAAGGCGGATAGCACGTTCGGTAACGCCCAGAATCGTGCCGATCGGTCCAATCCACGCGAGTTCATCTTCAAGGCCGACCGGGTGCACGATCACGACCTGAGGGTCTTCGCCGTGAATTCCAAGGGAATGGGCTTGTGGACCGGACTGCACGCCACAACCAGAACATTCGGTCTCGACAAGGATCACGTCCGGGTTCGAACGCACAACCTCGCCAATGTCGACGGTAACGCCTATGATGTGCCCGGACTGGCTGGCACTACCACTCCGACTGAGAGAAGAAATGTCAATCAGACCCACCGGCGCTGTCGGTGCGATCGCTGCGTGAGGCGTAGCTTCGGCAGGGTGCCACCCGGGCTTGTCGGGCGCACAAACTACCCAGTCGCCCAACCCGAGTTCAATGACGGTGTCACGCACTCCTGGCGTGATGGTCGCAATGCGCATTCGTTGATGGTACGCACAAGTTCCCCGACGCGTGCCTGTGCTGTTAGGTGATTGTCACCCGGTGTCGAGGGTCCGCCCGCGTCTAGTGGATTGGTGCGGCTAACCGTTGCCGATGAGGCGCTGATGTTCAATGAGGATGCATCGATCTTGGATCACCGTCAGACCGGCCTCCAAGGCCCGTTTGCAGGCGAATTCGTTCACCACCCCAAGTTGCATCCAGATCGCTTTCGCCCCGTGGGCAATCGCTTCCTCGACGACGGAAGGTACTTCGTGTGACTGCCGAAAGACGTTCACAATATCGATCTGGCACGGGATCTGACTGAGCGAGGCAACTGCAGGCACTCCAAGCGCCTCGTGGATCCGTGGATTTACTGGAATGATGGAATACCCGTGCGCCTGCATGTAGCGACCGACCCCGTGTGACGGACGGTCCGGCTTATCTGATAGCCCAACGACGGCAATGACATTTGCCGTCTTCAAGATTG
>DDYL01000021.1:13944-16691 GCA_002347925.1 Chloroflexi bacterium UBA2235 | reverse complement strand
TCCTGCGTGAACAGGAAGAAGATGCCGACAGGGAGGGTGCGCATGGTGTCCTTGCTGGTCACCACCAGGGGCCAAAGGAAGTCGTTCCACCGTGCCACGGCGGTCAGCAGGATGAGCGTGGCGAGGACGGGACGGGAGAGTGGGAGGACGACGTGCCACAGGATCTGGAGGTGGCCGGCGCCATCGACACGTGCAGCTTCAATCACTTCCCTGGGGAGGGACAGGAAGTGCTGTCGGAGGAAAAAGGTTCCAAACGCTGACCCGATGGTTGGCAGGATCAGTCCGGTGATCGAGTTCACGTAACCAAGTGACGCGACGGTGAGGTAGTTCGGGAGGACGGTCACTTCCTCAGGAATCATGAGCGCACCAAGGATGAACATGAAGATCAGGTTCCTGCCGGGAATCTGCAGGTAGGCGAACGCGTAGGCACAGAAGGTGGCATTCACGAGCTTCAAGGTCGTGCTGACAAACGTCACCGCGATGCTGTTGAGGTACATCCGCGTGAATGGGGCTGCGGCCCACGCGGCCGGGAAATTGCTCCACGCGGGGTTCGGCGGCCACCACGTGGATGGCACGGTGTAAATCTCACGATTGGTCTTGAGTGCCCCGATGATCACCCAGTAGGTCGGGATGCCGACAATCACCAGCGCAACACCCAAGCCAAGGTAGGCCGCGATGGCGCCTGCAAGGCGCGACGCCCGCATCTGTGACGTCGCTCGCGGAAGATCCGTGGACTTAGAGGAAATGCGCGAGGCGGAAGCGAAGGTGACGCTATTCATACGTGACCCGCTTCTCCACCATCCTTATCTGCACGACCGTTATGGCGAGCATGAGACCGAACAGGATGGTGGCGTAGGTCGCGGCCCGACCCGCATTGAAGCCGACAAAGGCTTCGCTGTACACCTGATAGATAAGCGTGGTTGTTGCAAAGACAGGGCCACCGCCGGTCATGACCCGGATGACATCGAACGCCTGAAAACTGGCGAGGATTGACGTGACAGTCAGGAAGAAGGCAACCGGGCTAAGGCCGGGGATTGTCACGTTCACGAACCGCTGCCAGGCATTCGCTCCGTCGACACGCGCGGCTTCGTACAACTCGCGGGGTATGCCTTGGAGACCCGCGAGGAAGATCACCGCGTCGTACCCGGTGGTTTTCCAAATGACTACGAGGATCACGGTAGGCATCGCCCACACAGGATCGTTCTGCCAACGTGTCATTGGCATCCCGAGGCCGGTTGCGGCCTGACTGATCAGTCCGTAATAGGGGGCGAGAAGAAACGTCCAGACCAAGGCAATCGCGCTTCCCGGCAAGATTGCCGGAGCGAACATTGCGGCGCGAACCACATTGCGTCCCACACGCTTCTGGTTCAGGAGGAGCGAAAGCGCCAACGAAATCATGATCGTGATCCCGACTGAACCCACCGTAAAGACCAGCGTGTTGCGCAGTACCGTCCAGAAGGTGGCGCTTGTCAGGACCTCAACCCAGTTGTCGAGACCAATCCACAGGGGTTCCGGCGCGATCATGTCCCAGTACGTGAAGCTGAGCCAGAGGTTCCGGATCATTGGCCAGTAGGAGAAGACGCACAGGGTGACAACGTTCGGGGCGATGAAGGCGATGAAGATGATTAGATCGCGGGACCATGCAGGTGTCGCCGACGGGCTCGCAACAGTTGTGGGGCGCGGCACGCGGATAGATTGCATCGTGATGACCCTGACCTCTTACCGTCTTCGAACTGTGCCAATGGGACGTTACGGGCGGGTTATCCGGTTGTGACAATTGTTGATGTTGAGTACTAGGAACCCGGACGCACCCAGTTTGTCATGTCTTCCTTGTGTGCCCTCACTTCGGGCAGTCCATGCACGAGGGCACGACGTGCCATCACCATCCTGGTTATGACCTCGTCAGGGGTCAGGCGGGTGACCACGGTCTCGCCAGTTGACCATTCATCCTTACCCACCAACTTCAGACGGGTGTCGGCAAGGCCTTCCATGAACTCAATCGTCCGATCATTAATCTCGATCAACTCTTCGAAGCGGCCTTCCAAATTGATCCACATGAAGACATTGTTACACAACCTTGGTATGGAAGCGCGGTCGCCGCAGGGTCAGGGGTTCGGGAATGGCAGGGTTCAGCGGATCGCTGCAGACCACCGAAAGATTGACGCCGAGGGGTTCTGCCAGATACACTTCCACGTCATCGACGCTGTTTAGTGGTGCCGATTTCATGGTCCCGTGGTGCAGCGGTCTAGCATACATCCCTGTCAAGGATGAGATCGCGGGTTCGAATCCCGTCGGGACCGCCACTTTTGGCCCCTCCCTAGTAGGAGGGGCCTTGTTGTTGTGCGAGAAGTTGCCGGGAACTGAGGGCAACGTGTCATCACGATCTGACAGATAGCGGGATGTGCCATGCCTACTGATAATCCTCAAGCGGGTGTGTCCCCTGTTGGACAGGTGTACCTGCGTCAAGCCATTCCGGCAGATGCTGACGGGATGGCGACGGTATTCGGCCTTGCTTTCGATGATTACCGCCGCGGCCTTGGGGTAGATGCGGTCACCCTCGCGACGATGTGGCACCCGTCCTTCTCTGCGCGGGTTGGGGTGTCGACCGTTGCTGTTTCGGCATCCGGAGACGTGGTTGGGTTCATCATTTCTGTCCCACCTGGCGCCGAAGAGTTTGGACGAGACGGGCGCCCACGTGACCGTCCCAGGTTTCCAGAACTGATGGGATGGAACAACATGTGGCGCCT
>DDYL01000021.1:12263-13913 GCA_002347925.1 Chloroflexi bacterium UBA2235 | reverse complement strand
CCCGACGAGGGGTACGTCTCGATGCTTGCCGTTAGGCCGGATTGGCAGGGGAAGGGTGTTGCCCGGTCACTCCTGCTAGCGGTTGAGGGTGCGATGGTGCGTGCGGGTGCAAGTGGGGTACTGCTCCACACCGCCGCGCGCAATGAGGCCGCACTGAAGGCGTATCGGCGTACCGGCTACCGGGTGGTGCGCACGCTGCGTTCGCCGTGGACTGACCCGGCGGGCATCGACGCGTACGTCGCGATGCGCAAGGATGTGGCCGTCACGGGTCCGCTGCACCGGTAATTCCCGGCAAGTAGATCATTGGCGACGGCGCGGGGCTAAGCAAACGTTCCCACGATCACAATCATCTAGTCGCAGGGGTAGGTGGCACCTCGACGGCATTCCACACGAAGTCAATCGTCGTGACGAGGCCATTGACGGGGCCGTTGAAGTCGTTCCCGGCACTTTCGGGGAAGGTGATCGTGAGAATGAGCGTGTCTGTCTCTGATGGACGAAGCATCTTTGGTGTACCCACGGGGGCTATTCCCTTGGTGCACCCTGAAACATCGTCGTTCGGAACCGCGAAGTCTGCCTTGAGCGGACCACAATAGAAAGCCGACAAACTGGCACGTGCAACATTGAGTTGCAAACCATTACTGGGGTCGGTGAACAGAATGGTGCCATCCCCGCTGCCGGCGGTCGGTTGCGTTTTCAGGCGATAGGTCAGCGACTTGCGGGTCGTATTCGACACGGTAATCGTGCGGGTAAGTGTCGCGCCGGGTGCGAGGTTTTCTCCCGCGAAGATGCGCACGTTTGTGATGCCATCAATGCCGACGCCAAAACCGACTGTCCGGGGTACGGCGACGACAAATGTTCCGCCGGGTCGAATGGCAGACGCACTCACCGCACGCGTCGTGACACCTGACTGCGCCGCGACCGGATCGAATGAAGACATTGTGGCCAGGAGGCGTCCACCTGTCGCGTCCACACTCAGTCCGGTCACCACGGGTTCAAACCAGTCCCGCGCGTTGGGACTCCATTTGAGGAGGCGAATGCTGTCACGCGAGACATCTCCCCGTGCCAATGGCTCGGTAAGGCGGGCGACGTCGAACGGAATCTCCAGGGTGATCGGGCCCGTGAAAACCGCCGAGGTACTGACATTGATCGGATCTGACAGGAGAAGTTCGCCGGACGGCGGTGTGGCCACTGCAAACGGGGACCGGTCGCCGTCGAGGGCAGTGATGCCGGTTTCGGTCACCAGATCGAAGGTCACGCGCGGTTCACGCCCGGTGTCGCCCGGTGCAGCGACCGAGACGGTCTTGCCTCGGACGGTATAGCCGACCGGGGTGGCTGTGGTGGTTGGCGTCTGTGTGATTGTCGATGTAACCGTTGGCGTCTGTGTGACGGTACGGGTGGGCGTGGATGTCTGAGTGACCGTCGTGGTCGCGGTGACACTGGGACTCGGCGTTGGCGTCACGGTGGTCGTGACGGTGGCGGTCGTGGTTTCGGTGACCGTAGGGGTCGGCGTGGGGGACACAGTAGTCGTTTCCGTCACGGTAACGGTGACCGTTTCCGTGACGGTGAGTGTTGGGGTCACGGTCGTGGTGACCGTTGTGGTGCCGGTCACGGTCAATGTCGGGGTTACGGTTGTCGTCTCGGTCACCGTCG
>DDYL01000021.1:0-12117 GCA_002347925.1 Chloroflexi bacterium UBA2235 | reverse complement strand
ACGATTGCGGTCTGCGTCGCCCCGGCGGCAGCGGTTTTCTGAGCCGAGAACGTGGCTATCTGCATGCCCGCTTCACCGGTCGGTGTCGGTCCGAGGAGAGCGGCGCTCAAGGCGCCCTTGAACGGGAGGGAATCGACGACTACGGGTTCGGCAAAGTCCGTGATGCTGCCGTCACCCTTGGCGGTAAGCCCGGTCTGCTGGGATTCATTCGGCTTTATGTTGGCTGCGAACTGGGTAGACGACTTGATGGCACCGTCATCTATGACTTCCCCCTGGATGTGATAGACCCCTCCGGCACCGGTTCCGGTGTAGCTAGTGGTCAGGGCGCGGTCCTTGCCTTCCACAAGTGCGAAGGTGATCACCTGGGGTTCACTTTGGGGCCCGGAATAGTCGGACCCGGGTATCTGATTCACCATCTGGGCACATGCGACTTCGCCCACCTTGACGCACCCGGTTGATCGCCCCTTGTCGTCGGTGACCAATGGGACAGCGGGTGACGCGAGGGTCAGGCGAATAGCCCGCTTGGGTGGCGGTGCTGGCTGCGGCTGGGTCGGGGGCTGGCCCGGTGAGGCCTTGGACTCGAAACCTGCCTTCACCAACACCGCACTGCCGGGGGGCGCTCCGGGGGGCGCCAAGGCAACTTCGCCTTCACCAGTAGTGACCACAGTCGACCCGTCGGGGTTCACGCCAACTGCAAACTCGGTGCCTCGCACGACGGCGACGGCGGACTGCGTCTCCATGGCGAAGGAACTCGCAGGGTCAAGGAGGCGCGCGACCTTGGTCCATGTCTTGCCGACCACGATCTGTGTGCTGATCTCGGTGGTAACGCCGTTGGGGTTCTTCTCGATCTTGCTCAGGACGATTTCGGCTTCATCTTCGATAGCGGTGGTGGAACCCTCGAAGTAGGTGACGATAGCGGCGGCGTCCTTGGCGGCTCGGATGCTATCGCCGGTGGCCAACGTCTGACCCTGGAGGCCTTCCTTCCAGTCCGGTGCACCCTTTGGCTTGATCTTGACTTCGCCGGAAAGGATGGTCAACGTTGTGGCGTCCGAGAGGGCAACTGCAATCGGCGGACCGTCGGAGAAGAGGCCTCCGGTGAATGATGGGAAGTTTCGGTCACCAGTGACGAAGATGGCGACGATTGCGATGAAGGCAGCCACGGGTAACCCGTATACGACGGGCATGGGAATAGGCTTCTGCCCCGGCTTCTTGCCGAGGTTTCCGCCCTGTGGCTTCACTCTCGCGGGTGTTGGTGGCATCGGTCTTCCAGTGTCAGGACGGTGTCACGATGCGGATGCCGTCCATGGTGTGTGACCGTCGCCACACCCGGCGCTGCCATTGTTCGAACGCCCACATTGCAGCCAGGATCGAGGCGGGGAAGATGATCGTGACGAGCCGCCCAGTCGGCGATTGCGCAAACATCAGCGCGTATCCGGCGAGTGGGACGTACCCCGAAACCCGCAGGACGGTTGGGCTCAGCGTCACCTCCCATGGATCGTCCACCAAGTTGGCATCACCGCGCGTCCGGGCAATGAGGGCGCCGGCTACTCCTGTAAGGCGGATGATTCGGTGAGTGACGGCGATGTCCGGTTCCTCGGCCCGCTGGTACGTGATGACATCACCGGAAACCAGATCACCCTTCGGAACGGGCACTGTCACAACCACGGCTCCGACAGGGATTGCGGGTTCCATGGATGAAGACAGCACGATGAAGGTCTGGTAGGGAAGGAATCGAGGGCCGACGGTCAGTGCCAAGGTTGCCACAATCACGAAGGTCGCGACTAGCACCGCGATCGTGCGGATTGCGCTGGTGATGGCGCCCCGTGGGATGCGTCGGGTTTCGGAAGTTGGCGTGCCGATTGGCGACCTGTCAGGTTGCTTGTCGCTCACGATGCACCCTCTCCACCCGTGCGCTCATTGTTCACAGACGCTTCGCTTCCGTCCCCAACCCCTTGGCGCAATCCTGTTGTCGGGGCCGTCGAGACGACTGTGGGGCCGGCAGGGGCGGTCGATGTCGTTGCGGGTGCGCTTGTCGCAGCGATTGCAGGTGTCGATGACGCAACAGCAGAAGGCGCGGGCGTTGCAGATGAAGCGGGTGCGGCTGTCGAGGTTACTGGGACCAGCGTCGGCGAAGCGACAATCGGAGCGGCCGTAGTGGTCGCCACGCCGGATGCCGATGGTGTCAGGGAGGCAGTGGCAACCGTCGTTGCCGCGGAACCGCTCGGTGTCGGTGTGGCAACGATCACGGTGGCCGATGGGGTCTCCGGGCTTTGCGTCGGAACAACTGTCGGACCCGTAGTTGCACTGTAAGCCCCACTCCCTGCCTCTGCTCCAGATGGAGAGGCGAGAGACAACGTGGCAGTCGGGGCCACAGTTCCGCTGATGGTCGTTGGAGTCGCTGAACCACCTTGGGTTGGCGTAGCCGTGGCGACCATGGTTGGGGTTGGTGAAGCGACGGGGGTTACCGAGAAGGTGGCGGTTGCCGCTGCGGTACGCGTTGGCGTGACCGTCGCCGTTGGCGCTGTGAGCTGTATCTCGGAAGATGAGGCACTGACACGACCACTGAGGTCGTACGCGACAACGACCGCGCGGTAGGTGACACCGGGAACCAACGCACCTGGCGGAGTGTCGCTCTCCGTCGCAAGGCCTGCGTCAATCACGATTTCAGGCGCCATCGCTCCTCCCGTGACTGGCGAGAGAACGATGCGGTAACCCCCGATTGCCAACGAGGATGATGGTGACCAGCTGAAACGACTGTTCGCAGCGTTGAAAGAGAGGTTGCCTGGTGGCATTGGTGCCGGATCGGTCAGGAGGACACTTCCCACCCCGGTTGTCGACTGCGCGAGGACAACGATGGTGCTGAACGGAGCCCCTACTTTCGGTGCCTTGAGATATGCACGTGCCACACCATTTTGGTCAGTGACGGTCTGGAATATGCCGCTTGTCGACGTAGAACAATCGGGCGTGGAGCACAGAACTGCGCCGTACGCGGTTGGGTTCACGACCGCACGGATTGTGACGACGGCATTCGGGATTGGCCGGCTGCCGGATCCGTCGCGCGTGGGCGCAGTTACCGTGGCGGCAATCTGGACCACCTCGTCACCGGCGAGGGGCGAGAGGATCGTATGTGGTGTCCAGAGATCCTTCGCGCTTACTGAGGTCACCGAAATGGTTGGCTGATCCACGGTGACTGGCAATACGGCTGTGCGGGCATCCTGCCCAATCCCGGACGGAACGGCATCGTTCTGCACCGAGACAAAGTGGGCGCCTGCAAGCGCATCGGAGGGGACGGTCAGCGCGAGGCCTGACCAGTCGTCGCCACCAATCGTGGTTGTTGCCGAAGCTATGCCAGCGGATTTCGGTTCGTCAAAGAGCGCCCGAAGGGTCGTGTAGGAGCCTTGGCGCCACGGCCCGCTCACGCTACGGAGTGGCAGGGTTTCGCCGGGGACAACATGCGGGCCGTCGGCGCCGGAAACGTTCAGCGCGTCGCTGATCCCGAACGCGAGGACCGAAGAGGTCGGCGTGAAGCGCCCGTTCGCACAATCAAGCTGAACTGTCGCCTTCCCGGCGCCTGAACGTGCGGAGGAGGCAAGCCGGAATGCGTACTGGAAGACGCCGGGAAAGAGTGCGCCGCCCGCCGCTGGCTTGAGACCGACACTGAGGGCGCTGGTCGGTGCGAACACGACCGCGTTTTCGGTCACATTCCACTTAGCAGTGAACGGAACGCTGCTTGATCCACACTCAGGGCCTGAGGTCACCGAAAATGCCGCTTCGACGGTCGGCTTGTCCATTGGTTCCGCAAACGCGATCCCAACCACAGGTCCCGTCGCGGGCATGTATTCCTGACCGTCGAGGGCCGGGGTCTGCCAGCGGATTGGCACGATGTTCACTGGGACTTCCGTGCTGAACGACCAGGATCCTTGCGCGGTGAACGTCGAAGTCGCCATGCGATTGCCCGCAAGGTCGGTGACGGCGTTGGCTCCATTCTTGAGCGTCACCGTGTACGTCGAAGAGGCGAGACGGCTATTGGGTTTGACTTCGAACAGGACCCCGGCGCTCTGTTCCCATCGGGATTGGTTGGGGGTCACGGCGACGCATTGTGTCGGGTTGACAGATGGAGCGAGGCAGAATGATGCGGCGGCCGACGCGAAGTCAATGGGTTCGTTGAAGGCAACGGTGACTTTGGTGGTCGGAGGCGCAAACGCGTTGGAAGACGGGCTGTACGAAACCACCTCGGGCCCGGTGGCGTCCGCGGCGGCATTCGTGCCGACGGATATCAACGGGGAAGCGAACCCCGTCTGGCGACTGACGGCTCGCACCCAATAGAAGTACCGAACATTGTCCCGGGTGCAGGGCCCCGTTGCTGGGCACGGCGTCACCGTTGGAATGGCTGGGCCGTCCACGAATGATCCGATCCCAGATCCGTTGCTCACGACTGTGGCGTAGGGGGTCGCGTTCGGCCCAGGAGTCGCCGGAGAGTCGCTCCGATAGATGAGGTACCACCCGGCCCAAGATGTGGCGGCCGGGGTGACGGTTCCGATTGAACGTGGCTCTGTCCAAGCGAGGCGGATTACTCCTCCCGCTCCTGGCGTCGTCACGGCTGCCTGCGGCGCAAGCACTGAAGGTACCCCGAAACTGTTTCCGGGGTTCGTGACCAATGCCACGAAGAGCGCGCGCGTCGAGGCAAAGGGGGTCATCGACAGGCACGCCACGGCAATCGTCGCGCTGAGTGCGACCTGAACAGCTCTGCCTTTGAGCCGTTCACGGATCAGTTTTACTGCCAATCCGATGGTCACTGACGCAGCGGCGGTGGTTTTGCCTTGGGAGTCGACTGGCGACCGCACCGTTTCCTACTGCCTCACTACACTCGGAATGTAGCAAACCTTGTCCTCCGGAGACGTGAAATACTTCACGTTCCATGATCTCCGGTGTTTGACAGGCCGCCTTTTGAACCCGCTCGTGTACGTGCAGACATGGGTCCCTTGGGTACTGTGCCTTGACCGCCCGCCCCCGACGACGCAGTTCACGGCAACACCGGCCCGGCGGGTTCGTTCAAGATTCACCATGAATGAAACGCATGATCTGCACGTCTTGCACGGAGATGACGGAAATGGCCCCACCGTTACGCTCGCCGAGTACCGCGAACTTGTTGCGCGCCTCGCGAAGTTCGCGCATGCCTACTACGTACTCGACGCGCCGCTTGTTACTGACGACGCCTACGACCGTCTTTACCGAAGCGTTGAAGCGGTCGAGGCTCGAAACCCGGCATGGGTCGTACCTGACAGTCCAACGCGGCGGGTTGGTGGCCCCCCATTAGCGGGCTTCCGGAAAGCACGGCACCCGGCGCCGCTGCTTAGTCTGGCGAACGTATTTGACAGCGACGGCCTCGTGGCATTTGATCGCCGTATTGGCGTGGCAGGTCCAGATCCAGAGATCCCTCGCTATACGGTCGAGCCGAAACTTGATGGCCTAACCCTCGCACTCCTCTACGCAGACGGAAGGTTGGTGCGAGCGGCTACGAGGGGTGATGGGGAGATCGGCGAGGAGGTCACGCCCCAGGCAACGACAATTCGGACAATCCCGCTCACCCTGTCCATGGGCGTGAATGGCGGGCAGGGCGTTCCCCGTTTCCTGATGATCCGGGGAGAGGTGACGCTGCCTCTCGACGCGTTCGCGCGGCTCAACGAAGCGCGTGACGCAGCTGGAGAGGCCAACTATCAGAACCCGCGCAATGCCGCGGCCGGAAGTGTGCGACAGCTTGACCCCCGGATCACCGCGAGTCGAGCGCTCAGATTTACCGCGTACACCGCGACAGTGCTGACACTTGACGAGGGCGGGGGCGCACTTCCGCTTGATCAGCTCGCGTTCGAAGCGGATGCTGCCGACCTCGTGGCGTCGGACCCGATTGACCAGGACGTGGTGACACGTGTCTTCGACCGGCTTCGCCCACTCGGCGTCGCCTCTGGCCCGTTTGCAACTCATTGGGAAGCGTTGCTGGCAATGCGTGATTGGGGGTTTCGCACCAACCCCCACAACCGCCAGTGTGTCGGCCTTGAAGAGGCCGTTGCCGTCCTCGCCGATTTGCAGGAACTCCGCGCGACTTGGGATGAGGAGACCGATGGCCTTGTCGTCAAGGTGAACGACCTTGCCACCCAGGAGCGGCTCGGCAGCGTGGCGAAGGATCCGCGGTGGGCGGTGGCGTACAAGGTCGCTGTCTCCGAGGTTGTTGTCACGCGCCTTCTTGACATTGCGGTTCAGATCGGAAGGACTGGTGCGGTCACGCCCTTGGCTGTCCTTGAACCGGTGAGGCTGGGAGGAGTGACCGTTTCAAGTGCGACTTTGCACAACGACGACCAAGTCCGCGCGCTTGACCTTCGGATCGGGGACTGGGTGCGGGTGCAACGGGCCGGTGGGGTGATTCCGGCAATCCTTGGTGTTGACCTTGATGGTTCGCGTCGTGATGGGCAGGAAACCGAATGGGCATTTCCTACCGCCTGTCCGGCGTGCGACGGGCCGATCGCGCGGGATGGTGACGAGGCTGTTGCGCGGTGCACGAATGCGTCGTGTCCGGCTCAGCGCTCTGCACGTGTCCGGCACTTTGCCGGACGATCTGCGGTGGACATTGCGGGCCTTGGTGGCAACTGGATTGACCGTTTGATCGCATCCGGTTTGATTACGAGCGCGGCCGATCTTTACCACTTGACGCTTCCGGACTTGCTCGCGATTGATGGGCAGGGAATGGGGGAGATCCTGGCACGGAAGTTGTGCGATGCCATTGACCGTACGCGCCGTCAGACGTCACTCGCGCGCTTCCTGTTCGGTCTGGGGATAAGGCATGTTGGCAGTGAGACAGCCGAACTGGTTGCCCCCTTGGTTGGTTCTCTGGATGCCCTTTGCGACCGGTTGCGGACCGATCGAGACGACTTCCTCGGGTCGCTGGGTGCGCAGATGCTCGAGACGAAGGGGGTTGGTCCTGTTGTTGCGCAATCCGTCAACGACGCGCTCTCCAACCCGGCCATGCTCGAACTGCTCGAACGGTTTTCGGCGGGAGGCATGTCTCCGGTTCCGCCGGCCCAATCTCCCAAGACTGCGGAGGACGGACCACTCTCTGGCAAGACGTTCGTCCTGACTGGAGCGATGTCGGAACCCCGTGAGTCAATCGCGGCCCTGGTGGTGGCTGCGGGAGGAAAGGTCTCCGACTCGGTGTCGGGCGCGACCTCCTTTGTTGTGGCCGGGGAGAAACCGGGTAGCAGCAAGATCAAGGGTGCGGCCAAGCACAGCGTCACGGTTATTAATGAGGAAGCCCTGCGTTCCATGCTGTGACGCATGCGCGGGCCGGACACCGTTCCGTTTTTCCCGAACGTGGCCTGGCGAAGCGGTTGACTTGTTTGGTGGAGGTGGTTGGAGCGGGGTTCGGACGCGATGGGAATCGTGACGCGGCGATTAGCGGCAATGCCGCGCGATGCGACATAATGTGCGCGCTATTGGCGTCCGTTGGCTTGGACATTTGGTGTCGTGACCGGGTGTAGGCATTCCCGTCCATCGTGAGGTGAGCGGAATGAATGTCTCCTAGTGGGTGGATCACTGGCCTTTCATTGGAACCCGGGCAAGCCGGTCGTTCGGGTGATTTTGTCTCGTGGATCTGGCACCGTGCCCGGTTTGCCCTTCCTGATGAAAGGAACTCCGTCCGTGGCAATCGCGCAGCCCGTGAAGATGAACGACACCGAAAACATCGAATCGATCACACAGGAGATCCGGCAACTCCGGTCGGTCTTCGAGGCAATCCACGAGGCATTGCAGGCCGCGGTGGTCAGGCTCGCCACGATTCAGGCGAAAGTCGGTGTGCCGTCGTCAAGTGGCGTGACGCCTTCGAATGAGGCACCGGCGCCCCGGGGCGCTGCCGGACGCGGAGCGTCGCGAAGCCGTGGGGAGTGGACGCTTCCGGACGGAGACTGGACGGCGCCAGATGGTGCGGTTACCGGTGAGAGCCTCAGGAGCCGGCGGGAGGCACTTGGCATTTCCCAGGCGGCCGTGGCGCACGCGGCTCACTGTTCGCGTGGTCTCGTCGCCGAGGTGGAACGCGGACGCCGGCGGAGCGCAATGACGCTGAGTCACCTCTCGCAGGTGCTCGACAAGCTTGAACAGCAGGCGCGCCGGAACTGATGCACCCGGGTCTGTTTGCCTTCCCCGGAACTGGTGATATCCTCGCTCGCAGATGGCTGGCGTCCGCGACGGTGGGACGTCCGCGTCGGCCGACGCCGGAGGAACACGCTTGACGGCGGTAAACAACGTCTCGGAGCCAGTCGTAACCCGAGAACCGATCCTCGCGGTCGACGTGGGCACCGTTGTCACTCGGGCTTACCTGCTCGAATTGGTTGCGGGATCACGGCGCCTTGTCTCGATCGGCGAATGCTCAACTCTCGGGGACGATGGTCTGCCCGACGTTCGGGGTGCCCTCACCCGGGCACTGAACCAGTGCCTTGAGGCGGGAGGACGCACCTGGGCCGATGCGCCCCGGGAACGAGCGCTGATCACTTCAGCCGGGTCCCTTCCAAGGGTGGCGGTGATTGCGCCGTCTCCAGAGGATGCTGCCGTCGCGACTGCGGAACTCGAGACCCTGCCTCTTGTCCTTCTGGATCCCATGGTTCTCGACGGAGCCGGCCTGAACCCTGACGTCATCGGTGCATTCCTGGAAAGCGGTTCACCCGACATCGTGGTGCTCATGTCGGGTTCGCGAGGTCTCGACCACGAACGTGCACGCGCGGTTGCGGAATCGGTCGGTCTCGGGATGGCGGGAACGGTTCCCTATCTGATCCTTGCCGGTGATATCCGCCAATTTGACTCGCTCAAATTGATGATCGACAACTACCTTCCGGGCCGTCACCAGCTGACACGGCCGGAACCGCAGCCAATCCTCCAGGCCGTTGGTCGCCGGATCATGGAGTCCCTTTACCAGCGTTGGTCAGATCCCGTGGATCGCGAACCGCTGACCAGTCCGTCTGGGGGCATGATCATCCACTCCTCGTTGCACGGAATCTTCGTGGCGGCGCGCAACGTCGCCGACCGGTATGACGTCGACGTCCTTGCGGTCCACAGTGGTGCCACCTACACGATGGCATCGACCTACACCGGAATGCTCAACGCCAGGCGTGGGGTGAATGTCGTTCGCGATGACGTTGGTGCCGCCACCGGGCGCCTGGCGCTCCTGAGAGAGGTTGGCGCGTCCGCAATATCGCGCTGGCTTCCATTCGACATTGACGACGCGCAGTTGCTCGCACACGCGAGACAGGCTCAGATGACACCTTGGCGCGTGCCGGTGACGGTGCGTGAGTTACTGATCGATCATGCGTTCGGCAGAGAGGCGATGCGAGCGACGCTTGAGCGTCTTGGCCGGCGGTTCGAACCTGACCGGACGTGGCGTGGGGGGTCGCGAGGATTAGCCTCGATCCCGCCGCCGGACCTGCTGATCGGCAGTGGTGGTGCCCTGGCCCGCACGCCGCGTTTGGCTCAGGCTGTGTTGCAGATGCTTGACGCGGCCGAACCGACACGGCTGACTCAACTTGCGCTCGATCGATCCACCTCCATGGCGTTGCTCGGGGTGCTTGGCTACATGGGAGGCAGCCTTGCCGTCGGAACCGACCTTGAACACGACGTATTGCTGAGTCTCGGCATTTGCGTGGCTCCAGAGGGAAAAGGTCACGAAGGAGATACCGCGATCCGCGTGGAGGTCATCTACAGTGATCGTGCGCCGCTGCACGTGGATGTGCCATTCGGGGTGATCGAGATCCTGCCCTTGCCCATCGGCGAGCGCGCGGCCCTCAAGCTCTATCCGTCCCGTGACTTTGACGTGGGGTTGGGCAAGGGAGAAGCGGCGGCGCCACGGGTCGAGGTTCAAGGCGGTGCCGTCGGCATCGTCATCGACTGCCGGGGACGTCCGCTTGTACTTCCCGACGACAATGAGAAGCGTCAGGCGAAACTGTTGCAGTGGTTCCAGGCGTTGCGCGCGTATCCTGCCCTTTCATTCGTTGAAAATGGCAAGGCAGACATTTAGGACTGCGAGAACCGGCCCCCACCCGACGCCCGTTGTGGGAGCGGGTTACGCCCGCCTCCCGATTGTGGGCCCGTGGCACGTGGAAGGCAATCGATGACCGCGACAACTCAGGAACTGGCGCGATTTCTCGAGACAAACGAGGGCACGGTACCCGAACCCGTCCGCGACGATCTGCCTCGACGCCGGGCAGTGGTTGAGCGTGGACGCCTACGCCGGTGGCGACGCTGGACCGGCGAGCGCGGTGCGTGCGTCGTCCAGAATGGGGCGACAGTCGCGGCGAGCCATAACGTGGCCACGATTTTCCGCAACGGGCGCGTTCGTGCGATTGACGTTGCCGGTGCCCTTGGTGTCGCGCCTGAGCAGGTCGTGAAAATGCTTGTCCGGAACATCGGGGAGCAACTCGCCGAAGGTGACCTCCTCGCGGAACAGCGCTTGTTCTTCGGGCAGAGGCGCCGACGCATTGTCTCCCCGGCGACCGGGACATTCATCTACTTTTCCACGACTTCCGGGGTTGCGTATGTCGCAGGCTCGGCAACGGAGACGCAGGTGTACGCGCACGTTGGTGGTCAGGTGGTTGGCGTGTTCGCAGACAGCGTGCTCGTTGAGGGCAACGCCGTTTCGATCTCCGGGGTGGCTGGCGCGGGGCGTGCGGTCGCTGGCCGACTGATTGTGGCTTCGACACCGACCCAAATCCCGATGGACTTGACCGGGTCAATTGTGGCGTGTTCCTTTCCGCTTGACGAGACGACTGCGAGGCAGTTGCCCACCCGCGGCGCACTCGGTGTACTGTCCTCGGGAATCGTTCCTGGAGCGGTATCCCGTCTTGGATGGGATGACGTGCTGTGGCCGCTGACGCGTCCGCGTTTCGGATCACCTTCGTACGACCCGGCGCCGCCCCTCACGATTGTCTTGCTCGCGGTTGGTGAGGACGCGTGTCCGGCCCAGATCTGGGAGCGAGTTGCGTCCTTGAACGGGAGGCCGGTCTCGCTACTAGGCTACGAACCGGGTTCAGCGCCGGAGTTGCTCGCAACACTTGATGGACCTTCTGGCGGAATGCCTCCTCCAGTGACGGTTGGCGGCATCTCGACGGCGAGGGTCCGGAACGGTCCGGGTGCGGGCCGTGTAGTCCGGGTCACTGGAGTGCTTCCATACCTGGTGCAACTGCCGTCGGAGGTAGAGGTCTTCGCGGCGAGCATCGAGATTGACGGGATTGGGTCGCGTCCGGTCGTCGCAAGCCGCCACCTTCAGTCGCTTATTTCCGAGCCGTGATTCATGCCCGACGGGGTAGGCGATGCACGATCGTTCTCCGGCGAAATGCGGTGGGGCGACCAGCACGTGGGGGCACGGTTTTCGTGGTTCGGTTGCAACCCTGCCTACGTACTTAGCGAGCTGGAGACGATGTCGCGTCACTGAGTATGTGTTGGAGCATGCTGATGTAGGCAGCGCGTGCGAGGATTGCCATCCAGATCAGGCTTAGGGTGCACGCCTCGAGTGCGCTGTTCGCAAGTTCCATCGGTCCCCCGCCGGTGACTGGGTGACGTCCCACGAAGTTCAGGCTCCAGCAAAATACGATTGCAACGGCCATGCCGAACCGTAACGCGGGTTCCGCCTTTTCGAACATGCTCGCCAGCCACTGCCCAGGATCGTGACGCTGTTCTTCCTCGTTCAGCCAAGTGGTGCCCTCGTGTCTGTTGCGCGCCCCGGCGCGATGTGATGACCGGGTGACTGGTGGGTTGGCCTGCGGACGATTGGTAGTTGCGTTGCCTGCCCTGCGCGCTCCCGCCTCTTTGGGAAAGCCACTTCTGCCGGTCATTAGTCCGTTTTCGGGCAAAAGTGAGGTAGGTGTCGCAGATATCGCGTTCATGCCTGCTCTGTCCTTGGTGAGATTTCGGGGTGTGAGCGTCGTGCCGCACCCGGTGTCATAAGTAGAACGTGAGTTCTAGAACAAAGTTTCAGTACACCTGCGCTGCCACGGCTTTGCCTCCGATGCTTCATCGCCCCTTCACTTTCTGGCCACTTACGGATTGGCATACTCGGCCGGGAATTCTGCTGTGCGGACTGGGTTT
>DDYL01000110.1:32380-46381 GCA_002347925.1 Chloroflexi bacterium UBA2235 | reverse complement strand
AGACGCTGGCGCACGTATTCGGTCAGCGCCTCGGTGTCACGGGTCTGCCGAGCATAGTCGGCGAGTGTCTCCACAATCGTGACGAGGTCACGGATCGTGATGCGCTCACGAAGCAGGTTCTGAAGCACCTTCTGGGTCTCGCCGATCGACAGCACCCCGGGGATCAGCTCATCGACAACCGCAGGATGTTCCGCCTTGAGGTTCGTGATGAGCGTCTGCACGTCCTGCCGTGACAGGATGTTCGCGGCATTGCCCTTGATGACCTCAGTGAGATGGGTGGTCAGGACGCTCGGCGGATCGACGACCGTGTACCCAAGCAATTCCGCCCGGTCCTTCAGTGAAGCCTGGATCCACAGTGCTGGCAATCCGAATGCCGGTTCGGTGGTTGGGATCCCCTCAATCTGCTCATCCGCAAGCCCGGCGTTCATCGCGAGGTACTGGTTGATAAGGAGGTCACCACGCGCCACCTCAACCCCGCGCAACTTCACCACATACTGGTTTGGCTGCAACTGCAGGTTGTCACGCACCCGGACAGTCGGAAGCACGATGCCCAAGTCAAGTGCCATCTGGCGGCGGATTCGGGTGATCCGGTCAAGCAGGTTTCCGGCTTCCTGCGGATCAACCAACGGGATCAGCCCGTACCCGATTTCGAGTTCCATTGGATCGAGCGCGAGAAGCGGTGTTACTGCCTCTGGTCCGGTCGGGGCTGGCTCGCCCGTTGCCGTCGTCTCGACCACCGTGGCACCACCTGAGATTGCCGTCCGCTCACCGGACGCCTCGGACTGCCAAGCCATGTAAGCGCCAACACCGGTCAGGCAAGCGATGATGAAAAAGGGCAACTTCGGAATGCCTGGCACAAATGCCAGGACGATCAAGGCTCCAGTCACGATCCCGAGGACCCGGGGATTGGACGTGATCTGCCGGATGGTGTCCGTCCCGAGATCGCCGCTCGTTGCGGCACGGGTGACCACGATACCGGTGGCCGTCGAGATCATCAGCGCCGGGATCTGGCTGACGAGACCGTCTCCCACGGTCAGGAGAGCGTAGGTCTGGAGGGCACCCATGAGGCTCATGCCCTGCTGCATGACACCGATCACGAAGCCCGCGAGGATGTTGACAAGAATGATGATGATGCCCGCAATGGCATCACCTCGAACGAACTTCGAGGCACCGTCCATGGCACCGTAGAAGTCTGCTTCCTGTTCGATCTTCTGCCGGCGACGCTTCGCTTCCGCCTCGGTGATCAAGCCGGCATTCAGGTCCGCGTCGATGCTCATCTGCTTGCCGGGCATCGCGTCAAGGGTGAACCTCGCGGCGACTTCAGCAACGCGTCCCGCACCATTCGTGATGACCACGAACTGGATGACGACAAGGATGATGAACACCACGATACCGACGACATAGCTGCCCCCGATCACGACGGACCCGAAGGCCTCGATCACGTGTCCGGCAAAGGCATTGAGAAGGATCAGTCGGCTCGCAGAAATGTTCAGCGCCAACCGGAACAGCGTTGTGATCAGGAGCAGTGTCGGAAAGACCGAGAACGCAAGAGGCTCGGTCGTATACATCGAGACGAGCAAGATCAGGAGGCCGATCGACAGGTTGACGATCAGCAGGAGATCGAGCATTACCGTCGGAAGCGGCACGATCATCATCGAGATGACCGCGACGACTGCTACTGGCAAGAGCACGTCACGCTGCTGGAGCAGGCGTTGCCACCCAGAAGCCTGGGTGGCACCTCCATTACCGTTTGTCAGCGTCGTTGTTGCGGTGGCCATCTCTGTCGACGTCCTCTAATGCTTTCGGATGCGGCTAGCCAATGGCGTTCGATAAGCCCGGTTGCAGCGCGCCTGGCAGGTCAACCCACGGACCAGACGTCGCTGAAGGCGCCGGACGTGCTGCCGGTGGATTGCTGAAACCGGCCGGCGCACGACCCGGATACATCCGGTACACCCACGCAAGCACTTCGGCAACAGCCTTGTACATTTCCTGTGGAACGGCCTGTCCCACCTCGCACGCCTTGAAAAGGGCTTGCGCCAAAGGACGGTTCTCAACCATCGGCACGTGATGTTCGCGAGCGACCTTCTTGATCTGCTGAGCTACCAGGCGCTCACCCTTGGCGAGCACCATCGGTGCCTCCATGCCGTTCCCGTACTTCAGTGCAATTGCAAAATGGGTCGGGTTTGTCACCACCACATCCGCCTTGGGAACTGCCTTCATCATCCGCTGCCGAGACAACGCACGGGCCCGCTGACGGAGCCGTGCCCGGATCTGCGGATCACCTTCCGACTGCTTGTATTCCTCTTTGATGTCTTCCTTAGACATCTTGAGACTCTTGTCAAAGACCCAGCGCTGATAGAAATAGTCCGCGAACGCCATCGCCGCGAACACGCCTACGACACGCCAGACCACCTGATAAACCGCTGCACCAATCATGACCGCGGCATCCCGAGGTGAAACACTCGAGAGCATCGGAAGCGTGTCGACCTGACCCTGCAGCGCCGACCACGCAACGGAACCGACCAGCGCCACCTTCAAGATGGACTTCACCAAGTCAACGAGCGAATTGGAGGAGAACAGCCTCTGGAACCCCGCAAGCGGGTTCATCCGTGAGAACTGCGGTTGGAGCGGCTTCAATGTGAACAACGGCCCAACCTGGACAAGGCAACTGAGCACCGCAACTGCCACCAATCCGAGGCAGAACGGCGCCATCGCCTTCATCACCGTCAGAGCCAATCCCATTGCACTCATGTGGACAGTGGCCACGGTGTAATCGGGGTGGGTGATGTGTGTGAACGTGTATCGGGTCATGTCTATCAGCATGACGCTGATCGACTCGAAGTTGGACTGCAACATCCACGCGCCAGCGAGAAGCACGACTGCCGTGTTCACCTCAACACTCTTGAGGACCTGCCCACGGTCACGGGCCTCAGAACGCCTCCGGGGAGTCGCCTGTTCTGTGCGCTCACCTGGCATGGAGAACCCCCACTCGACCGGAACGCATCATGGGCATCGCCAACGCATCGCCACGTCGAACCCACACAAGGGCAGTCATCGCGCACCTAGCCCAGCAGCGAAAGGAGTAAGAATCGAAATCAGGTCACCAAAGGCCCTTGCCATGATGTAGGCAACCGTAGGCACTGTCACAATCAACATCAGGAACCCGACGGCAATCTTTGCCGGCATCCCCACCACGAACACGTTCAGCTGCGGAACGCTCCGGGCCACCATCGCCAGTGCCACATCGGTAAGCAGCAACGCGGTGAGGACTGGGAGGGCGATACGCGAGGCAGTCAGGAAAATCTCGCGCCCCATTCCAAACACCAGCTCGATTGGAGGGAGGTACGAGCCAACTCGATCAATCGGCGCAAGCTGGAAAGTTCGCTCCACACCTAGCAGGACCATGTGATGTCCATCGATGGTCAGAAATACCAGCGTCGCCACAAGGGTGTAGAACTGGTCGATAAGGCTGGCGTTGGTTGAAGTCAATGGGTTGATGATGTTGGCAAGTGAGAACCCCATCTGGAGGCCAATCACATGTCCGGCACCTTCGAGCGAGGTGAAGATCAACAAAACCACAAAGCCAACGAGTGCGCCAATCATGATCTCGCGCGCGGCCCTGCCAAGAAACCCGCTGATGTCAGTAGGGATCACCACCCCGGCAGGTGCAACGACCGGCAACATCACCAGAGCCACCGTCAGCCCGAAAAACACCCGCAGTTGGGGAGATGTGCCCCTGGATCCAAAGACAGGAGCCACGATCATCATCGTTCCGACGCGGCAGAACACCAGGAAGAAGGCCTCCCACATCGCTGGTGTCTGCGAAAGCAAATCCACGTCAGTATTCTCGTCGTCGTCCTACCGAGCGAATGTCGGCAGCGAAATGAACAGGTTCGCGATGTAGGTGATCAGATTGTTGAGCATCCACGGGCCGAAGATTGCGCCAGCTACGAATACCGCGAGGATCTTCGGGACAAACGTCAGCGTCATCTCATTGATCTGTGTGACCGCTTGAAAGATTGAGATCACCAACCCAGTTACAAGACTGAAGAGAAGAAAAGGCAGCGAGACCTCAAGCGCGATCATCATCGCGTTCCGCGCCAGATCGAAGACCATTCCTTCAGTCATTGCATCCCACCAAAGCCAAAGCAGACGTCACTCCGCCCCGCCTGTTGAGGATACGCCGGTAGGTCTGTCCGAGGGATCAGCCACGTGGCTGATTTTTCCTGTTACTCGACCGAAGATCGAGGATCGCCGGCGGGAAGCCCCGCCGTCCGGTGTGCGCGCACGAGCCTCGCGTCAGTTGAAACTCAGAACCAGAGCCCGCATGAGGAGGTACCAGCCATCAACCATCACGAACAGCAGGATCTTGAAGGGAAGCGAGATCAGTACGGGAGGAAGCATCATCATGCCCATTGACATCAGGACCGTCGACACCACAAGGTCAATTACCAGGAACGGGATAAAGATGACGAAACCCATCTGGAACGCGGTCTTCAACTCGCTGATGATGAATGAGGGGATGACCACATAGGTCGGTACGTCCTCGATCGACTTCGGCTGATCCAACCTTGCAAGGTAGACAAACAGGGCAAGGTCTTTCTCGCGCACCTGACGCAGCATGAAAGCCCTAAGCGGGGCCTCGGTCTTGGCAAACGCTTCCGACTGGGTGACTTTCCCATCCACGAAGGGTGAATACGCCTCACGCTCAACCTGCTGCACCACTGGAGCCATGACAAAGAACGTGAGGAAAAGTGCAAGGCCAATTAGCACCTGGTTCGGCGGCAACTGAGGCACGCCAATCGCATTCCTAATGAGGGAAAGAACAATGATGATGCGCGTGAATGCCGTCACCATGATCAGGATCGCCGGTGCCAAGGACAGCACGGTCAACAGAACAATGATCTGGATTGACTGCACAGTGTCTTGCGGCCCCTGGGCCTGATCGACCCCAAGGGTTACCTTCGGAATCGACTGCCCGCCAACGGAATCCGCCGCCCCACATCCTGTCAGTACGAATAGCAGCGAAAGTGCAAGGAATAGAGGCACGTATGGGATGCCAACTCGTCGACGTGACGTCGGAACTGCCGGGCAATCATCGTCGGCACGAGTCGGGGCGGATGCCCGACCCAAAATACCCGGAGCCCCAGCGTTCATCATTTGCCTCTCACTCATCGCCACGGAGGCGTCGCTTGCTTTCGTCAAGCCGACGAAGGACAGCTGCCATCACGGCGGCATCGGCGCCCTGATCTCCAATGGGTTCCACCGGACCCGACCGCGCGACCCCAACCTCCCCATCACCCTGTCCGGTCATCCGTGTCATCGCGCCCGGCCCTCTTGGCGTACCTGCACCCGGAAGTACCTCAATCTCATCCTGCTCGAACTCGGTCACCAGCGTCACGCTGCCATCGCTAGCCCCGATAAGGAGCAGTCTCTCACCAACTTCAACCAAGTGTAATGAAGCCGAGCCCTTCGACCCAACCGATGGAAGCTTGACCGTCTCACGAACCCTTATCGACACGCCCCTGCCGGAAGTGACTCCACCCAATCCCATTGCGCGCAGTGCCTGCGCTCCAACCACGATCAGTACCAGAACCACCGCCACACTGATGATGGCCCGTAGCGCCCCATACCAGGTAACCGTCGGATCAGTTCGCTCAGGCTCCTGATAGGGTGCAAGAAATCCTGCAGAGGCCGTTCCAGACGGCGTTCCTGCGGAACCACCGGCTGCTTCCCTAGGGAGAACCGGCCTATCGCCCGGGGCAATAGCCGCGGTAGCCCTCGGGGACACCTGAGTCGATCTCGAAACTGCACTATCGTCCGGGATACTTACCCAGACAAGTCCGAGGAGGAGAACCGCAAGCAGCGCACCCAGACGAACAAGAAGCGACTGCCGCGCAAACCAATCCCTGACAGGATCAAGCATCAGTCAGCTACCGGCGTCCCATCGGAGATCCGACAACCGCGCCACGCCGGTTGGTCGGTCACTGATCACCGCGCCTTGCCGAGCCGATTGTCCGGATGGACGATTTCGGTTACCCGAACACCAAAGTTCTCATCCACCACGACAACCTCGCCTCTGGCGATCAGCCGGTCATTCACCAGAATGTCCACCGGGTCCGTCGCAAGCTTGTCTAGCTCGATCACTGATCCGCTACCCAAGGACAAGACGTCCTTGATCGCAAGCTCCTGCCTGCCGAGCTGGACCGTGATGCGGAGGTTGACATCGAGGAGCAGGTCGAGGTTGCCACCACCGGCGGACGTGCCAGCACCATCGATTGCCTCGAACTGTGCAGGATGCACACCTGCGCTACCCGCCTCGGCCGTCATTGTCTCTTCCATAGCAACTGTATTCCTCTCCATGAGGGCACGCGGTCCGGTCAACCCGGCTCGCTCACCCGGCACCATTCAGGCCAGGGGCTCAGCCCTCGCTCGATCCGTCTTCTTCGTCGTCACCTTCGCTGATGATCGACGTTATCCGGATCGCAAGACGCTTGCTGCGAAGGCCGGGTCTTGCATGGTACTTCCGCTCGCCATTGACCATGACAGAAATGTCACCAGCCACCCGGGCACTCAGCGGGATCACATCGCCGACCTGCAACTCAAGCACATCATTGAGTGTCACGTCTGCACTACCAAGCTCAACAATGATCGGCACCTGGATATTCCCAAGCCCGCGGCGAACCTTCTCATCATCATCTGGTGACCGGCGCACGATCGAGGACGGCGGAACATTTGCGTGAGCAAGCTTTGCAACGAGCGATTCGATCATCGCGAACGGATAGCAGATGCGGATCATTCCCTCAGCATCACCGACGTGGATACGCATATCGGCTGTCAGGCAAGCGTCGGACGGCAAGGCAATGCGCATGTACGTGGCACTGGTGTCGGACATGACTACCTTGGGGTTGAGACGGTCAACTTCCGCCCAACCGGTCCGAACACCATCCATCACCAAAGGCAGTATGTGCTTCTGGATCAGGCCATTCTCGATGTCCGTCGCTTCGCGGTCAGCCCGCAGGCGCTTGGGAAGTCCTCCCTGCAATCGATCAAGCGCGGCGAACATCACGTCGCGGCTGATCGCGATCATGAAATGAGAAGGAAGCGGCTCCGACGCCAAGGCGTAGACGAAGTACCCCTCGTTCACACCATCCACGAATTCGGCGTAGGCCTGTTGATGGAGCTCGGCGAGCGTCGAATCGACGGGTGACCTGAGAATTCCAGACAGATCTACTCCGAACCCAATCCCGACCGCATCGTGCAATGAAGACAGGAGCCGAAGGTTCTCACGGGTGAACTTTAGTGGCTGGCGGAAATCATAGTCACGGACTATTGGATCCTGGCCCTCATTGCGAATGGTGTGCCCGAATATGTGCCCAGACCCATCACCACCGGCCGCACGCGCACCGTCCATGAGCGCCTCATGCTCGGCCTCGGAGAGTAGACGCTCCTCAGTTACCACGATCAACCGCTCCCAAACTCACGTACTTGCATGTCAAGCGAAACGTTAAAACGGCTTACGGGAACTCCGGTCGTGAGTGCCCGACGAAATGCAAGCCCTCTCCCTTCGCCTACCGGCGCGGAGCCTACACCATGCTAGCGCCCTGCAGGCCGGGGCGTCGGAACGGTTGCCGGCCCTTGCGTTGCAGGAGGAAGGATCCAGATCTCGACGCGCCGGTTCTTTGCTCGGCCCTCAGGCGTCAAGTTGTCAGCAATGCTCCTCGTCTCCGCCAAACCGACCGCCTGTAACCGCTTCCGGTCTACACCGACTTCTGCAAGCAAGTTCGCCGCAGTTGCCGCGCGCGCCGACGAGAGGAACCAGTTTGTTGGAAACCGCTCAGTATTTGGTGAAACGTCGTCCGTATGACCCTCAACACGGATCGGGTTGCTGTCCGGGAGCGCCATGAGGCGGTCGGATATGAATTCCAGGGTCTGCCGACCTTCAGGGCGGAGCTCGGAACTTCCAGAACTGAACACCATGCCCCCGGCAAGAGTGATGACAACTGCATCCTTGCTGGAAGTCACGCTGATCTGGTCGCCCAACTCCTCCTTGAGCGCATACGAGGTGAGCTCTTCCCCAACCGTCTCGCCGACGCTCGTCATGCCAGCAAATGCGTTCGTGACTGGCCCAAGCATGATCTGCTGCTTGTTGACGTTGCCACGGACACCGCCGGTGTTGAACGCCTTCGAGAGGGAAGACGCGATGATCTCATACTTGATCGGATCCTGAATGCTCATTGCATAAAGCACAATGAACAGTGCCAGGAGCAGAGTGATCATGTCCGCGTATGTCAGCAAGTAACGCTCTGCGTTCTCGTGCTCCGGACAGACATGTTTCTTCGGCAATCCCATCTGATAACCCTCCAGGGCCCGACTGAGCAACGCAGGAAAGTGGCCTAGTGTGTAAACGCGTTCCCCCACCCGGCCGACGGGTGGGGGTAGCTTCTCATCGACCTATGACGCTATTCCTGTCGCCAGACCAGCTCAACTGCGGATACTAGGCCGCGGCTGGCGCAGCCGCACCACCTTCAGCAGCCTTGGCAAGGCGCTTCTGTTCAGCCGGCGGCAGGTACGAATTGAGCTTCGCCCTGACGAGGCGAGGCGAGTCTCCTGCCTGAATAGACAGGATGCCAGCGACCAGCATGTTCAGGTACTCGACCTCATGCTCGCTCTTGATCTGACATCGCTTGCCAATCGGAAGAAGGAGTAGGTTTGCAAGCGCAACACCGAAAAGAGTTGCAATGAATGCAGTCGCGATGCTGTGTCCAAGTGCAGCAGCGTCAGCACCGCCGAGGCTACCAAGCACGATGGTCAGACCAAGCACCGTGCCGATGATCCCCATGCATGGCGCGAACGCACCGCCCTGGCCAAAGAATTCCTTGCCAACATGGTGACGCTTCCCCATCTGGTCGATGCGCACCATGAAGATGTCAGTAATCTGCTCAGCGGGAGTTCCGTCAACAACCTCCTGAATCCCCTCCTTCATGAAGGGATCATGGATGTTGCCCATCTCACTTTCGAGCGAAAGCAAACCTTCGCGCCGGGCCTTTTCAGCGAGCCTGACAAAGGTCTGGATTGTCGCAACCGCATCGTGGTGAACATCGGTGAAGCCCGCTGCGAAAAAACCGCCCCATGTGAGAGGGCTCTGGCCCGGGATGCACATCCAGAGGGTCGCAGCCGTACCACCGAAGATGATGATGATTGGTGATGGCAGCAGAAGAGCAGCAAAGTCACCACCTTCGAGCCAAAAACCAAACCCGAGAGCGAAGAAGCCTAGAAATAGCCCGCCATACGAACCTAAGTCCGGCGCGCGCTTCGCCTCATGTCCACCTTCAGCCATGTCAACTCCTCCCGTGATCGAGCAATGTGCACCAAGCCGTCGCTCTTTAGGATAGCAACGATGTGCGACGCATACAAACGGCAGGCCAGGCGGTTACCACACTACGTATCCGATCGCCCAGTAAGCGTACCGCGGCAATTGACGAAAATACCCCACGATGGAGAGATCATCACGTCAGCGGCGAACTGCGGCGCAAGTGAACTATGAAGGGCTCTCAGCGACAATGCGCCTTCGATACTCGACAATGCGCTTCACCACTTCAGCCGGTTGCTCAATCACGATCACGCGCTTGCCGCTCGTCATCACGATGATGGTGTCGGGAGTGGCTTCCATGAACTCGATGAGGTCGGAGTTCAAGTAGAGGGCTTGGCCGCCCAGCCGTGTCAGTCGGATCATCCTGCACCTTCTCAGCGGGCATCAGTGCCACGCCCGGAATGACGCTACAGGATTGAGGATGACTGTGCTAGCGGGGACTGTCCTACACCCCACTGCTCACGAGTGGCAAATCGCACGAGATCAACCGCGCCACGCAACCCGAGTTTCGTGGCAATGTGCGATTTATGCGCCTCCACCGTCTTCACACTGATGCTCAGGTGGGACGCAATCTCCCGGTTAGCCATTCCCGCACCGATGCATGTGAGCATTTCACGCTCTCTGTTTGAGAGTTGAGCCACCCCTGGTTGCGCCCAAGAACCGGGACGTGCCGGCGTCCGGTGCCAACGGTCAATGACCTTTCGGGAGATGTCCGGCGCAACAAAGAATGACGTGCGGTGAACTTCCCGAATACCCCCGATGACAGTTGCCGCCCCGCCTTCCTTGAGGATCATTCCGCAAGCACTGGCAGCGAGCAGCGGGAGCAACTGGGGTTCCGCGGTTCGCGTTCCGGCCACGAGTACCTTGACCGCAGCCTTCAGACGGGTCCGGTGCTTGAGTACCTCAAACACACCACCGCCTGGCAACTCCATTTCAACGAGCGCAACATCAACCTGGACACCGGCCAGATGCTGGGTCACCTCATTGACGTTTCCGGCCTCGGCAACAACCTCGAACCCTCCTGAAAGGTCGAGGATGGCGCGCATTCCGTGGCGCATCAACGCCTGACCGTCAGCAATCAGGACCCGGATCGGTCCTTCGTCCGATGACTGCTCTGGCGAGACCGGAAACCCGACCGTCGCAATCACGCTGACACCATCCCCGCAGTCCCCACGGCCAAGGGAGCAATTGCGGCATCGGCTCCGCTCGGTCGGCCGGACCTTCTCGTCCTGGTCAGGTTGCGAATCTCTCGACCAACCTGGTCGTCCCGGTGCAGCCTCGCCGACGCCACACGGGCGTCCTCTGTCGAGATGGCAATGGCGACCGCATCGAAGACTTCACGAAGGCGGAATGGCCAGACAAGCTCAACGGTCTCACCGGCATCTGCGGTCATGCCTGCAAATGACGTCGTCGACTTCGCAACCACTACCGAACTTGGCACGGTCGCTGACTGCACAAACACCAGCGGGGCAGACTCGGTCTCTTCGTGCACGGCTAGCAGTTGGCAGACCTCGGTACGCGCACTGCCGGGCGGAAGGACCACCACTACCACCGCTATCGGACCCGAGCCCGGGTTTGCCACGCGGATTGACGAAGCAGCGCCTGCGCTCCTCAATTCGTCCACGGCACGACGCACATTCTCAGGGGACGACACCGAGACGTTCAACCCCTCACGGTCGAGGTACGTCTGGAGAATCCGCACGACCGTGGGGTTGGAACCCACAACGAGTGCGTGTCGTCTGCGCCGGATTGGTGCGCCTGCAAGCGCCACGTGCCACCCTCCTGCCCGTCAGCCCTAGACCGCCCCATGCAGTCATCAANNCACCTGCTACGCGAAACATCGGGCGGGGGACGGAATGTTCATCAGTCAGGCGACGGATTTCGGGTCACTACGCGCGGTCTTGTTCCCGAAAGTCCGGGTGACCGGCACTCAAGCGAGCAAACCGTGGGTGACCGCATAGACTGCCGCTTGAGTACGGTCACTGACCTGCAATTTCTGGAGAATGTGTTCCAAATGGGTCTTTACTGTGGCAACGGTCACGGAGAGGCGGACGGCGATCTCCTTGTTGCTCATGCCAGCCGCAATCAGTCGGAGGACGTCAAGCTCACGCGGGGTCAACCGGTCCGGACCAGGGGAAGCAGCCGGTTCCGATGACCGCTGATCCACCTCAGCGGCCAGCCTGCGCAGGAACCGCCCGACCACTTCCTGGTTCAGCAGGGACCCGCCACCAGCGACCGTGTGGATTGCCTCGAGCAAGTCGACGCCGGCGACATCCTTGAGGACGTAGCCACTTGCGCCTGCCTTCACCGCCTCGAACAGGTAATCGGGGTTCTCATACATTGTCAGCATGATCACGCTCGTCCTCGGAGCGATCTGCTTGACCTGACGCGTCGCCGCAATCCCGTCCATGTCGGGCATCCTGATATCCATGAGAACAATGTCAGGTTGAAGATCAGGAATGATGGCGACGGCCGCCCGCCCAGACCTCGCCTCACCGATTACCTCGAGACGGTCGTCAGTCGCGAGAACGGCGCGCAATCCCTCGATGACCAGATGATGGTCATCAACCAGCATGACCCTGACCCGGCGCACAGGTTCTTGGCTCTCCGGCCCCGGGTCTGATTGGGCGATGCCCGCCATCCGCTTCACATCTATGGGTGTCGTCTCAACCATGCTTATCCACCGTCCTCCCGGATTACCGGCGAACCTGCCGCGTTCACGTCCGGATCGGACGCGCCTGCCCAGTTCCCGATACTCCCACCGCCGCCATTGCGCTGACCTGGCCAACTAAGGACGCCACCGCCACGCGACCGCGCGCCCGTCACAACCGCCCCACCAGCCGAAGCCGGTGCCTCACCCACTCGCACCATCCCTCCGAACCCGTCGGCGCCCCCCAGCATCAGTCCGTCAGTCGAACGGTCAACCGGGATCACCACGGTCACCGTCGTGCCATCCTCGGGAACACTGTCGATGTGGAATGTCCCACCAAGGAGGTGGGCACGTTCCCGCATGCCGTGTACTCCGACGCGATGTCCGGCATCCGAACCTGTACCGGCTCTCTCGCTCAGGGAACGCACATCAAACCCCCGGCCCCAATCGCGGACTTGGAGCTCAACCTCACCGTTCCGGCGAACCACCGCCACCTTTGCACGTCGTGCCTCGCCGTGCCGACGCGCGTTGTTCAGTGCCTCCTGGATGATCCGGTACGCAGTCACCTCAACCGCCGCCGGGAGCCGCCCACTGTCAAGCCCATCAACAATCTCGACCTGCCACCCGAATTCATCACGCAGGTTCTGGACCGTCAGTTGGAGCGCTGCCATCAGTCCGAAGTCGTCGAGCTCGGAGGGACGGAGCCCCGCGATGACCTTGCGCACTTCTTCAATGGACTTCTGAAGCATGAACAACCCCTTCTGAAGGGACGGTCCTGCACGCTCATCGCCTTGCTGATAGTAGATGCCGAAGGTCTGCAGATGCTGATGCGCACTGACCATCAACTGTGCCAGTCCATCATGGATATCGTACGCAACGCGACGCCGGTCTTCCTCCTGTGCGCCGATCATCCTCTCGACCAGGCGCTGCAGATGGGCTTCCTTCTCGCGAACCGCCTGATAGAGCTTCGCGTTCTCAAGCGCAATTGCGGCCTGCATTGCCAAGCCTGAAAGGAGGTGCGGTTCCACTGCCCATCCGTGCCCGTCAGGCAAGGGCTGCACCTCGCGACCGGACATCTCAGGCAAGGCGTACACCTCGAGTGATCCGATCACCTGACCCCGAACTTTCAAGCCAATGCACCACCCCACCGCCCCCAGTGCGCGAAACGGTCTCGCAATTCCATCCTCCCGGACTTGGTCGTGTACCTCCACGACAGTCTGCGAAGAACGCACCCGGTCCCAATACTCGGAACCGCCTTGCGAGGCAAGGACAACCCCCGCACCTCCCACCGGGTTCTCGGTGATGTAGCACGCATCCGCCTGGGTAAGCCGTCGCGAAATATCGAGGATGCCCGAAAGCACGTTGTCGAGGTCCAGGCTCGATGAAATCGCCTCGCCAGCACCGTACAGAGTCAGAACTTCATCGAGCGCCCGTACAAGTTGGTCGTGCAACTGGCCATTCTCGAGGTGGACCGCCAAGTGAGACGCAAGTGCCTCAAGCAAGAGAACCTCGTCAGCCAGCCAGTCGCCGTGTTCGACGTTTCGGCTAACACAAAGCGCCCCAAGCACACTTCCACGTGTGCCCGCAAGCGGGATCAGAACCCAACTGTCCGATGACCCCTCGCGTCCAGCCCCGCCGGGCACCGGTTTGGCGCGGACAACCGTCCGTGCTTCGGTGCAAGCCAGACCAATCCCCCGCGTTGGCACGCGCCTTGCGCCGAGGCTTCCGTGGCCAACCTGCAGCCGTGGCGCCTCACCGGGCGACCCGACAACCCAGATCGAAGCGTGGAACGCACCCGTGCCCGCGCAAATGTGGGTCAACACCGCCTCGCCACCACCAGTCGGTCCCATCAGCCGCACCTCTGGCCCGGCCAGGACCGAATGCGCCATAAGTAGGGAATGCATACGCGATGCCGGGACGGTTGGGCCCGGTGCCGCCACCGCGATTGCGTCAAGCGGCGGCGTCACTTCCACACCTC
>DDYL01000110.1:29698-32365 GCA_002347925.1 Chloroflexi bacterium UBA2235 | reverse complement strand
ACCATCGTCGACGTACCGTCACCAGCTACCAGTCGCCTAGTCATTCTCGTCTCTGTCGGCAAACAACGGAGTTCCCTGAGGGCCTCGCACACCTGACCGATTGTCACAGCATCCTGGTCAGGCACCCAGTAAGGGCCTGCCCAGTCGGCGATCAGGCCCGGAACTTCACACTCCGCGCCTACAGGAACCAGCCAGACCGTACGTCCCGACACGTCCGACCGGACGGTCACACCATCCGGGACCGGTTCATCCGCACCGAAATCTGCATCCCGGCGTCCAAGGTTCCGAGCCACCCGAGTGAGCCAGTGCGCCAAATCTACTTTGACATGCAGATCTGAACCATCGTCTCCGTACACTGCACCCGGGCACATGATCGACAGTCTACCCGAGCATCCTCGGAACCACCGCTACCCATACGCCTTCGGTTACCTCGCCAACGCTCTCAGGCATTGGGCAAACCTCCCCCGCTTCTCCATCGGGGTCTCGGGGGTCCTGTTCGGGCCGGACGGCCGGGTCCTCCTCCTCAGGCACACCTTCCGGCACCGTCATCCGTGGGGGATCATCTCGGGCTGGACCGCGACCCGCGAACAACCCGCCGATGCCCTGCGCCGCGAAATCCGGGAGGAAACTTCAATGGAAGCAACCATCGGCCCGATCCTCACCATTCGCAGTGACCCCCGTGGTCCGAGCCTGGAGGTGGTCCATATCGCGCGTCTCGTCTCCGGGACGTTCCGTCCGAGTGCCGAGACCAGCGACGCCATGTGGGTTGACCCCGCATCTGACCTGCTGCCAGAAGGTCTGCACCCAACGCACGTGCCTCTCATCCGAGCCGCCGTCGAGGTCTGGCCAACTTGGCACGCGGACAAGGAAGCTAACCCTTAGCCCGCGCCAGCAATCTGACTGGCCTCAACCGCAAGAACGTCTCTTCCAATCAAGGGCTACGACGGTTGGGAAGAGGCAAGACGGGGTGAACCCCCAGACTCAGCTTCTTGAAGCCGGGCCATGAAATAGAGGACCAGCGACAGCCGGTTCAGGTACGACGAAAGGATCGGGTTCGTCGGATAGCCAAGGTCAGGATCGTCGGCACCCGCTTCAAGAACCCGTACGACAGCCCGTTCCGCGCGTCGAACGACCGCGCGTGCCACGTCTAGGTGCCCGCCACCTACCGTGGATCCTGGCAGAACGAACTCGTTGGGTATGGCAATACGTCCCTTGAGATCCACAAGAGTCCGGTCCAGCCACTCCAAGCGATCCGTGGGCAGTCTGTGCGCCTGCGAATGGTTCGGGGGCATCGCCAATTCGGACATCAGGCCATACAGGTCACGCTGCACCTGTTCGAGGACGCCCGGACCCCATTCGCCATCCCATGACACGGCTGCACGCGCCAAACCAATGTGCGACGTGGCTTCATCCACATCCCCGAGTGCCTCGATGATCGCGTCGGACTTCGAAACCCTTCGCCTCCCCAGAAGATCGGTCATACCTCGGTCACCCGAGCCTGTTCGCCACGTCACCATTACCCTAAAGGTACCGCGCTACCTGCACAAAACGGGTCAGACATCGGTGGCATGTACGGGGTTGTGAGCCCCAAGACGGTTGACAGAAATCAGGATCTCGCCTCGGTTGGATGAAAGTTCCACGTTGTGCTTGTCGCGCATCGCGCAACAGTGCAGAATTGGGGGGACATCGCAACTGGGGGCATCGTTGCCCCCGGATCAGTCACACGCCTTTGACCGCAACTGCATCGCCCGGTCACCGCATCTTCCGCGGCCCTCGGCGGCATGGTTGCTATGCTTCCGCCGCCAGTTGTGCCCAATCTGCATCGGCGTCGTTGAAAAGACGAGAACTATCTGTAATGAGTACGATCGCGCCGTCTCGCACCACCCCGGACCTGCATGTGTCCGATGAGGAACTCCGTCGTCTCTACCGGATGATGGTCCAGATTCGTCGGTTCGAGGAACGTACCGAGGAGCAGTACACGCGCGACCGGATCGGCGGGTATTGCCACCTCAACATCGGTGAGGAGGCCACGGTCGCCGGTACCGTCGGTAGCCTCACACCGGACGACTACTTGTTTGGTGGGTATCGCGACCACGGACTTAGCCTGGGCGTCGGTGGTTCGCCTCGTGCCATCATGGCAGAACTCTTCGGCAAGGAGACCGGCCAAGCCCACGGGCGAGGCGGTTCGATGCACCTTCTCGATGTCGAGCGTCATTTCCTGGGCGGGTGGGGAATCGTCGGCTCCCAGATCCCGCTCGCGGTTGGCGCAGCCTTCGCCCTCGATTATGAAGGCCGTCCGGGCGCAGTCATGTGCCTGTTCGGCGACGCTGCTGTCAATATCGGTGCCTTCCACGAGGGCCTGAACCTGGCCGCCATTTGGAACCTTCCCTGCGTCTTCGTCATCACGAACAACCTGTACGGCATGGGTACCTCCGTTGAGATGGCTTCTGCCGAACCTGACCTATGGAAACGTGGCCAGGCATACCGGATGCCGTCCGAACGGGTAGACGGCCAGGATGTCCTTGCGGTCCGCGAGGCAACCCAACGGCTCCTTCGTCTAGCCCGGGAAGAACGCCAACCGGCCCTCCTCGAGTGCCTGACCTACCGCTATCGCGGCCATTCCGTGGCAGACCCCGGCAAGTCGTATCGGCCTCAGGAAGAGATCGA
>DDYL01000110.1:16645-29610 GCA_002347925.1 Chloroflexi bacterium UBA2235 | reverse complement strand
GATCCGGAACCCAAGGATCTTTACCTCCATATCTATGACGCAAAGGGTGCATCCGACTTCGACCGGATGGGTGAGGGTGCGCCGTTCGGCGAGCTCAGCATCCGCGGCACCGATTGGGCAAGCGGAGACGCCTGAAAAACACGTGCACGGCCCGGGACTGCCACACTCCCATTGAGGGGTATCCAAACATTCCCCGGGCTGGCATCACCAGACAACCATTCGGTGCGCGTTCGCGGTACACGGTTCCGACGACGCAGGAGTGATCGAGACAATGCCAGAGTTGACCTATCGTGAGGCGTTGCGCCAGGCGCTTCGCGAAGAGATGCTTCGCGATCCAAGCGTCTACGTCATCGGTGAGGAAGTCGGCCGATTCGAGGGGTCCTACAAGGTCACCCAGGGCCTCTTCAAGGAGTTCGGTCCCCGGCGTGTCAAGGAAGCCCCAATCGCCGAGGAAGGGTTCATGGGCATCGGGGTCGGGTCGGCAATGCTGGGGCTCCGTCCCGTTGTCGAGATCATGACGCTGAACTTCATCCTTGTCGCAATTGACATGGTCATCAACCACGCCGCCAAGGTGCGGTACATGTTCGGCGGGCAACTCAAGGTGCCGATGGTGATCCGCACTCCCGGAGGATCTGGCAAGCAGCTCACGGCCCAGCATTCGCAAAGCTTTGAGGGTTGGTTTGCAAACACTCCCGGCCTCAAGGTGGTTGCGCCATCGAACCCTGCCGACGCGAAAGGATTGCTGAAGAGCGCCATCCGCGACGATGACCCAGTCCTCTTCCTGGAAAACCTCACGATTTACAACCAGCGCGGCGAGGTCCCGGATGGAGACTACGTCGTACCGATCGGACTTGCAGCCGTCCCGCGCGTCGGCACCGATCTCACGATCGTGTCCCATTCGTTTGCAACCGTCCGCGCTCTCCAGGTGGCCGAACGGTTCGCCGAAGAAGGGATCAGCGTCGAGGTTGTCGACCTGCGCAGCCTTCGCCCACTCGACATGGAGACGGTCGTCAAATCGGTCCGCAAGACCCACCGGGTCCTGTGTGTCGAGGAGGGTTGGCCCACCTACGGCGTCTCGGCCGAAATCGCAGCGCGGGTGTCAAAGGCGTGTTTCGCCGAACTTGACGCACCAGTCGAGCGAGTTGGTGGTGCCGAAGTGTCCATGCCGTACGCCCGTCCACTGGAAAACGCCGCGCAAGTGAACAACGAGAAGATCTATGCCGCCGCGCGCAGCGTCCTCGCTGAAAGCGGCATGCTCAAGCGAGGCATCCTGACCGCAAATCGATAGCCCGGACTGGATGGGCCATACTTTGGCCACGTCGCACCGGGCGAATTGCCTGCCGGTCGCGAATGATCCGGCAGGTTCGCCATCCCTCGTGACAACACCTTTCACACCTGACTAACGAAACGACGTCCATGCCAGAAGAAATCGTGATGCCCCGCCTTTCCGACACCATGCAGGTGGGCACCATTGCCCGCTGGGTCAAGCACGAGGGCGACGCCGTCAAGACCGGTGATGTCCTCATCGAGGTGGAAACCGATAAGGCGACCCTCGAACTGACGTCATATCACGACGGCACGCTCGCGCAAATCGTGATCGGCGACGGCGGTACCGCCCCAGTCGGGACCATTGTCGGCATCCTCGCGCGTGTCGGTGAATCGGTGGCGTCCGTCCGGATCGCAACCGCACCAACCCAAGCACCGACGGCCACGGTCGCTCAAACGCCAACGCAAGCGACGCCCGCTGCGCCAGTCCAAGCGCAAGCCGTCGCGGCGCCGGTAACCGCCGGCCCTGCAGCCCAAGATGTGCCAGCAGAGGCCGTCAAGGCATCCCCACTTGCCCGTGTCCTGGCCGAACAGTCGGGAGTTGACCTTCGGACCCTCGCCGGTCACGGCAGCGGTCCCGGAGGACGCATCGTCCGCGCGGACGTAGAGGCTGCGGCCCACGCACACGCTCAGGTACAGCCGGCCGTCGTGCCAGTTGCGTCACCCCCGTCCGGGGACGCGTTCACCGACGAACCGCTCAACCGCATGCGTCAGGCGATTGCCCGAGGCATGGGAATTGCCAAGCCGGGCATCCCGCATATCTACCTCACGGTCGAAGCGGAGATGGACGAAGCCCTTGCCCTACGTCAGCAGATCAACGACCTGTCAAGCGCTGACCCTCGCGCGAAACTTTCAGTGAACGACCTTGTCATCAAGGCCTCAGCACTGGCGTTGCGCACATGGCCCGCAGTCAATGCCTGGTTCCTGGATGAGGCACCCGCCCGGATCCGCACTTGGCACCAGGTGAACATCGGTGTGGCCGTCTCCGTTGCCGGTGGCTTGATCGTCCCGGTGATCCGCGATGTGTCGGGCAAGTCGCTCGGTCAGATTGCCCGCGAGACGAAGGACGTCTACGACCGGGTGCGGTCAGGAAAGCCTGCAGCGAATGACCTGCAGGGAGCGACCTTCACGGTCAGCAACCTCGGCGCTTACGGCACCGAAGAGTTCGCCGCCGTGATCGCCTCCCCACAGGCCGCAATCCTGGCGGTTGGCGCCGCGCTGCCACGCGCCGTGGTGCACGACGGGCAAATCGTCGTCCGAACCACGATGCGCATCACCCTATCGGCCGACCACCGTGTCGTGGACGGGGCCTACGCCGCCCAGTTCCTCAAGGAACTGAAGCGACTGCTCGAACACCCGATCTCCCTGGTGCTTTGATCTCACCAGAAGCTACGAACCGACACGAGAGGAATCCCACAATGGCGGCAGCCGTCAACCCTGGCGCAGGTCAGACTTCCGACGATACCTATGACTTGATCGTCATCGGCGCCGGTCCTGGCGGATACATCGCCGCCATCCGCGCTGCGCAGTTGGGACAGCGCACGGCCATCATCGAACGTGAGTGGGTAGGTGGCGTCTGCCTCAATGTGGGGTGCATCCCCTCGAAGGCACTCCTCAAGAACGCTGAAGTCGTTCGGCACCTTTCTCACGCCGACCGCTGGGGGATCAAGATCGATGGCTTCCAAGCCGATTACGGCCTCGCCGTCGATCGCAGTCGGCAGGTGGTAGGACGCCTGGTCAAGGGCGTCGAGTTCCTCATGCGCAAGAACAAGATCCAGCTGATCCGTGGCCAGGCCACCGTCCCTTCGGCCGGTCGCGTAACGGTTGGCGACAAGACCTACGGCGCGCGAAACATCCTGATTGCAACCGGAGCCCGTCCGCGGGCCCTTCCGACCATGCCATTCGATGGTGAGCGCATTCTGAACTCCTGGCAGAGTGTGGAAAACCGCACCCAACCCGGAACAATGGTCATCGTCGGTGGCGGGGCAATCGGCTGCGAAATGGCGACCGTCCTGAATGCCTATGGCACCAAGGTGACAATCCTTGAGGCCATGCCTCACCTCCTTCCACGCGAGGATGAGAAGATCAGCCAGACACTCGAGCGCTCATTCCAGAAGCAAGGCATCGCCTTCCACACCGGCGTTCAAGTTGAACGAGCCACGAACACCGGGTCAGCCGTGGAAGTGGTCTACAAGAGTGGCGACGCGAGCCACACGCTCGTGGTCGACCGGTGCCTTGTAGCCGTCAGTGTCCAGCCCAACACCGAAGGCCTTGGCCTCGAGGCCCTCGGGGTGGCGACTGAACGCGGGTACATCAAGGTGGATGAGCGCATGGCAACTTCGGTTGCCGGTATCTGGGCGATTGGCGACGTCACGAATACGCCATATGCCCTCGCCCACGTGGCATCCGCCGAAGGTGTCCTCGCTGCCGAAGCGATTGCCGGGCACGATACCCGCCCGATCAAGTACGCCGACGTTCCTCGTCCCACATTCTGCTTTCCACAGGTTGCAAGCATCGGTTTGACCGAAAAGCAGGCTCGCGAAGCTGGTTACGACGTCAAGATTGGCGAGGTGCCATATGCCGCCAGCGGCAAGTCACTTGCAAACGATGAGACCGAGGGACTGGTGAAACTCGTCGTCGACGGCAAGTACGGTGAAATACTCGGTGCCCACCTCATCGGCGCCGAGGCCACTGAGCTCCTGGCGCAGGTCGCACCATTCCGCACGCTTGAAGGCACGACCCATGAACTCGGTGAAATCATGGTCGCTCATCCGACCCTGAGCGAACTCGTCAAGGAAGCCGCCCTCGCTGCCCAAGGCCACGCGCTCGGCATCTAGTTTGCACCCGGCGCCAACGCAACCGGATTCCACGGTCGCGTTGGCGTCACTGTTCAGAATCCCCGGGTGCGCGGATACACCTTGCACCTTCTAGCACTAGTCAGGACGTAAGCGATGCGAGGCTTCATCGGTGGAATCCTGATCCTCGGCGCCGCCATCGCAATGATGGTCTATACCCTCGGACCTGACTGGAGCCTCGGCAAGGCCCTCGATACCCTCTCGCAGGCACGAGGCCTGCCGACCGCAACCACCTCGGCTCCGCCTCCGTCGCAAACCCGGCCACCGGTGGATCGACCCGCGACCGTGCCAACCGTGGCGATACCGCCGACCGCACCGCCTGCGCAACCCGGTGCACCATCGGGCGTTCAGACCCTCACATTCGACGAAAAGGAAATCAACGACTACCTATCCACCGCATCAATCGGGCAGGAATTGGCAAACACCCCGTTCGGGACGGTGACCATCAACGACCTCGGTGTGAAGTTCCGCAGCGGGGAAATAAGCGTCACTGGCAGCGCGCAAGGCGGACCAGGGCGCCTCGCCTTCTCCATTACCGGAACCCTTGCCGTAAACGACGGTGGAGTACGGGTCCTCGTCAAGGAAGCCCGAGTGAACGACCTGCCCCTTCCGGCAGCGATGCGGACCCCAATCGAACAGACCGTAACTGCACAACTGACCGCGGCCTTGCACACCCAAGGCGTCCGGGTCACCGACGTCGAACTACGTGATGGCAGTCTTATCCTGAAGGGCAATCGCAGCGCGCGCAATTGATGACGATGTTCGGCGCGTCAGCGACCGTCAACGCGAACCGGTATCCGGACCGGAACAAGCCTCTCCCGCGGGCCGAACAAGGCATTCGCGATGGCGTTTATCACTTCCAGGATTCGTTCCATGCCCAACCTCGGTTCAATCACGCCTGATGGTGCGTCCTTCTAGAGTAACTTGTCACGAACCGGCGCGCCCACGCCCAGACATCTTGTGCCGACCAAAGTCGTTCGTCGACCCAAGAGACGGATTGGCCGCCAAGCGAACACTGGCACAAGCACACCGGATACGCGCGTTCCGCCCCGTACAATCTTGAGGGCAAGCTTGCGATGTTCCATGCGTGGCATTCTCCGGGAACAAGCGACAAGTACTCTAGTTACGCCACTCACCTCGAGTGGTTGGAAGTGAGCAGCAAACATGGCACGAACCCTTAGCGACGGCCTTATCATCGCGATGATCGAAGCCTCAACACGCCTCACCGCCGCGCGGGGATCCTCCAGCCGCGGTGGAAGTTCCGCACCAGCCGCCAAGCCCGAGGCACATGCCGAGGACAGCGCCGTGGTGACACCTGCGACCACTCCTGAAGCCGCTCCAACCGAGGCAACCGCCGGCAAACCAGAGGCATCCCACGACCACGAGAAGTCAGCCGACGGCGACCATCGTTCCGCGGAAGAGATCGGGAGCGACTTCGCGACCATCTACCGTCATATCGAGGAAATGGTTCGCGCATCCGCGGAACAGGAAACCAAGACGGTCGGCTTCTCCGTTCGCTAGCCAGCGTCACTTGTTCAGACAGTCAAGAGGGGTGCGTATCCGGCTTTCGGATCCACACCCCTCTTTCGTTTCAAGAAGACGCACTTCAGCCCTTGAACGAATGGCGTCAGGGTGTTTCAATCCGCAGGACACTGCCTAGGTCGCGCACCGCCGACAGCGTTTCAAACTGTTGCAGGGCGTCGCGCATCCCCGCCTCCCGGGCACCGTGGGTCACGATCACCAGTTCGGCGGTTCCTGCCTTGGCATCGGTCTCCTTTTGGATACACGACGCAATACTGATCCCATGGTCACCAAAGACCTGCGCAATCTGCGCGAGGACACCCGGTTGGTCGGCCACCCAAAGGTGCACGTAGTACCGCGATTGGACCTCGTCAATCGCCAGCAGCGGCAGATCGTCCGTCACGCGAAATGGCACGCGATTTGACACCCCGGCATTGACATTATGGGCAATGTCGATGATGTCCGAGACGACCGAACTGGATGTTGGTCCGGATCCCGCACCCCGTCCGTAGAGAAGGACGTCCCCCACCAGGTCACCCTGTACATGGACTGCGTTGTAAACGCCGTTGACACCGGCGAGTAGCACGTCCTTTGGCAGCAGGGTGGGATGCACCCGGAGTTCAATCGAATCGGCACTTCCATTCGCGCCCTTGTGCCGGCGACCGATCGCCACCAACTTGATGACGTATCCGAGTTCCCGTGCCATCTTGAAGTCAACCGCACGAAGTTTGGTTATCCCTTCGCGGAAGATCTGTGGTGGAGGGATGTGCGTCCGGAACGCAAGCGACGCAAGGATCGCCAACTTGTACGTGGCGTCAATCGCCTCCACGTCGTTCGTTGGGTCGGCCTCGGCGTATCCGAGTGCCTGTGCCTCTGCCAACGCCGGCAGGTAGTCGGCACCGTCCTGTGCCATGCGTGTCAGGATGTAGTTCGTGGTCCCATTGATGATGGCATGGACTGACTGGACCTCGTTGGCAACCAGATCCTGCCGGAAGACCCCGATGAGCGGGATGCCACCGCCGACACTCGCCTCGTAAGAGACGTCCACACCATGTTCGGCCGCGAGGCGAAGCAACCCGACACCCTCAGTCGCCATCAAGTCCTTGTTGGCTGTGACGATGTGCTTGCCCGCCCGGATTGCCCGTCGCAACCACTCGCCAGCCGGCCTGATCCCACCCATCACCTCGACCACGATATCGATCGTCGGGTCCTCGAGGATTGCGTCAGGATCGGTCGAAAGCAGTTCAGCCGGTACCTCAAACTCACGTGTACGGTGGAGATCCCGCACGACGACCTTGGTCAACTCGATCGGCCGGCCAATCTCTCGCGAAATGATGTCACGGCGCGAAAGCAGCAACTTCGCGACACCGCCGCCAACCGTTCCAAGGCCAAACATGCCAATCCGAACCGGTTTGACCCCGGATGCGGCATCGTGTGAAGTAGTAACCACATTCATAGACATCACTCCCGATGGTACGGGTCGCTGTGCACGGCAGGCGAGTGGTACTGACGCCGCGTGCAGCCCTCAGCGCAACGACAGCGACAGGAAAAGTGCGACCTCACCATTCGGGTAGAGGCGGTCGTTGTACCCGCAGAACCGGAACCCGACCCGCTGTAGGCAACGAAGCGCCGGTGTGTTCCGCGCCGAAACATCGGCCAGGATCTCCGTAGCACTCTCCGCCGATGCCCACCGGCGCGCCTGTTCGAGTAAGCGCACCGCCAGTCGCTGGCGACGGTGTGTGGAAGCAACCGCAAGAGAGGTCAGGTAGACGATCTCACCGCCATGCGGCCGGGTCGCCACGAGGTATCCAGTCACCTGCCCGACCGATGCCGGCATATGGACACCGTCACCCGCCACGGTCTCGATGTCCTCGGCTACCAGCCAGAGAACTCCCGGGCGCACGACCTGAGGCACTGACTGGGGCGCCGTCAACGACACCGGCTTGGGTAACTCTATCTGGCGAAGGAGAATCCGGATTTCCCGGTCTTCCTGCCGGGTATCCAGCTGCCAGACATCCTTTGTGATGTACCTGGTATCCACATCCGCACACTGGGCGGAATCAGACTCCATCCCGATACGGACCCTCACCTCGGTGCGACGTTCGCGCCGGTCCGCCGGTGCCAGAGGTTGCGCCACCATCGCCGAACCGCGACGAGGCAACACCGACCTCATCGCCGAGACCGTTGGAACTTCGGCAAGCCGATCACCAACCGGCTCAGTCCCTTCACCGGCAATCCCAGTGCCACTCCGGTACAAGGCCTGGGCCGATCGCACGTCTCGAGGCGGTGGCTGCCATGGTCCCCGGACCTGACGGAGATCAGGAACCTCCTGCGGGGAAACTGACCGGACAGATGCACGTTCGGCGCCGGCGATCACTTCACGCACGGTCCGAGACCGCGAGTTTCCCGCCTCAGGGCGCGCGGCCGACCGCGCGGGTGAAACCCCACTCGTGGGCCGGACTTGCCGTTCAGACGCCGGTACGTCGCGTGTGGGTCGTGGAGCCCCGATCGCCGACCCGGTGCCATCCCGTAACGAACGTCGCTCGGTGGTCGGGGAACCAGCCAGGCGCGCACCTCCCGGCCCGCGACCCGTGTCGCGCGCAACACCAGGATCACGGGGCCTCAGGGTTGACGAGCCTTGTGGCCCTGGCGGAGGGAGGCCCGGACCTCGTTCGTCCAATCTGGTCCGTCTTGTCGCCGGCGCGTCGGTTCGTGTCAAAGGGCGACGCGTCACTGAGCGAGCCTCAGGCAATCCGATCCGCGTCCCGGAAGGGCCGTCCCCGGTAGCGGGCCGAGCCTGGGTCGGATCAATGTGGTCCTGACCGGGAGCGGATGGCCTTCCGATCGCACGGTCAAGGTCACCACGGATCTCGCGCTCGACTTCGGGAGAGATTGACCGCAATCCACCCTCGGCATCACGCTCGAGGTCTATCAGGACCCGCCGTTCAAGATCACTCAGCGTGGCAATCTCGAGCTCATCAGCAGCACCTACAGATCGATCCGCGTAGTCGGCAGTTGCTCGAGGCGCACGTTCGACAGGGTTCACACCCTCTTCCACGGTAGTTGCGTCCGGACTAGTCGTCCGTGTCCGACGGCCAAGAATGATCGAGGTGTCGATCAGGAACGGACCAACACGCACGCCACCTGGCGGAGTGGCCGGAGACGGCGGTCGCTTGGTCGTCATACGATCCTCGTGGACGCAATCGTCGCCGACAGTGGATGTCAACGTACCTGCATCATCAGTTACGTAAACGCATTCTGTCACTCGGCGGCAGTGTGGCGGATTTTACATAATCCTCACCTTGCGCGCGAGGCGGTGTCGCGCAGCACATTGCAATCAGGGGCAATGTGGGGCGGCAACGGCGCGCGCCAAGTGGCACGCCGCTCAAAGATGCCACGCGCCCCGATCAGTGACCGGTCAGCCGGTATTTTCCATTTCAGACACGGGCACGGCTGCCTCTAACAGCATCTTGTCCTGATCGGGGGCCGGCATCGGTTCGGTCAACTTGCCGTAGATGTAGCCAATGATGATCCGAAGGGCCGCCGCCGTCGGCACTCCGAGGAACATGCCAAGGACACCACCAAGGACCGCGCCGGACAGCACGCTGAACATTGCGACGAGCGCGTGGATATGGACGGCCCTCCCCATTACGAAGGGGATCACGAAGTAATCCTCGGCGTGCCGAAGGATGAAATAGGCCAGACCAACGATCCCGGCACTCACAAGTGGTGACCAGCCATGTGGTGACGGTGTCGCCACCGCCACGACGACGGCAGGAATCGCTGCCATCCACGTCCCCACAAACGGGATCAACTCCAGAATTCCGGCAATCAGTCCAAGAATGAGCGCGTACCGGATGCCAAGTGCGGAAAGCGTCGCCCAAGTCGCAATCGTCATGATCACGATCAGGACCACCTCACCACGAAGGAACCTGCCAAGGATCCGGTCAATCTCCTTGACAATCGGGGAAAGTTCATCCCGGTACGGTTGCGGAGTGTGATGGCCAACCCACCACTTGAACCGTTCNNGTGGCCACCGCGGTATCTAGCAAGCTTCGCGAGACCGCACTCACCACGGTCCCGACCGATCTCGTCACCTCATCGACAAGTGGTGCAATCGAGACGTCATATCCGACGAACGAGAGGTGAGGGTCCTGGTCAATGATGTCGCGCGCTCGCGCCACGATCCGAGGCAGGGTAATGGACAGCTCGCGTGCCTCCTTTGACACCACCGGCACCAGCACGATGACCCCCCACGTGATCAATCCAGCCACTGCCAGATAGACCACCGCCACGGAACCCACTCTCGGCAACCGCGTGTATCGCGAGGTCAATTGGATCAGTGGATGGATCAGGTACGAGAGGATTGCACCGATGACGAACGGTGCAAGGACACTCCTCACCGTCCAGAGCAGCAGCACCGCCAAGGCGACCAGGACCCAGAAAACGGTGCCCCGCGTACGAGTGTTCCAGTTCCACACCCGCGTAAAGCGCGTCTCCGGTGAAAAGACCCGACCCGGCAGCGACACTGACACTTGGTCTCCGCTTTCGGTCACACTATCCCTACTCCGGCGTTGGAGGGAGTCTCCAGAGTTCGTTGCAGACATCAACGCCCCGGTCCTTCCGACCACGCCGAATCGTCGCACCGGCCTGATACAAGGGCGTCCATGCCCTTCGATGGGCGGTCACACCGACCGGGCACGCGTCGACCGCCCAATCCCACCACGTCTTCGCCTCCGCGATCCATCATCCCCACCAGATCCTCCCGACGCTTCGTCATCACTTGGCGCGACGGTCTGTTCCTCGGGTATCGCGACCCGCACCCCCCGCGGGGCATGCCCCTCAGCCTCGGCGACACGAGCCATGTCAGCAAGACGGGTGATATCGGCCGGCCGTTCGGAGACAAATTCCGGCGGTGTCGGACGGAACTCGAAAGGCGTTTCCGGAGTGGGAACCCGTGTCGTCGCGGACCGCGTGCGTCGCACGACCGGACGTGCCGTTGGAGTTGCCGCCCCGGCGTCCGGAACGTCCCCAACACTGGCCGGTACCGGCGTCACGACCGTCGGCGTCGGACGCGGACGCGAGGGCGTGCGCATGACCGGGCGGGTACCGTCGTCATTGCGACCGCGGGTCAGAACCCGAACCGGTGATAGTCCCTGGACCACCATGACCCGAACATCCTGGTTGCAGTCGAATACGATCCTGCCCTCTTGCCAGAGCTGTCCGACCATCGCCGCCGCCTCTGGTGGGAGACCGATGTAGTACGTGCCTTCCGTGGTGGTCATCGGGGCCACATCATCAGTGGGAAGGTTGAACATCCTACGCAGGTCACTGATGGGCACGTAGAGGCGACTCTGCACCACGCCCCAGATGTTTCCCTTGGTAACCCGCTTCGTGATCATGGCCAGCGCATTCCTTGCCGCAACGGCAGGGACGTCACCCCGCCGCCACGCGTCTGTACGGATTACGTTCTCAAGTCGCGCCCCATCCGCGCTGCCGAGATAGCGTCGTCCGGATCCCCGAGCAGGAAGTCGAAGTCACATCCATCCGGCGCCTGCATGACGTGTTCCACGAACAGTTTCCCGTATCCCCGCCGGAATGGGGGAGGCGCAACCACGCGTTCAGCGAGTCGTCTCGCAATCTCGGCCGGTTCAACCATCAGGTCCAGCCGTCTCGCCTCGACATCAAGCTCGATGATGTCACCGGTCCGCACAGCCGCAAGCGGCCCTCCGATCGCACTCTCCGGCGCGACGTGGAGGATGATCGTGCCGAAGGCCGTCCCACTCATCCGCGCGTCAGAGATGCGAACCATGTCGCGAACACCCTGCCTGAGGAGCTTGCGCGGGATGGGTAGATTGCCAATCTCTGGCATCCCCGGGGCGCCCACTGGTCCGGCATTCTGCAACACCAGGATGTCATCAGGAGTGACGTCCAGTTCAAGATCATCGGCTGCCGCCTGCATCTCTGCCGGCGACGAGAACACCAGTGCCCGGCCTCGGTGCTTCTGGAGGTGCGATGACGCTGCCACCGTCTTGATGACTGCACCATCAGGCGCAAGGGTCCCCCGCACGATGGCCAATCCACCCTCGGCGTCAAGCGGTTCCTCACGGGACGAAATCACTTCACGCACCCGTCGTTGCGACGCAGCCTCCCGGTTGCCAACCGGTTCCACCATCGAGAGGTTCTCGCCCACAGTCAAGCCTGTCACCGTCAAGGCATCGCCGTGGAGCAAACCCTCCAGCTCCTTCATGAGAACCGGCACGCCTCCAGCCTCGAAGAACTGTTCCATTTGATACCGCCCGGATGGGCGCAGGTTCGCCAGCCACGGGGTCGTGCGCGAAAGAGAATCGAACAGGTCGAGTGGCAACTTGATCCCTAGGCGTCCGGCAATCGCCGGCAAGTGCACGACGGCATTGGTGGATCCGCCAAGGGCATGGAGAACCCGGATCGCATTCTCGAACGCCGCCGGAGTCATGATCTGTGACGGTCGGATTCCCTCCCGTGCCAAACGGACCGCTTGGCGTCCCGATGCGGCTGCAAACCGCAACCGACGGCTATCCGGGGCCGGGATCGAGGCACCTCCCGGCAGCATCATCCCGAGGGCCTCGGCGCACGCCGCCATGGTCGAAGCCGTTCCCATCACCATGCAGTGACCCTCGGAACGCGTCAGGTTGTCCTCCAGTTGGGACATCGTCTCTTTGGTCACGGTCCCGGCGCGGTATTCCGTCCAGTAGCGACGACAGTCGGTGCACGCACCAAGGTCCTGGCCTTCGTACCGGCCGTTGAGCATCGGTCCGCTCGTCACCATGATCGCCGGCACATCGGCGGATGCCGCCCCCATGAGTTGGGCAGGCGTGGTCTTGTCACATCCCGCCAGGAGAACTACGCCATCCAGCGGCTGTCCCCGGATCATCTCCTCGGTGTCCATCGCTGCCAGATTGCGGAAGAACATCGAAGTCGGACTGACAAAGACCTCCCCGATCGAGATGGTCGGGAACTCCAGGGGAAGACCACCCTCCTGCAGGACACCGCGCTTCACCGCTTCGGCAAGTGCGCGCAAGTTGTGATTGCAGTGGTTCAGTTCACTGAAGGTATTGCAGATCCCGATGACCGGTCTCTTGAGGTCATCATCGTCATATCCCATCGCCTTGGTGAAGGCACGATGGATGAAACTGGCGACATCCGGGGTTTCGAACCACTTTTCGCCACGGCGCAGTGCGCCCGGTTGGCCGGGGGTAGATGCAGTCGGAATGGTCATGGTGA
>DDYL01000110.1:13736-16578 GCA_002347925.1 Chloroflexi bacterium UBA2235 | reverse complement strand
CCTTGCGCTGCCACGACCCCCCTCGTCACTGCCATGATCCGAGACGCCTCATCGGGATAGGATGCAAATCCATCCGGAGAACCGGGTGCGGGCTGCCGGGGATGAACGAAACGATGTCCGGGCAACACGTGGAACTCATCCAGATGTTCGCCTGACCCTCGTGGCCAGTTCTCGTGCTTGACGATCACCGTGCCATCGCTCGCAACAACCTCCACAACACCAACGTGACCCGCCCACGTGGCACCACCAAACCGCGGCGCCCAGATCATGAGTGACCCGATGGCCGGTACCTCGTCAACGGTGAATTCGGACGCCTCGAAGGCGTTGTCCAACCACCCCGCCCGCGCAACCGGCGCATAGACGTCCTGATACTTGGACCAGTAGGCATCCCGTCCAAGGACATTGATGCAGTTCGCGGATGCAGCCGCGCTTCTTGCCGGGAGCACCAAGCCAAGCAAGGCCGCTGCCATCCCCACTGCGAGGGAGACCGCCCGGAAGGTGAGGCGTCCGCGTGCGTAACGCGCACGTGTGCCGGAGACCATGGTGGACTGGTCCGAGAGCAGTTGCTTCCGATCACGGACAGTGGGGCTCGGTGCGGTCCCGGTCGCTCCGGTGGACGCACTTTGGACCGATAGTAGATTCGCCATGCAGGGTGTGCCTCCTTTCGGCACGACCTGACCGTTCTCCATCCCGACTGCCCCGGTCGGGACAGTGCATTGCAAAACCTTCGTGTCACGGCGTCGCCGCGATCGAATTTGCCGGATAACACATCCTCACGGAGTGTTGAAGAACGCAAGAGAACCTGAAATCCCCGGGTCACGACCGCACGCCGACGTCTTGCATCGGTGCCGGTTCAGGACCGCCAGGGTGCTGTTCCTCCCACGCCGTCCACCTTAGCGACCATAGTCGTGCAGGTTCGGCTGAGAGGTCGTCATCCGATCATTCCGATGGGTTCAGCCCGGACCGGTAGATACGGAAGCGACAGCGATTCACGCCCTCGATCTGGTCACGCCTCACGGTTCCGATGCGCACGGACGGCAAAGATGGCGCAGGGCGGGCAGCAGCGCGTCGCCGGTACTCCCGATGCAGGCCATCGGACCGGGATTGCCGGACACCTGTTCAGCGTCCAAGGCGATGCGGATGCGGTCATCAACTACGCGGGCCGTCCAAACCAACCTGCCACCACCGGGCCTCCATCATCCGCTTCGGGCCGCAGGTCAACCGGATACCGCCAGTCCCACCATGTGTTTTCCCGGGGATCAAGGCGGAGCAGACCATGGAGCGAACCCCCGCACAACCAACCGGGCAGCACGCCAATCGGTCGGTCGGGTGCCACCATGGCACCCGTATGCACGCCCGCCAACGCTGTCATGCCGATTCGGCAGGGACATCGCTTGAACGGGAAAGCCGGCTACGCAATCCACCCGAGGAGTGGAACCACATCCACAGTAGCCCGTACTGACCTGAAAGCGCAAGTGCCCTCAGGTACATGATCTGTAAATTGACAACCGACCCAATGCGCAGCGCACAAAAATCGGGCCGGAGGCATCCGGGATCCTCCACCCGGAAACCCATCCCTGCACCTCCCGCGAACAGCCCGGGACTTGCGTTATCCGGCAAACCCGGGGCCCCGCACGAATCGCCCGGGAAGTGCCCCAGTCACGGTCCCCGCGCGCACGACGGGCACCCCATTGACAACCACATGGGTCACCCCGGTCGCCAGCGCGTGCGGTCTGGCATACGTCGCGTGGTCCGTCACGGTCTCCGGATCAAACACCACCACATCCGCGAAGTACCCTTCGCGCAGCCACCCCCGGTCGGGCAAGCGCAAGTTGTGCGCCGGCAGTGACGTCAGTCGACGGATGGCATCCGGCAAGGTCAAGACCTTCGCATCACGCACATAATGCCCGAGCACCCTCGCAAACGTGCCGTACGCCCGTGGGTGAAGGTGACGCGTCCTGTATGGGCCGTCGGGCGACACACTGGGCGAATCCGATCCGAAACTGACCCACGGTAGCGACATCTGCCGGCGCACGTTTGCGGGATCCATCATGAAGTAGATCGTTCCGACGCGCGTGTCGTCCTCAATCACCAGGTCAACCGCAACGTCAGCGGCCGACTTTCCCCGTTCACGCGCAACGTCTGCCAAGGTCCGTCCGGAATAGTGCGCTAGCGCGGGGTTCTGGAACGAACTCAGCAACATTCCATCGGGTCCGGATTCGTGGAAGAGGTTCTCCCAATCCGTCGACGGGCTTTCCATCTCCTCGATCACGCGCGCACGAATTGCCGGATCCATGAGGCGGGTAACCCATTCACGGTGGCCACCCTCCTGCACCCACGGTGGCATCGCCGCATCAAGGCCGGTCGCCCCCGCCTCGTAGGTGTACATGTCCGCGGTGATCTCCAGACCCGAGCCCTGCGCGTCCTCGATCATCCGGATTGCCTGGTCCAACTTGCCCCAGTGTGACTTGCCCGCCGCTTTCAGGTGATAGACCTCGGCCCGAACATTGCCGTCACGGGCAATTGCCAGATGTTCGCCAAGAGCCTCAAGGAAGCGCGCGCCCTCACTCCGCAGATGGGCGATGTACAGGCCACCATGACGGCCAGCCGCGCGCGCAAGCCCGGTCAGTTCCTCAGTCGAGGCATAGCACGCCGGGGCATAGATGAGCGACGCCCCCACACCCATCGCACCTTCGCGCATCGCCTGGTCAACAAGCCCCTCCATGCGCAACTGTTCATCAGGGGTCGGGGGCCGGTCCACGTACCCAAGCACGTTTATCCGTACGGTCGTCGCACCAACGAACGATGCAACATTCGGGGCAACCCCCTTCGCCTCGAGATG
>DDYL01000110.1:13321-13669 GCA_002347925.1 Chloroflexi bacterium UBA2235 | reverse complement strand
CCCTGCATCAGGTCCGAGACCGAACGGCCATCATCTATGAGCGACTCGGTCGCCCATGACAGCATGTTGATGAACCCGGGCGAAACAACCTGCCCACGGGCATCGATCACATCACGAGCCGTCGCATCACCGAGGTCACCAACCGAGGCAATCCGGTCACCAGAGACCGCAATGTCACCGATGAACCCCGGACCACCACTACCGTCGAGGATCAAGCCACCTCGCACAATCAGGTCATAGTCGGGCATGGCCAATCCTCTCTTCTGGTGATGATCGCCAGAGGTCCAACCCGCTTCGCCCAAAAGGGCAAATTCGGGCGCACGCCGACCATGCATCCGGCCGGGCGGG
>DDYL01000110.1:12724-13308 GCA_002347925.1 Chloroflexi bacterium UBA2235 | reverse complement strand
TTCTCGGATCCGAAGCGTCCGTGAGGCAGGTCGCCAGTGATGATGAACGGTTCATACGCGTTCGGCATCGGTGGCGCCTCAACCGCTGCCTGGAACGCCCGTCCGGTGTCTGCCCATGAAACCAGGAATGGCGACGCACCCTTCATGCGTTCAGGGGCATCACCCGGCTGGAACACGTGAAAGTAGAGGGCAACGACATCAAGTCCGTGGACCTCCGCAAAACTGCGCACCACGTCCTGACCAAGGTACTTCGTGATCAGGTAGAGGTTCGTGCCGGGTCGTGGCGGTGCCTCGGCCGTGATGTCAAAGTCGTGCCAGTAGTGGTCAATGATGACTTCCGGTCCGGTATGCACCACTCGACGGATCCCATGGGCAACCGCCGCATTCATCACGTGGTACGCACCTACAAGATTCACCCGGAACGCCATCACCGGGTCCGGGCGCACAACGGTCAAGTTGACGATTGCATCCATGCCCTCGGCGGCATCTCGCACCTGATCCGGATTCGTCACATCGACCTGCCGGAACTCGTGGTCGCGCCGGGCCGGCCGAGACGGCCACCACCGCGACGCATTCCCGGTTGC
>DDYL01000110.1:6413-12698 GCA_002347925.1 Chloroflexi bacterium UBA2235 | reverse complement strand
CCCGCGCCATACATCACGATCTTCATCGCGCACCCTCCCCGGTCCCAGTCGATGCATTGTCAAGCCACGCCGGTGAATACCCGATCACTTGGTGAGCAATCGCCGAGGTGTAGCGAGCCTCGGGTGCCCCCGAAGCAACATGAAGGATCCGCCAACGGTGGCCTCGGTCCGATCCACGGTTGCCAGTGGCCTGGGCCTCGATCGCAAGGCCAATCGCCCGCGCCGCATCCACCGTCCACATTGCCCGGGTGTCCGTCGGTGGACGTGACGCATCACCGCCACCGCGCAAGGTAGCCAATCGCAGGCACGTCACCTCGAGCGGGGTGTTCACCAAGGGGTCACGGGTGAACTCGCGGGCGGTCAGTTCGGAAAGGTACGGCGCAAGGTCGTCTGCATTTGGTCCGGGGCGCGGGCGCCACTGTTCCGTCACCTCAAGACCATCCTCGTACGCATCAAATGATGAAAGTGACGATGTCTGAACCACCCGCCCAACACCGGCAGACAGGCACCCCATCAAGAGGCGATAGGTTCCGCGCGTCGCGATATCGAGCGCTTCAGCCGGATTGCCCGGATGCGCAATCGCGGCATCGGCCACCGCCACGAGGGGAGCCAGGTGGATCACAATCGCATGTGCCCCGCCACCGGGAAGGTCCGCGAGCAGTGCCTCGATGAACTCCGGAGACCGCAGGTCGCCTACATGATGATCGGCCCAGTGCCCGGCATCGGACCGGTGCGGCGCGGCTGACCTGACGTGCCATCCCTCCGCCCCAAGGTGTCGGGCCACAATCTCCGCAAGCTCCTGCGCGGGTCCCCACGCCCCAGTCACCAGCGCCGTGCGCGTACTGCTCATCACACCCTCCTTGGCTTCAAATGCCCCAGTCCACCGATATCTACAGACCTCTCGTTCCCGAGATCACAGCTCCCGGGAACGCCCTTCACCGAATGGTCAGCACAAGCTATCCAAGACCAAGTGAGGCGAGAAGCGCCGTCACCTCGGCCTTTTCGGCATCAGGTACCTCGGAGATCGGTGGACGCACGGTCCGTTCGCAGAGACCAAGCTGTGCCATCGCTTCCTTGACGATTGGCACGTTGTTCGCCGCGTTGCGTCGTGCGCGCAGGTCCTCGAACGCCTTGACCTGCCGCCAGACCACCATCGCCTCGTCGTACTTGCCATGACGCAGCGCCTCAAGCATGGCGAAGCTTGGTCCAGTCGTTACGTTCACCAGTCCGGAGGTGAACCCGACGGCACCACCAACCCAGAAGAACGGTGCCCATCCTTCCGCCAGGCCACAGACCCATGTCACGGCGTCAAGTCCGACCGCAGCCGCAATAGCGGCGAAGTGCAGCGGATTTGGAACCGCAAACTTCACACCCACGAAGTTCGGATACTCCGTCAGACGCCGAAGCATCGGCGCCGTCACATTCGGATCCCGCAGGTACGGGACGATCCCCAGGCCCGGAAGGGCCTTCGCAATCGCCGCGTGATATTCCACCCACCCGTCAGATGATTGATACGGATGGACGGGTTGATGCACCATCACCGCCCGCGCACCGGCCCGCAAGGCAACCTCACCCATGCGGATTGCCGTCCGTACGTCGTACCCAACCCCCGGCATCACAAGTGACCGTGTACCTACGGCATCGGCAGTCACCTCGACCGCGCGATCACACTCTTCCGGCGACAGGGCATAGAACTCACCGGTATTCCCGTTCGGGGTCACCGCCAGGACGCCACCATCGACGATCGCAACGACTGTGCGTCGGTAGGCATCCCAATCGACGGAGCCATCAGGATGGAACGGTGTCACCGGAATGGCACACACCGTCGCGAGTTCGGCAAGCAGTCTCGGTCGGTCAAGGGTCATCGTTCGTCTCCGTCAGCGAGATTCCAACAGGTGAGGTGCACCGGATCGGTCGCACGGGCGGGCAGTATAGCCGCCCCATCCCCGGCCGACCGGCATGCCCTGCGCCCGAGCGCGCTTCACACACACCGCCTCGCCCACGGTCCATTACCGTCAATCAGACGCACCTGGTCCCACCACGCGTCCAGTGCCACGTGGTCGCCTGAATGCAGGTATCCGACCGCACCCCGCCAATACCGAAGCGAAGCCGACCATGACCCATTCCTGGCGCCGTGCACCGCGTCGTAATGCCCGATTGCCCGGTCAAGGACTTGTTCGGCATCCGGCGCACGACCACCTGACACCAGTGCCAACGCAACTCCTTCAGAGAGGACCGAGTGGAGATCGGAAGGTTCCAGATACCCGGTTTCCCGACGGAACTCACGGCCGTTCCGGTCAAGCACCCAGAGGGTGGGGGTCCACAACGCCCCGAGCCCGCGCAGCGTCTCCCTGTGCAATGGGTTCCCGAATGTCAGACGTAACGGCACCATCCATTTCCCGATGAGTTCGGCCACTGCACGGTCTGGATACGACACGGCATCCATGCGTATGCAGGCGGGTCATCCGGGCTTCCACACTTCCACCAAGACCGCGCGTCTGGACGCGGTGGCCTCTGCCATCGCTGCAACCGGGTCATCGTGCCACGTGATCGGCATCAGGGTGTCCTCGCAGGTCAGGAAATCAGGTGGACGCCACCGCAGACCGGAACCTCGACTCCGGTGATGAACCCGGCAAGATCAGAGGCCAGGAACGCCACGACATTCGCGACGTCATCCGGAACACCAAGGTGACCCAGCGGTGTGCGACCCGCCGTCACCAGTCGTCCCGGGATGGTTGAAGCGCCATGCCTCTCAACCGGGATCCAACCCGGCGATACCGAGTTCACCGTGATGTTGTCCGGCCCAAGCTCCACCGCCATCGCCCGCGTGAAACTCGCAAACGCGCCCTTGGCCGTGGAATACGCCGCCATCCCCTTCGGATACGAGTGCGCAGCCATCGACAGGATGTTCACGATCCGCCCCCACCGGCGCGCCTTCATGCCGGGTGCAACCCCTTGCGCGATGAGATACGCTGATCGCACATTCAAGTCAAAACTCTTCTCGAATGCTTCCCACCCGTGCTCAAACGGGTCTCCGGTGGTCTCCTCGCGCCCGACGTTGTTGACCAGGATGTCGATCGGTCCGAGAAGATCCTGGGCCCGTGCCACCATCGCACGCACGGCGTCGGGAGCGTGAAAGTCACCACCGACGGCGACGGCGCGTCCGCCTCCCGCCACGATTTCCCGTACCACCGCATCCGCACGAACCGCGTCGCGGGCATAGTGAACCGCCACCTGGGCCCCGGCGCGCGCCAGTGTCCGGCACATCGCCGCACCCAACCCCCGGCTTCCACCGGTCACGAGTGCAGTGCGCCCGTTCAGATCAATCGAAACCGTCATGTGCGTTCTCCTACGATCCCAGTGGCCCGTCTCACAGTACCTGCCGTAGCGCCTTCGCGCATCAGCCGCAACGGTACCGCAGGCAGCCTCCCCGGGGTTGTGTCGTCCACCCGGGGTGCCCAACTCCCAGACCGTCGCACCCTTGCGATACCGGTGGGCCACTGCCCCCCTCCCGCTACCGACAAACCACTGCGGACCGCGGGTTTGGTGGGATATCGTGCGGATCGCAAGGAGTGCGCAGAAATGAAAGTCACCGGGTTCCGCACCGTCCTCTATGAGTTCGCCATGGACCGCCCACTCGGCGACGCCAATGGCCCTACCGGGTCCAACTACGGCGCAGGATCATTCCTCTTCATTGATACTGATGCCGGCATCACCGGACTGGCCCCGGGTGGCGGACCCGCCGTCCAGAAGTTTGCGCCTCTCATCATCGGTCACGACCCTCGCGGGGTGGTTGGCCACTGGAAGGCGATGCTTGACCTCGCCTTCAAGGGTGGCAACGAGGGGTCAGACAAGGGTGCCATCGCTTCCATCGATGTCGCACTCTGGGACCTCAAGGCCAAGGCTGCCGGCGAACCCCTCTGGCGAATGCTTGGCGCGCGCGATGGCCGGTGCAAGGCATACGCATCCGGCATCGACCTCTGCCTGACCGATGACGAGATCCACGCCTTCTACGCCCGCATGGCGGCCGTCGGCATTGACGGAGGCAAGTTGAAGGTCGGCCTCGACATGGACGCCGATCTCCGGCGCCTTGCAATCATGCGCGACGCGCTATCTGCGGTCACGAACCGGCCCAACCTCATGATCGACAGCAACGAGTACTGGTCACCAAAACAGGCGATCCGGTACATCAGCGAGATCGAACGCAGCTTCGACCTCGCCTGGGTTGAGGAGCCCGCACGCCGGTGGGACTACCGTGGCCTGCGGCAAGTCTCTGCCGGGATCCGCGCTGCCGTCGCGACCGGTGAGAACCTCAATGACTCGTCAGACTTCTACCCACTGATCCTCAATCAGGCCGTCGATGTCGTTCAGGTCGGGGTCGGCACGACCGGTATCACCGGCGCAATGCAGGTGGCGCACATGGCGGCCGGGTTTGAACTCCCGGTGTCGCTTATGAACTGCCCGGCGAACTTCATGGCACACCTCGCGGCGGCCTTGCCAAACCATCTGGCCATGGAGGTCGTCGATCCCGGGCGCGAGCCGTGCTTCACGTTCGACAACCACATCGAGGGCGGGTTCATCCACCTCGGCGACTCTCCGGGTCTCGGGATCACCATCGACGAAGCGAAACTCGCGGCGTTGCGGGTAGACCGGCTTTCACCACCACCCGGCCTGACCATGCCATTCCCTAGACGCGAGGGAGCCGGCCTCTACATCAAGCCCCTGGACCGTGGCGAACGCGACTCGATGGGTTGGGCCTGACCACCGCCCGACCGTGCGCGACCTCAGCGATAGAATGCCCGCACGAACCACACACCGACCAAGCGACCGGGAGGCACATCGAATGAGCACCACGACCGTCCTGACCCCGACCTCCCGCGTCCGCCTGGGGCATGCCCGCGTAGACATCACGCCACCTGTGGGCATCTACCACCGCATGTGGGGCGCCGCCCGCCACGATCAGTCGACCGGCATCCACCGGCCACTCCTGGCTGATGCAATCGTTCTCGGCCCCATCGGATCATCCGGCACCGACGACCTCGTGATCCGGATCCATTTCGATTCGGTCGGCCTCGCCCGCACCTATTACGACGCTCTCGTCGCCGCCATCCATGGCGCTACCGGCGTCCCCGAGGGACGCATCCACCTCTGCCCGTCGCACACCCACAGTGCGGGCCTCCTGACACCAGACCGCATCCCGCTACCCGGAGGCCACCTGATCCCCGGGTACCAAGCGACCGCCCGCGATGCCATCGTCCGCGCGTGCACCGATGCCATCGCCTCCATCGCACCCGCCATCCTCACCTATGCCGAGGGCACGAGTGCGATGGGTGCGAACCGTGACTACCCTGACGATGCCAACGGCATCTTCACGTGCGGCTACAACCCCGATGCCCCGGCCGACCAGACCGTTACCGTGATGCGGGCAACCGAGATCGACAGCGAAGCGCATGTGAATCGGGCGGGTCGAAGCGGAGGTATTCCAATCCGGCTGACCGTGGTCACCTACGCGGCACACCCCACATCGCTTGCATGGGAGAACACCCTGCTCAGTCCGGACTATCCCGGCGCCCTACGGGAAACTGTCGAGGCCGCCACCGAAGCACCGTGCATCTTCATGCTTGCGCCGTGCGGCGACCAGGGACCACGAGACAACTACACCGGAGGCCCGGCCGTCGCCGATGCAAACGGCAGGCAGGTTGGATACGCCGCCCTCGGCATCCTCTCCGGAATGGCCACCCCGGGCACTGACCGCACCTACGCCGGCCCCGTCGTGTCCGGTGCCACTCTCGGCACCTGGTCCCAAGCGCCTGTCGATGCGTCGCGCGCTTCCCGATTCGCCGGAGGGCCGGGTTCGGTGCCCTTGCAGCGACGAGATGTCCCGTCACCCGAGGCATGGGCAACGGAACTCACCCGACATGAGGCCGAACGCGATGCTGCGGATGCGCGGGGAGACGCCATCGCCGCCCGGAACGCCTCGGCCCTCGCCGAGCGCGCGCGCCGGTGGCTCGGACGCCTCTCCGAACTCCCCGACGATGCCACGCCTACCACCTACCCGATGCCGGTCAGCGTTTACCGGATTGGCGACGCGATATGGGCTACCTGCGCCGGCGAACCGTACGCCGAACTCCTCACCGACCTGCGTCGCCGCTTTCCCGGGACCCCAATCCTCCTGTCGCCCCTTGACGGCCCAATGAGTGCGGGGTACTTGCTGAAAGCCGAGTGCTACGGGACCGGCCTCTACCAGGAAGAGCCGTCCCTGCTTGGCGCAGGGTGCCTCGAAGC
>DDYL01000110.1:5367-6385 GCA_002347925.1 Chloroflexi bacterium UBA2235 | reverse complement strand
CTGGTCGGCCGGCTTCACGCTGCCATCCCTCCGGGATTGGGGGGCGCCCGCCGACATCCCTGCCCACCTCTACCCAACTCGGTTGCAACCCTAACCAAGGCACGCATCCCGCATCGGGATTTACCCCCCGCTCATCGGTTGGAATGCGTTCCCATTGGTGTTGCGCCACGGGATCAACCAGGACAAAGCGGGCAAGGCGCCAAACGGGCCAATTAGGAACTCATTTCAGCAAAACTTCGGTCGTTGGGGTGGGGGTAGATCCCTAGCCGATCGCCACCGCCAGATAGTCGTAGATCCGGTCCTCACGGAACCCACAGTCCCGGTAGAGACCGGCCGCGCGGTCGTTCGTGACATCAACCTCGATGGTGATCGGTGCAATCCCATCACCATGGAGCCGACGCACCAGCCACTTCAGGACGGCCCGGCCAATTCCCATTCCCTGGTGTTCCGGTCGCACCGCAAACCCGGCAATGCTTGCAGCTCCATGGTCGACGGCGATTGAGACCATGCCGACATCCTCACCATTCCTGGAGATCAGGAAGATCGTCCGCCCGACCGCACCGATCGATGAACGGGAGATCGCAGACGCCTCTTCAGGGCTCCCACCGAACGCACTACTGCCAATCTCGCCCAGCACCGCAACATCGGAGACGTTCGCGATCCTTGCCACCAGTCCCATTCCAAGCTCGTCACCCCCAGGTGGAACGTCCCGGAGGACCATCGCCGCTTCCGAATGCGATCGTTTCGCCCCGACACGTTCCGAAAGCGCGTGCCCACCAACCGAAAACCGCGGGACCACCAGGAGGACGCGCGATACCCCGGCCCGATGCCCAACGCGTATCGCCTCGTCGATCAAGGCCCGCCCGATTCCTCGACGGCGCCATTCCGGATCGACCACTGCCACGACTTCGATCTCATCCCGGCCAAATCCATACGTCCCGGCATACCCAACCACCCGGTCACCAACCACCCAGATGAGGTCTGCGGTCTGGAGGACTATCTCGGGCGGAACCGGGTA
>DDYL01000110.1:3787-5313 GCA_002347925.1 Chloroflexi bacterium UBA2235 | reverse complement strand
TCATCAAGCTTGTCCTTGAAAAAGTCGTTCCCACTTCACCGTGTTGGCCGGTCGGAACGGCGCTCAGGATACGGCGATATGGACACCTTTGCGACCCGGGCTGCCTGTTATCGTCACTTCTGATGAACACGTTCGACATCGCCAATGAAGCCAACACGATTAGTGTCCGCACCGTCGCCGACCGCCGGGACATCCACCGCCATCCCGAGATCGCGTTCCAGGAACACCGGACGGCGGGCATTGTCGCCGACCGACTCCGCGAACTCGGCATCGAGACCCGAACCGGGATCGGCCAGACCGGCGTCGTGGGCATTCTCCACGGATCGCGGGCAGGTCGCACCGTCCTCTTGCGCGCCGACATGGACGCCTTGCCATTGACGGAAGCCGAGACGGAGATCACCGATGGCTTCCGGTCGGAAGTACCCGGTCAGATGCATGCCTGCGGACATGACGCCCACACCGCCATCCTCATGAGTTCGGCCGAACTGTTGGCCTCGCACCGCAACGACTTCGCCGGAACGGTCGTCTTCATGTTTCAGCCAGCCGAAGAGATCGTCGCCGGCGCGCCCCAGATGATTGCTGATGGGCTTCTGGATGATTACCGTCCTGATGGGGCGTACGCACTTCACATCGCGCACAACCTGGCCACCGGGCACCTCTTCTCGGCCCCCGGACCAACCGCCGCTGCTTCTGACCGGTTCACGGTCACCCTGCACGGAAAAGGCATCCACGCGGCGTGGCCCCATCTTGGCGTTGACCCCATTGTCGCCGGGGCACACCTCGTGACCGCCCTCCAGACCCTCGTCAGCCGTGAAGTTGCCCCGGGCGACCCCGCCGTCATTACCGTCGGGCGCCTTGAGGCCGGTCAAGTCGCCAACATCATCCCGGAGACCGCAACCCTTTATGCGACCGTTCGGACTTTCCGTCCGTCGACGCGCGATCACCTCGAAAGACGCGTCCCAGAGATTGCCCACGGAATCGCCTCCGCCTTCCGTTGCACGGCCACGGTGGAATACGAGCGTGGCACCCCGCCGGTTGTCAATGACGCGCACGCCGTCGAACTGGTCCGCGAAGCCGTGTCATCGGTCCTCGGTCAAGACGCTTGGACACCTCCCACCTCTGACGGACCGACGATGGGCGCCGAAGACTGGGCATGGATCCTTGAACGGGTGCCGGGGTGCATGTTCGTACTCGGCGTTCGCGATCCGTCATGGGAAACCGCGAGGCCCATCCACTCGCCCCGGTTCGCCCTGGATGAACGCGCCCTGCCGTACGGCGTCGCCGCCATGACCGCGGTCGCGCTGCGCTTCCTCAGTGAGAAACCGAAAGCCTGACCCGCGGTTCGCGAACCACGAGGATGAAGGCAGGTCCAGGACAAACGCGCCAAGCATGCCGGCGCACCTTTGCCTACGCGTTCGGCTCGCTTCACGACTTTCGTATGGCTTCATTGTATCGATATATTACATGCTACAAATAATGTAGCACTTAACGAACTGTTGACCAAACACCAACGGAATCGGGTGGAC
>DDYL01000110.1:3587-3758 GCA_002347925.1 Chloroflexi bacterium UBA2235 | reverse complement strand
CCCAGGAAAGGCGTCTCCCATGGCAATCAATCCGCTCACGTCGAACCTAAATGCACCGCTTTCCGGTACTGGCGCGAGTGCCAGCGGACAGGTCCGCGGGCATGGTCATCGCCACGGTGGGCGTCAGCAAGTTGTGGCGGACGCCGCGACAGCCCTTGACATGAGCACCAC
>DDYL01000110.1:3117-3525 GCA_002347925.1 Chloroflexi bacterium UBA2235 | reverse complement strand
AACATCGCCGCGCGGTTCAGCGCGAACCTCGACGCGATGCTCTCCCGGACTGCGAGCAACGGTCCCGTCGCTTCACCAGCGGGTGGTGCGGGCGGCCGAGGCGCCGATAAGGACGGGGATAACGACGGGCGGTAGTCTTCGTTCATCCTCTAGCGCACGCAGGACATCCAATGGAGGCAACGGCGCCTCCGGCGGATGGCCCNNCAGCCCTTGACATGAGCACCACGGACCTCGCCACCCAGTTGCAGTCCGGCAAGTCGATTGCCGAGATCGCGATGGCACAGGGGATGACCATTGACACCCTGAAGTCCAAGATGACCGACGCGTTCAATCTCCGTCTCCAAAGCCAGGTGGTGGGTGGGACGATGAACCAACCTCAAGCCGCCAACATCGCCGCGCGGTTCAGCG
>DDYL01000110.1:0-2999 GCA_002347925.1 Chloroflexi bacterium UBA2235 | reverse complement strand
CGGCGCCTCCGGCGGATGGCCCGGCGGCGCACCCCGGTCCTTTTGACCACCCGGGGGGATCAACCCCAAGAAGGATCCCAACCGCTTGACCACCGACCGCGCCATCCAGAAGGCCCAGCGGGACCATCCGGCGATCAGTGTCACCCTCGCACTTGATCCCGACGAGAACGACAGCTACGGCTCAACCGCGTCTGGACGGATGATCGCCGAAGGCCCGATCGCGCTTGCCAATGCGGTCTTTGCCCACCTCCGCCAGATGCACGGACCAAACGTCCACATCAGCGTCACCACCGGCACGCTTCCCATCGACGAATGCGTGACCGCAGGCATCTCACCTGATCCGGAGTTCGAGATCCTCGACGCCATCGCATCCATCCGCGAGGCACAACTATCCACAGGATCCGTCCGGAATTCTTCGGTTCGCGTAGTCCTGCCAGATGGCATCGTCCTCGAACAGGCCGCAGGTGCCACCAGCGACATCTCCCTGTTTGAATCGGCCGACAACCACCTCGCACTACTTGTTGATGGGTGGGCGGTCACGGGTTTCGAGCTTCTCGTCGGGTGGCGCCTCCTTCCCGACGCCCGCGCCCTCTTCGCCGGCGACACCATCCCGACACATACCCGGTGGGTGCACGACGGCGCAGTCCTTGTTGTCTGGGGCGACGGGCGGTTCCTGTTGGAGGGCACGACGCAAGCCGAACCCGAAAACGCTTCCACCCAGACCGGACTGGCAAACAGCGCCGGTCCCGCGAACGCGCGACGGCGTCGCGCTGACTTTGACGGCATCCCTCCGCGAACTTCATGGAAATGGGTTGCCTCTGCCGGACGCGACGGGTCCCTTCGACACGCCGATGACCTGTCACCCCGATGTGCGCGGATTCTCGACCTGCCCGCTACCCTGCTGTCACCAAAATCCTGACAAAAAGATCCGTTGTGTTATCGCAACGTAAACATTTCCGGGTGTGAACTCGCCTTCGCACCCCCCAAGACCGACAATAACGGTGGGTCAACTTCCCCGTCGCGCCATCAGTGAACCCTATGCGGTCTGCCACCGCCGGGGAACACCCACCGATGACGTCAGGGACATCCAACCCAGGAGCGTCCAACTGCGTGCGCTTCACCGTGTCCAACCGCGCCAGCATTCTAGACGCTTCTAGATGATCCCCTGGTGTGGTGTGCCCGCCGACCCTGCCGCCCTGCCAAAACCACCCTAGGGAGATCCAATGGCGCTTCGCATCAACTACAACCTTGCCTCGTCGTCTGCACAACGCGGTCTGGCATCTAGCCAGGACGCATACGCCAAACAGGCCCAACGCCTGTCAACCGGGCTACGGATCAATTCCGCGTCAGACGACGCCGCCGGCATGGCCGTATCCGAGAAACTGAAGAATCAGGTCCGGGGCCTGAACCAGGCACAGCGAAATGCGCAGGATGGCGTCAGCCTGATCCAGACTGCCGAAGGTGCCCTGACCGAGACTCACAGCATCCTGGCCCGGATGCGAGAACTCGCCGTACAGTCATCGAACGACACCCTGACCGCTAGCGACCGCGCCAATGCGAACGCCGAATTCACCCAGTTGCAGGCAGAAGTCACCCGCATTGGCAATGCGACCCAGTTCAATGGGACGTCCTTGCTCAACGGATCAACCGCATCCATCACGTTGCAGATCGGTGCGAACAACGGGGACACCCTCGCCGTAGCCCTGACGAACAACACCGCGGCAACCCTTGCAGTCGACACCAACAACATCACCACGCAGGCAACCGCCTCCGCGGCCATCACCGCGCTCGACGCGGCGATCAATACCGTCAGCACGAACCGCTCAAACCTCGGAGCGATGCAGAACCGTCTCGACAGCGTGACCCGTTCACTTGCCGTAGCGTCCGAAAACACTGCCGCAGCAAATAGCCGCATTGCGGATGCCGACATCGCATCAAGCATGAGTGAACTGGTCCGCTCCCAGATCCTGCAGCAGGCCGGCGTCTCCGTCCTCGCACAGGCGAACCAGGCGCCATCCATGGTGCTCCAGTTGCTCAAGTAACTCATTCGTGATCCATTGTGGGGCCGGGGGCAGGGCCATCCCGAGCCATCAGCCCCACATTGGGTCAACTCCCCACGAGGCTCAATGCCGTAACCGGTTCGAGAAGTTGAGACCCAGTTTCAAGCAGATCAAGACAAGTTTCGACAATTTGCCGCGCGGGGCCTAAGGTTCTGTCGCGTTGTGCCGAAGGTTATGTTGTCACCTTCTGACAAGTGGGCTTGAAACCACGATGTCAAGAGCGACCAGTTTCCCGGACGCCAAGGATGGCGCCGAAGAATTCAACGTGAAGGATCACGAACGTGGCTCTACGCATCAACTACAACTACGAGTCGATCTCAGCGCAGCGGAACCTCACCAGCACGCAGGGCAGTTTCTTCAAGGCAATCGAGCAGCTTTCCAGTGGTCTCCGGATCAACAAGGCTTCTGACGATGCCGCTGGTCTCGCCGTCAGCGAGAAGCTCAAGAACCAGGTCCGTGGCCTCAACCAGGCACAGCGGAACGCGCAGGACGGAATCTCGCTCCTCCAGACCGCTGAGGGTGCGCTCAACGAGACACATTCGATCCTCGGCCGGATGCGCGAACTCGCGGTGCAGTCAGCCAGCGACACCCTGTCCAACAGCGATCGCCTTCACATCCAGGATGAGGTCGACCAACTCCTCTCCGAAGTCGACCGCATTGCCAACGCGACCCAGTTCAACAAGATTTCTCTCTTGACAGGCACGGGCGCCATTACTGGTCTAAACCTCCACATCGGGGCCAACGTTGAACCGACGACGCCCGATGGCTCCAACCAGATCACGATCGCCATCGCCAATTCGAATACGACCGGGCTGAGCATCGCTGCGCTCTCACTTGCAACGCAAGGGGATGCAAACTCCGCGATTGACACGCTCGACGGAGCCATCGAGGAGGTGAGCACCATCCGTGGTGAAATTGGTGCCTACCAGAACCGTCTGG
>DDYL01000135.1:11204-23393 GCA_002347925.1 Chloroflexi bacterium UBA2235 | reverse complement strand
CCTTGGGCGAATGTTCGAGGACCGGTGATGCTGGACGAGCCGAACGGCTTCTGGTCCGTGCAAGCCTGAGGTGCGAGGGTTGCATGGTTCCGCGCCGGTGTTTCAGCGTATTTGACACCACTTTGCAACCGAAGTAGATTGCAAGCCTAGAGGCTGTTTGGAACGCGCGCGGGTGCGTTTCGTAGTCAGCCATTAGCCACCGTCGGGGGACGGTAAAGGGGAGAGTTGAGAAGAATGGAACGTCGGCGGTTATTGCAAAGTGGGGCGGTATCCATCAGTGCGTTGCTTGCGGCGTGCGGTGAGGCAGCGCCTCAGGCTCCCGCAGTGGGAAAGCCTGCAGATCCAACCAAGGCACCGGCAGCCGCGGCACCGACGTCGGCGCCTGCGGTCGCACCTACCACCGCTGCAGCCGCGCCCGCTGCTGCAAGCAACAAGATCATCACCATGGTCGACAAGACTTGGGCAGACCTTGGCATGCTGGACGCTACGGTTCGCTTCAATCAGGAGCGCGCCGACCTCGGGAATGTCACGCTTGAAGAGACCGCGCAAGGGTGGGACACCAAGGTTCTCGCCCAGATAAAAGAGAAGAACCTCCGTTGGAGTGGGCACGGGTACGCGGCCTTCTTCGATTCATTCAAGTACATCAAGGCGGGCCTGGTGGCGCCACTGGACGACTACCTGAAGACCAGCAAGGTTGCATGGGGTGGCAAGCAGAAGGAGTCGTACTTCACTTCACGGATCTACGATGCACTTCAGTTCCAGGGCAAGCAGTATTTCATTCCCATGAAGGCAAATGTCCATCTGGTGGGGTATCGCGAGGACTATCTCCAGATGGCTGGCTACGACAAGTTCCCTGCGACATGGGACGAAGTCGACAAGATGATGCGCAAGATGAAGCCTATCCTTGCCAAGGACGAGGTAGTCGCGATGGGTATTTCTCGTGACATGTTCCGGACACTTGGCACGATGTTCACGACGTTTATCGAGAAACCTTTTGATGACCAGGGTGTCCTGAAATTCGAGAGCCAGGAGTGGTTCATGCTCCTCGAGATGCTCAAGAAGTGGAAGGATGACGGTTTGGCGCGTCTGGATCCGCATGGCGACTCGATGGATGTCTGGCAGAAGGGCAAGTTTGCATTCTCGCTCGGCTCGCACTCCCTGGTGCGCATCGGGCGGCAGGTCTGGGGAACCGCAAAGGTCAAGGGCGCCAATCCGGCACAGGCCAACGCCAGTGCCCCGCCACGGACATGGGTGCACATCGACTCCGGGTTCGTCTTTCCTGGTGCACCCAATCCACAGTTGGCAACTGACTGGCTACTCTCCATTCTCGGTCCGGATGGAACCATCGCCGAGCGGTGGTGGAGGGGCGTGACGACGTTTTCGGGGCAACCAGTCCATCAAAACTGGATCGACAAAGTTCTCAAGGACAATAAGGATCTTTCCGAGGTTTACGATGTCCTGAAACTTGTGCCGAATAGCCAAATAATCTCGCTACCGGTGGCTGGTGCCTACGCCATAACTGAGGCCAAGATGTGGCCTCACCTCGATCGCTTCTTCAAGGGCGAGATTGGCATCAAGGAAGCGATGAGCGCAACTCGCAAAGAGGTTGACGAAGAGGTCGCGAAGCAACTCAAGTAGCCCTTGCCTGGCGCCAATCGGTGGGCATGACAGAACACGTACGCAGTCAGTCATGCCCGCCGACTACCTGACCCATCGAGGGAGTGAGTTGATGGCGACGTCTCCGTCCGGAGCGGCGGCCACGGCGTCGGCGTGGTGGCAGGCAGTGCGCGCCCTGCGCCGTGAGGCGTGGGGTGAGAGCATTGCCGGCTTCTTGTTCGTCGGTCCGGCGGTCGTACTCTTCCTTATTTTCAATGCCTACCCGATCGTTCGGGGATTGGTAATCGCATTTTCTGATTACCGCTATCTGGTTCCGGATTATGCCCCGTTCAACGGTTTCGATAATTGGTTTGCAATGGCGAATGATCGGGTCTTCTGGGAATCATTTGGTCGCTCACTGCAGTACACAGCAATTTACTTCGCGCTGAACTTCATCATGGCATTCTTTGTTGCGGTACTGATAAGCCAAGTGCACGGCCCTCGTGAAGCGGGCGTGTACCGGGTCATCTCCTACCTACCCGTGATCTTGCCTGCGTCGGTCGCCTTGCTCGTTTGGCGCCAGTTCCTCAGTCCGGAATTCGGGTACATCGCAGTACTTTTGAAGGGACTATTCGGTCCGGCGATATCCGCGTGGCTTAGGGATGCACGTGCCGTCGTGCCGATTCTGGCAACGATTGCGGCATGGAAGGCGATGGGGAGCAACGTATTACTGCTGCTAGTGGGTCTTTACAGCATCAATGGTGAACTCTATGAAGCCGCATCGATTGACGGTGCAGGTTGGTGGAAGCGCCTGACTGCCATCACCATTCCCCTTCTGTTGCCAACGTTCACGGTGATTTTCGTGCTGGCTGCCGGTGTACTCGGCGAGGCCGAGGCATCGCTCATCTATTACGGGGTGACCGATGCCGGACCGGAGGGTGCGGGTCGGTTGATTGGCCGCTACGCCTATGAAGTCGCATTCCTTCAGGGTGACCTCCGGTGGGGGTACGCGGCGGCGATGAACCTGACCGTTGGCCTGACATCCATGGGAATCTCGGGCTTGGTGTTCCGCCTGCTGCGGTCAGGGAGGGTGTGATGTCCGGTTTGTCGACCACCTTGCCACCGCCACGTCCGGTCAGGACGCCTATGTCAACCGCGTTTGGTTGGTTGGTCAAGTACCGAGGTGGGATTTCAGCGCGATTGTTGCTGTGGTTGCTCTTGCTGTACTTTCTCGCACCGATCATCTGGACAATCGCCTCTTCATTGAAGACACGCGCGGAACTCTTTCAGGCAACGCCGAGTTTCATCACCTTAAATCCCACTATTGCAAACTACCAATATGCAATCAAGCGTCTAACCGGTTTCGATCTCTTCTTCCGCAATTCACTCATCGTCACCCTTGGGGCTACCGTTCTGCAGACGATTCTGGCGACGCTTGCGGGTTATGGGTTCGCTCGATTGCGCTTCAAAGGCCGCGACCTGATCTTCTACACAATGATCATGCTCATCTTTGTGCCCCGTGCGGGTGGACTGATGGCGCAGTACGAACTCATGAGTTTTCTTGGGTTGCGCAACAGCCTATTTGGGTTGATCCTGGCATTCTCCGCCGGACTGGCGGTGCCAGTCTTCATCATGCGCCAGTCATTCCTGAACCTGCCTCCAGACTTCGAAGACGCGGCGCTGATTGACGGATGCAACCGCTTCCAGGCGTTCTGGTATGTCATGGCGCCGATGGCTACGGGATCGATGATGGTCGTAGCGTTGTTCGAGTTCATCAGGGTCTGGGGCGAGTACCTGTTCACCCTCACAATGATTGATAACCGTGAGCTGTTCACCCTCGGCATTGGGATGGCGATGCAATTCCTTGGTGTCTCGATGGAGTTTGGGGAGTTCACCAGTTATGGGTCACAGGCGGCTGCCTTTGTCATGGCATCCTCCCCAGTCGCCATATTCTTCCTGGCGACGCAAAGGTGGTTTGTGCGGGGGTTGATGGAGGGGTTGAAGTTCTGACTGATACGGTGCTGATGGTGCCCTTGAGTCGTGCAGATGGCGGCGTAGACTTGTCATAAGGAGGCACGTAATGACCGGCACCACACACCGCATCGACATTGACGAATCCCGGCCCCTGATCCAGCAGCCCGAAGTCGGACACAATCGCTGGCACGAGGACATCCGTCCGGTGATCCATGCGCGGTCCGGTGACCGGGTGACCATGCAGACGCGAGATGCCTTCGATGGGCAGGTCACGCGTCAGTCAACCCTTGATGAGATTGCCAAAATCGATCTCGGACCGGTGCATCCTCTCACGGGTCCGGTTGCAATCGATGGTGCCGAGGAGGGCGACCTCCTTGAAGTGCGCGTCGTCGATATCGTCCCGGCGTCGTTTGGCTATACCGTGCAGGTTCCGGGGTTCGGGTTCCTTGCCGATCACTTCCCTGATCCGCATCTAGTGCGATGGACGATCGCTGACGGGTTCGCCGAATCCGGTGACCTGCCGGGAGTGCGCATTCCCTACCTCGCGCATCCGGGAGTGATCGGGCTGGCCCCTGGTCGTGCACTGCGCGAACGGATCGCCAAGCGCGAGGCCTCCCTGGTGGCACGCGGCGGGTTCGCGATGCCCCCCGATCCGGTTGGGGCAGTGCCGGGTGATCCGCTCATCGCCGGACACGCCCTGCGCACGATCCCACCGCGTGAGGTCGCGGGCAACATCGACATCAAGCAACTGAACCCCGGCACCTCGATCTATATCCCCGTCTCGGCCCCCGGTGGCCTCTTCAGTGTGGGCGATGTGCATTTCGCGCAGGGTGACAGCGAGACGTGTGGCACCGCAATCGAGATGCGGTCGGAGTCGACCTTTGAGTTCCACCTGCACAAAGGCGCCGCGGCAAGCAAGGGCATCCGGTCGTTCTATCTGGCTCGCACCGGTACTGACGCGGTGCCCTACCGTTCTTCGCCGGGTCGGTTCGTCGCGATCCCGGGCATGCCGATCACCGCGGATGACGAGAACCATGGTGGCGATGCAACCCTGGCGGCCAAGAACGCCCTGCTTGGGATGATCGAATACATCGTGCGTGAACACGGATATACCCGCCAGCAGGCGTATGCGATCTGTTCGGTGGCGGTGGACCTCAAGGTATCGGAACTGGTTGACGTGCCGAACTTCATCGTCACGGCCTTCCTGCCTCTCGAGATCTTCGTCTAGCGCAATCTCCAGTGGTGTGCAGTCGTCTCCTCCTTTCCGAAACGGGAAGGTGGAGACGCACCGGTCAGTCTGGGTATGAGCACGCCTTTATGAGGGCGGAATGCTTTCAGCGACCTGCACTGCCGGTACCGGATCGGTGAGGCTATCCTGACCGGCATGATGACACCGACATTTGACCTTGTGGTGCACGGCGGGACCGTGATAGACCCGGAGACCGGGACCAATCGTGTCGCCGATGTGGGAATCCGTGACGGACGCATCGCGGCGGTGGGTCCGGCACTGGCGCGCGATGGTGCGGAACTTATCGATGCGACCGGGTGCATTGTGACTCCGGGACTGATCGACCTGCATGCTCACGTCTACGCGGGCGTCACCCCGCTCTCCATTGATGCCGATCCGTTGGCGTCACGAAGCGGCACATCGACGCAAGTTGATGCCGGGAGCGTCGGGGCGGCGACGTGGGACGGGTTCCGTCGGTTCATCGTCGAACCATCTCAAAGCCGTGTGCTCGCGTTCCTGAACATCTCCATCATTGGTCTGGTCGCAATGCCCGAATGTGGCTATGGCCGGTTCGTTGACCCGACGGAGACGGCACGGGTGGTTGAGGCGAACCGCGACCTGATCGTCGGCGTGAAGGTGCGGGCAAGCCGCAATGCGTTCGGTGAGGACAACTCGTTGCAGCCGGTCTGGCACGCCATCGCGGCGGCCCGGGCGGCGCAGGTACCGGTCATGATGCACATCGGTGATCCGCCACCGGTCTTCGAGGAGGGTCTGGCGGCCCTGCGCAAGGGCGACATGGTGACGCACGCGTGGAAAGGGCAGCCGGTGACGCGCCTGACCGAGCGTGACGGTCGGGTCAAGCCTGAGGTAAGGGCAGCCCGTGACCGTGGGGTGCTATTTGACATTGGGCACGGATCGGGCAGTTTCAACTGGACGACCGCGCATCACCTGGCTGACCAGGACTTCTGGCCCGACACGATTTCGACGGACGTCCATATCAACAGCATCCGCCCGCCGGTGTCGATCGACATGCCGGCAACGATGACGAGGCTGCTGCACATGGGCATGCCACTCGTGGACGTGGTTGCGGCCTCTACCTCCCGTCCGGCAAAGGCAATCGGGTGGGGCGACCGGATCGGGTCGCTGCGCCCGGGGCATCTTGCCGATGTTGCGATCCTCGCGGTTGAGGACCGGGAGGTGGTCCTGACCGACTCCTACGGGGTGTCCGAAACGGTGCGTCGGCAGATTGTGGCGCGCACGACCATTGTCGGTGGGAAAGTGATGGCCCGGGTCAGCTAAGCGGCGACGCGGATCTGAGCGCCATCCCGCCACCCCATGTTCATAGTCGCTTCGCTGCGGTCCACTGCCCCGGGTGGCCGGTGTGTCGGCAACCCGGGGCGGTTTCAGTGGGTGAACTTCGGCGTGGCGTCAGGTGCGGCGGTTGCATCTGCCGGGGTCGCCGATGCGTGTGCGTGGTCGTGACCGGCGTACATGTCGCGTTGGGCGATCATGAGGGCGGCCATGCCCAGAAGCATCGCCCCGTGGCTCCACATCGCTGACATCGGTCCGAACGTTCCGGGCCAGATCAGTTCAGCCGCATAGACCGGAATGGCTGGCACGACCATCGCGGCCGACATCTCGGCACCGTGGCGCCACGAGTGCCCCCGGTAGCGCATCCACAGCACCATCGGGACGATCATCGACAGGTCCATCGCGGTGATTCCACCGATCTGTGACATGACCGATTGTTCGGTGGCGATCACTTGCGTGCCATGCATTGACGCGTGCATGCCCATCGCTCCACCCTCGCCGAAAAGCATGGCGCTTAGCCTTCCCCAGGCCATCATGCCGGCAAACATGGCAACGACCATCTCCAGGTAGTGCTGTATCAGACGTTTCATGTCATTACGGTATCCCATGTGCGTGAACGGGTCGGTGGGGGATTCCCTGATCTTGACCGCCGGCGGGAAAACCGTGTCTCCGGGCGAGGATACGTGACCGTGATACGGTGGCACGCATCATGCCGGGAGACATATTCGACCTTGCGGTGGTGGGTGCGGGGATTGTGGGACTTGCGCACGCACTTGTTGCGGCGAGGCGTGGTTGGCGAGTGGTGGTGATTGACCGTGATGACCGGTGCGTCGGAGCTTCCATAAGGAACTTCGGGTTCATCACCGTTTCCGGGCAAGGGGCGGGCGACACCTGGCGACGGGCGATGCGGTCACGGGATGTCTGGGAGGAGGTTGCGCCCCTCGCCGGGATACCGATCCTCCAGAGAGGCCTTTGGCTTACCGCGCACCGGCCCGAGGCGTGGACGGTCCTTGAGGCGTTCGCTCGCACGCCGATGGGCCATGGGTGTGAACTTGCAGTGGCGTCCGACGTTAGCCACCGGGCGCCGGAACTGCGGATGGATCGTGCGGTGGGTGCCATGCATTCGCCCCACGAACTTCGGGTTGAGTCGCGTGAGGCAGTGCCGCGCCTCGCAAGTTGGCTTGCCGAAGCCCACGGCGTGACGTTCCGGTGGGGTGAAACCGTCCTTGACGTGACACCCGATGGCCTGCGGACCGTGACTGGAGTGATCAAGGCGTCGCGCGTGGTTGTCTGTCCGGGGACGGTGCTGACCGGTGTGGCACGCACGTGGCTTGCGCCATTCGACCTGCGCCTCACGCAACTGCAAATGCTGCGGGTCCGTCCTCCGGTGGGGTTCCACCTGACCGCACCGGTGATGGGTGACCTGAGCCTGGTGCGGTATCGGGGCTACGCCGACCTGCCGGAGTCGGTCGCCCTGCGGGCCAGGCTGGAGACCGAGGCGGGTGATGCGTTGGCGAATGGCATCCACCTGATCGTTGTGCAAAGTGCCGACGGCACTCTCGTGGTCGGCGATTCGCACCACGACGCCGTGTCGCCCCTGCCCTTCGCATCGGAAGACGTTGACCGGATCATCCTTTGCCATCTGCATGAGACGGTCGATCTGGCCTCGTGCGAGGTGGTGGAGCGGTGGACGGGGGTCTATCCGGTGGGTGGGCCGTCGGACGCCCTAGTGGTGGCGCCGGATGACCGGGTGCGGGTGGTGGTGGTTACGAGTGGCACGGGTGCGAGTACGGCATTCGGCCTGGCCGAGGACGTGTTCGGGGGTTGGCGGTGATTGGGACGATTGCGCCTCACCCTGTCTCCCGTCGACCCGATGACCATCCCGTTCCCGGAGTGCGGGCGGTGGTGTTCGACTGGGCCGGGACGGTGGTCGATTTTGGTAGCCGGGCGCCGGCAATGACGTTCGTGGAGACATTCAGTGCGCAGGGCGTCCCGGTGACCGAGGCCGAGGCACGTGCGCCGATGGGTCTGCCCAAGAGTGACCACATCCGGACAATCGGGATGATGGCGCGGGTGGCCGAGGCATGGCGGGAGATCCATGGGTCGGCATTTGATGAGTCGGCGGTTGACAGACTGTACGAAGCGTTCACGCCCCGGCAAGTGATGGCGGTGCGTGCGCATGCCGACGTCATCGCGGGCGTGGTGTCGGTGGTGGATGCCCTGCGCAGGCGTGGGATCCGGATCGGATCGACAACCGGCTACCCACGCATTGTGATGGCTGCCATCACCGATCTTGTGGCATCGCAAGGGTTCGTGCCTGACGCGATGGTGTGCGCCGACGACTTGCCGGTGACCCGTCCGACGCCGTTGGGGATGTGGCGATGCCTGATCGAACTCGGGGTGTGGCCCGCTTGGTCGGCGGTGAAGGTGGACGACACCGTGCCGGGCCTTCTGGAGGGACGGGACGCTGGGGCATGGACCGTTGGCATCCTGGCGAGTGGCAACGCGGCCGGGTTGACGCGCGCGGAGTGGGACGCGCTTGATGATCGCGGGCGCCAGGAAGTCCGTGATCGCTCGAGTGCTGCACTTGCGAGGGCGAGGCCGGACTTCACGATTGACACGGTGGCCGACCTACTGCCCGTGATCGACGAGATTGGTCACCGGCTGTGGTGTGGCGAACGCCCGGGAGGGTGACAACGTTCGGGCGATCGGGAACCGGGCCGGCGACGGCGCCGGCGCTCCCAGGGGGCGTGGGTGGCAGACTGCCGTAGCGATGGTGATCCCTAATGGGGCGAGGGTGGCAGACGGTCTTCGCGGTGGTAACCCCAATGTGAGTGGGAGACCGGCGTCGGGTGGATCGGGCACACTACCGGGCATGAAGATCGCACGCGTTGAATCGTTCAGGGTTGTGGCACAGCGGGATTACGAGGGAAGTGCCGGATTACGGGCGGCGACGGTCGAGGCATCGGGAAGCTCCCGCCCCCGGGCCCTCGCACGGAACGATGGGCGCCACCTGTGCGTCTATCCGGCACAGGCCGAGGTACTGCTGGTCCGGATCGTGACCGACGACGGACTGGTGGGATGGGGCGAGGCGCACTCGCCACCGATTCCCCGGGTCGCGCAGGCGCTGATAACCGACCTGTTCGCCCCGCAGCTGATCGGTCGCGACCCCTTGGCGATCGATGCAATCTGGGATGCCCTGTACGCGAGCATGCGCCTGCGTGGCTACGGCACCGGCGTGATGCTGGAAGCCATTGCGGGAATCGACATCGCACTGTGGGATCTGGCCGGCAAGGCGCTTGGGCAACCGGTCTACCGGCTGCTTGGTGGCCCGTACTCGACGCACATTCCGTGCTACTTGTCTGGAGTGCCTGGGGCGACGGTGGATGACCGGATCCGGGCAGCGCGAGGGTTTGTCGCCGAGGGATACACCGCGATGAAACTATCGGTCGGTCGCGGTCCACTCGACGAGGATCTCGATGGTGTCGAGGCGGTGATTGAGGCGGTCCGGGGTGACGCGGATGTCCTGGTCGATGCGCACGGTGTGTACGACGCGCGCACGGCCGTGGCTGCCGGACGGCGGTTGGAACGGGCCGGCGCGGGCTGGTTCGAGGATCCGCTGCCCCCGGAAGACGTGGATGGATATGCGGCCCTGTGCCAGACCCTGGACATTCCGGTGGCGAATGGTGAGACCGAGTGCAACCGCTGGCAGTTCCTCGACAAGTTCCGCAAGCGGGCTGCCGATGTGATCCTGCCCGATGTGTGCCGTGCGGGAGGCATTTCCGAGGGTCGGAAGATCGCACTCATTGCGGACTTGCATAACGTCCGGTGGTGCGTCCACGCGAGCATCTCCACGCCGATTCATTTGGCGGCGGGCCTGCACTTGGCGGCGGCGACGCCGAACTTCCTGTTGTGCGAATACCCGCAGTCATTCCGCACGACCCCCCTCGCCAACGCACTGGTGGAGACCCCATTGCGCCCGGTGGATGGGTTCATGGATCTTGCGGACGTGCCGGGACTTGGGGTTTCGTTCAACCGGGATGTGTTCCGGGAACTCTGCCTCGACGAGATCGACTGGATCTGACGTCGCGCAGTGCTCGGGTAGTCAGGGGCCCCCTCGCCAACCACTCCCATCCCAGGGATTTCCCCGGATCATGGCGAACTGGGTGGACGGGTACGCTGTCCCAGACTGGCCTTCTGCGCATGAGTGCCGTAAAGTAAACGTTGATTACATCTGAACCCGCCCCATCGCTCCCGATGTATATACGCTTCGCGACGGTCAATTCGCGCATGATGTGCATGCGTATTGCGTCTTGGTAGACGTAATTGGCACGCAAGGGAGGACTGGAATAACTATGGCAATCCCACCGCGCTTGATGGCTGACCCGACTAAGGGCGGTGCCGTGTTCATCATCGGCATGCACGTCCATGACTGGGCGCGCCCTACCGATTGGCTTCCGCCCTTTATGGCCATGCCCCGGATGATTCGTGAGTTGGAACGAAACCGGGGTCTCGGCATGGTCTCATCCCGATTTTGCCTTTGGGGTCGCACCATTGCCGTCGTGCAGTACTGGAAGTCATTCGAACATCTGGAACGGTACGCGCGGAACGACGAGTACGAGCATCGTCCCGCGTGGCTTGAGTTCTATCGCGCCGCATCGAAGTCAGGTTCAACAGTCGGCCTATTTCATGAGACATATGTGGTCGCTCCGGGTGCGACCGAGTCGCTGTACTTCAACATGCCCCCGGACTTCGGTCTCACGGGAGTCACCGGCGCCATCCCGGTGCAAGCACGGCGGGAGACCGCGCGCGACCGCCTGCACGAGTCTGGTGAACCCGGCACGCCCGCATGACCGCATACCCTCTCTTGGTGGGCACCAATCCGCCGTGACGTGCGCACGGGAGTGGAGGCGGTGGTTTTTCGCGCGACCGTGTAGTGTTTCGGGCAATGCCTGTTTTCCTTGACCCGGCCGTTCTCTTCTTCGTCGTGGGGTTGTTTGCCGGGTTGGTCCGGTCCAATCTCCAGATCCCCGACCAAGTTGGTCGGTTCCTGTCGCTTTACCTGTTGATGGCTCTCGGTCTCAAGGGCGGTTTCGCCATCCGGGCGAGTGGCATCGACCAGACGGTCATCGTCAGTCTCGGGCTAGCCGTGGCAATGGCGATTGCGGTGCCCGTCGTCGGCTATCTGGCGCTGCGGCGGGCGATCGGACAATTCGAAGCAATCGGCGTGGCGGCCGTCTACGGCTCGGTCAGTGCGGTCACCTTCATCGCCGCAACGCAGTACCTCGACCAGGCGGGTGTCCCGTACGGCGGGCACATGGCGGCGGCGATGGCACTCATGGAATCCCCGGCGCTCGTGATCGCCCTCATGCTTGCCCATCGGGCGCGACGCCGGTCGGGGACCGAAATGGTTGGGGCTACGTGGCAGGAGGGCCTTCGGCACGCGCTGACCGATGGGTCGCAACTCGTGCTGGTCGGGGCAATGGCTGTCGGCATCCTGACGGGCGAGACCGGCCAGAAGGTGATGGCTCCGTTCTCGATCGATCTTTTCAAGGGGATGCTCAGTTTCTTCCTCCTCGACATGGGGACGGTGGCGGCGATGCAACTCCGCAACCTGGCCGGGTCACCGGTGCAAGCCTTTGTCTACGCATTTGCCGCCCCACCAATCCACGCGCTGATTGCGTTGGGACTTGCCCTGTCGGTCGGCCTGCCACCGGGTGAGACCATGCTGCTTATGGTGCTGTCTGCGAGTGCTTCGTACATCGCCGTTCCCGCGGCGCTGCGCCACGCCGTCCCGGAAGCGACACCGGGTCTCTACGTGGGGTTGTCGCTCGGCCTGACCTTTCCGCTGAATATCGTGCTGGGGATCCCCATCTACGCAGCGCTCGCCCATGAGGCGGCGGNNGTGACGTCGTTGGCCCGCTGGGAGGCGGTTCCCGCTGGGTGAATGATGGAGGGCATGACGAAGGTGGCCGGCGAGGGCGTTGGCGATCCCAGGGTCACTTGCCTGATCTTCTGTGAGGGCCCCCCATCCCCCGACCTCTCCGCCGTAGCGACGGCATAGGGGAGCTGCGTCGATC
>DDYL01000135.1:0-11188 GCA_002347925.1 Chloroflexi bacterium UBA2235 | reverse complement strand
CTCGAAGGATGCGTCGCTTTGGGGCTATCCTGCCGGATGTGAAGACGAACGACGTACCTCCGGCAGTATCGCGGGCTACTCCGCCAGATGGCCAGTCCGCTGGACTGCGCGCTCACGACTTCCTCCAGAGGCAGGTGGCGTCAATCCGGCCACGACTGGGCTTGCCGGACCTTGCCGGGGGCGGGGTGGATCCGGGCACGGCGCTCAGGGATTGGCAGCAATCGCTGAGGGATGCCCTGTGGACCATCCTCGGCGTCGATGCAGACGCGGTCAGTCATGCCACCCCGGCCTGGGAGATCATCGATACGGTCCCCGGAGAAGGGTTCGTCAGGCACCAGATACGGTATGAGGGGGTGCTTGGGGGTACCGGCAGTGCGTTCGTGCTGGTGCCGGGCACAATGTCCGACAGCGTTGCCCCAGGTTCCAAAGCGTTCGCCGGCATCGTGGCCTTGCATGGGCACGGGAACATGCTTGGCAAGGAACTGGTGACTGGAACTGGTGCGGATATCAACGGCGCAACGCCGGAGGAACTTTCCGAACTGATCGGTCGCTACCACTCGGACTTCGGCGCACGATTTGCTCGACGGGGTTACGTGGTGATCACGCCGGATGCGCTTGGGTTCGGCGAACGCGTGGCGGACCGTGGGGCACAACATCATCAGGCGATGGGGCGGGTGGTGGAGTACCTCGGCTACACGCACACGGGACTGCGCCTGCTCGACGACATTCGTGCGCTGTCCATCCTGTCGGCATGGCCGGGGGTCGATGCGTCGCGAATCGGGGTGGTTGGCCTATCGGAAGGTGGCAAGCGCACCATGTTCCTGTCAGCGTTCGATGAGCGCGTGCGGACTGCGGTGGTGAGTGGCTACTTCACGACCATCCGGCAGGAGGTCGAGGTGTGGAACCGTCTTGGCGGGTGGGATCTCTGCAATACCTTGCCGGGGCTCCTGCGGGTTGCCGATCTGCCGGAAATCGTGGCCTTGATCGCGCCTCGCCCGCTGTTGATCCAGAATGGTCGTGGCGATCCGCTTTACACCCTGGAAGCGGTCGCTGCTGGCTTCGAAACGGTGTCGCGAGCCTATACGGCGGCGGGTGCGCCCGGTTCGGTGTCACTGGACCTGTTCGACGGTGGGCACCGGTACGTTTCGGACGGACCAGAGGCATGGTTTGCCCAGTGGCTTCCGGCGTGACTGCGCCCCTTCTCCCAGATTTCGCTGCGCTTCATTACCGTTCGGGAGTAACTGATGAGAGAGTTCCGTGTGCCGGGGTTGATCCTGACAGGGTCCGGGTCGTCGCTCGGGATCGGGCGCATTCTCCGGATGCGGGGAGTGCGTCATGCATTCGTCGTGTCCGACTGGTTCATCCTGGCCACGGCTGGGGCGCGGGCGGTCCTCGCTGCCATCGCCGATGCCGGCGTGCAGGTGACCACGCATGACCGGGTGACTGGCGAACCGACGATGGAGATGGTTGAACGGGCGCATCGGGATTGTGCGACCGCTGGTGCCGATGCGGTGATTGGGCTTGGTGGTGGCAGCGCAATGGATGTTGCCAAGGCGGTGGCCATTCTCATGGCGCACGACGGTCCGCTGACACGGTTCGAGGGGGCCGAGAAGGTGCCCGGCGGACGTGTGCCACTGGCGTGCATCGCGACGACCGCGGGTACAGGATCGGAGGTCACGCGGTTCGTGATCGTCACCGATGAGGCGCGTGACCGCAAGATGCTGATTTCCAGTTGGGAGGCGATGCCCGACATTGCGGTGGCCGATCCCGACCTGACGCGCGATGTGCCATCGAGGCCGATGGTCGCGGCGGGTATCGACGCGCTAACCCACGCAATCGAGTCGTATGTCTCGCGCCGGTCGCAACCGATGACTGACCCGCTAGCACTGAGTGCGATCACACGGCTGTCACGCGCATTGCCACGTGTGCTTGCGAACCCGCGTGACGACGAAGCACGGGCCGAGATGTCGGTTGGGGCGCTCGAGGCAGGGATCGCATTCAGTAACGCGTCGGTCGCCTTGGTACACGGCATGGCGAGGCCGTTGGGCGCGTACTTCGGGGTCCCTCATGGCATGGCGAATGCGGTGCTGCTTCCGGCGGTGTGCGAGTTCTCTCGCAGGGATGCCACGGACCGGTACGCGCGGATTGGCACGGCAATGGGTGTTGGCGACGGATCCGGCGATGGTCGCGACACCGTGACGGCCATCGCCGACCTGTGCCGGTCTGTCGGGGTGCCCACACTCTCTGACCTCGGGGTTGCCCGGGATGCGTACGACCTGGTGCTAGGGGCAATGGCGTCAGACGCGATCGCGAGTGGCAGTCCGGCGAATAATCCGCGGATTGCCACGGAGGCGGAGATCGTGGACCTGTACCGGGCGGTGTGGGCGTAGGTGAGAGTTCCCCACCACCAACCCCGGCCTCATCGCCCCCGATTTACATACGCTTCGCTTCCACACCCCTCGCTGCGGTCTCACCCCCCCCGTCGCCCCCTTTATTTATATGTTCGTTCCTCACAAATCCCGCCTGGTTCATATGCTCCGCTACGCTTCGCTTGGCCCTCCCCCGTTGCGACAGGACGGGGGAGCGGTGGTCCGGATCGCGCGGGGATGCCTGCGGACCTGAGAGGTGGCGTGGCGCTCCCAGGATGCTGGGGATTGCCTTGATCTTCAGCACGTCCGGTGGTAGCGTGGTCGGTCGGCGGTGCCGGGAGAGACGGCGGGCCGCGAGGGAGAGACGGACGTGAACCAGTCAGGAGGACGCCGCCTGCTTCGCGGCGCACGCGTGTGGGACGGGACAGGGCGCCCGCCGATCTTCCGCGGCGCGGTCCTCATCGAGGATGGGCGGATCCGTGGGATCGGGCCGGTCGCGGATTTCGAGGGCCTGACCGACGTTGCCATCGATGACTTCCCGGGCGCAACGATCCTTCCGGGACTGGTTGATGCGCACACCCATCTTGTGGGGTTTGGCGACGGCCGGCCCGGGGACGCGCTTCCGGATGTGACACCGGAACTCCTCCTCCTGCAAGCCGCGAGGAACGTGCGGGCACACCTGCATTCAGGGGTCACGACGCTGCGTGACCTGGGGACGCCGGGCCGGATCTCGTTCCAGTTGCGCGAGGCGGTGAGGCAGGGCATCTGCGAATCACCACGCCTGATCCTCTGCGGGCGTCCGATCACGATCACCGGCGGGCACCTCTGGTACTTCGGCCAGGAGGCAGATGGTGTCGAAGGCGTACGCCAAGCCGTCCGGCAGGTGGTGAAGGAAGGCGCCGACGTCATCAAGATCATCGCAACTGGTGGAAGCACGCGCACCTCGTATCCCTACCGGGCGGCCTACACGCCGGCGGAGATGCAGGCGGCGGTTGACGAGGCACACCGGTTCGGCAAGCCAACGGCGGCCCACTGCGTCTCCATCGAGGGCATGACCAACGCGCTTGATGCCGGGGTGGAGACGATCATCCACGGGGTCTTCAAGGAACCCGATGGCACTGACCGTTTTGATGAGAAGGTCGCCGGGCGGATCGCCTCTGCGGGTGCGTGGGTGGATTACACGGTGGCGCAGGGTGCAATCCGCTTGCGGACCCTGGAGGCCAAGGCTGCCTCGACCCCTGACATTCCCCTGTCCGTGGCCGAAACGGACGAGATGGAAGTCCTGGTGGCGTACCGGGCGGTGCGTGAGGACCACTACCGGCGGTTGCGGTCTCTGGGGGCGCGATTCGTGTGCGGAAGCGACTCCTCCTGGATGTGGTACCCGATGGGTCACTTCGCCGAGGAGATCATCGAGTCGGGTGTGTGGGGGTTGCCGGCACTGGATGCGTTGCGAGGCGGGACCTCGTACTCGGCACAGGTACTGGGAGTTGCGTCGGAGACGGGAAGCCTGGTGCCGGGATTGCGCGCCGACATCCTGGTGGTGGGCGGGGATCCCCTGCACGACTTGACAGCGTTGCGGAACGTGCAGGCGGTCTATGCGAACGGGTCGCGTGTGACCGGAGCCGGCACCGGCCCGGCAATCGATCACGCAGACGATGAAAGCCTTCACCGATGACCGATCGCGGATACACCGTCGGCGTCATCCTGACCGCGCACCCGCATACCATCGCGCACTTGCGGACCCTCGATGTCCTGCCCGACGTCGAGGCAATCCATGTGGCGGTACTGGACGGGCTTGATCTTGCGGCGTTGGACGTGCCCACGCGGAAGGTCGTGCGTACCTATTCGGCAGCGACCGCGTCGCCCACTTCCCATCGCGACGGGGCAGCGGGCGTTGCCGTCGCTCCGAATGAGTCAAGGTCGGTTCGCGTTTCCAGCAGTGAAGCCGCGTTGGCCGGGCTGCTTTCCGAAGCGGCGTCGCTTGATGCGGTGATCGTGTGCGTCCGGACCGACCTGTGCCCGGCGGTCCTGGATGCATGCATTGATGCAGGCCTTCCGGCGCTGTTCGAAAAGCCGGGTGCGCTTGATGCGGCAACGCTGCATCGACTGGACGCGAAGGCGCGTGGTGCCGGGATCCCTCTGGGCACTTTCCTGAGTTGGCGCGCGCATCCTGCGGTGGTGCAGGTCCGTGATGCGGTGCGTGACGGTGCCATCGGACACCTGCTTGGCGTCGAGGGGCGGATGATTACCTCTCAGGTGCGCTTCCGCGATCCATCGCACTGGCTGTTCCGTCGGGCGACGGCGGGATCGGGGATCCTGTCGTGGCTTGGTTGCCACTTCCTGGATGCGCTGTGCTTCATGATCGACGACGAGGTGGCGGAGGTCACGGCGTTTGTCGGGAACCGGAACCCGGAGGCCATTGAGGTGGAGGACACCGCCTGCCTGGCATTGCGGTTCCGGGGCGGGGCACTTGGCACGTTCAATGCCGGATACCACCTGGTGGGAAGCGTGCCGGGCTACATGGGTGCGTCCTACGACACCTTCCTTGCCCTGCGGGGGACATCGGGATTTGCGCGCTTGCCGCTGTCGGACGGTGCATCGGCAACGCTGATGAGTGAGGCACCGGGATGGCGCGAGGGCGGGCGTCGCGAGTGGCGCTACGACTTGCCGGCGTCATCGGCGTACCACGGGGTGCCGGGCGAGGAGTTCGTCCGTCAGTTCCTGAGGGCGTCGCGTGCGCGGACGACGGCACTGGCACCCATCGGGGCCATTGCACACATTCTGGATATCGTGGAGGCGGCGATCCGGTCATCCGAGACCGGGACGGCGCAACGGGTCGTTCAGGCGCCACAAGGCTGATCCCCGCTGCATCCGGCCGGTTGGTGTGGGGTGAAGGTCAGGGGTGATGGGGTTGGTGAGACGCATATGAAGGAGAGAAGTCCATGAAGATCCATCGTGCCGGGATCGTCGGCCTGACGGGCATTGCTGCGGGGGCGCCGCCACCGATTCCGGATCCCGTGTTCGGGCACGCGCACGGCGACAACCATGCGAGTGGCTACGCGCAGATCCCCAACGTGACGGTTGTCGGCGCGTGCGACCTGGTGCCGGAACGCAATGCCGAGTTCGTCCAGAACTGGGGACACCGCTGGCCGGAGGCGCGCACCTACACCGATTTCCACGCGATGCTTGCCGAAGCGCATCTGGACATCCTGAGTGTTGTCACGCCGGACCATCGTCATGCCGACATCGTGGTTGCTGCATGCGAGGCCGGGGTGAAGGGGATCTACTGCGAGAAGCCGATCGCCACGACGCTGGCTGATGCCGACCGCATCCTGGCTGCGTGCCGGGCACACGGCGTGGTGCTGTCGATCGATCACACGCGACGGTGGCGCCAGATCTGGCATCAGGCACGCGTGCTGATCCGGTCAGGGGCGCTCGGGCCGTTGCGACGGATCGTGGCGACGCTTGCCGGGCCGCGCGCAATGCTGTTCCGCAATGCCACGCATCTGGTGGACACGGTCAACTTCTTCGCCGAAAGCGACCCGGCGTGGGTGATGTCCGACCTCGACGACACCCATTCCGACTATCCGCCCCGGTATGCGGGTGATGGCGGGCGTGATCCGGCCACCGATCCCGGGGCAAGTGCATACGTGCGGTACGAGAATGGTGTGCGGGCCTTCATCTGCGCGAACAAGGATGGCTTGGCGCGCTTTGAACTGCGATTGGACTGCGAACACGGGCGCATCTCGGTGGACGATTCATCCGGTGCTGCCGAGGTGACGCAACTCGCGAGGCCGGCCCCCGGTGGTGGAGATGCGCAGGGCGATGCCCGTCCGGTCAAGTGGCTGTTGCCGACGGCACCGGTAGCGACGGGAGGACTTGAGGCCGGACTGCGCGAGGTGATCTCGCACGTCGAGGCGAAAGCACGGGGTGAGGCGCCGGCATCTCCGCTGGTCTCGACGGGCGAGGATGGACGGCGCACCCTCTCAATCCTGCTCGGCATCCTGCAATCGAACCACCGGGGCAACGTGAAGGTCACCTACCCGATCGCTGACATCTAAGGCCGGGCACGGGAGAGGCCTGGTCCGCGGGAAACGGTGCCGGCGTTCGAGCCGAGTGGTCCGAGGGTATCCCGGCCCGCCTCTCCCTAGTCACGCTGATTGCAATACGCTTCGCACCCCGCCCCGATCGAGGGGAGGGAGAAAGAGGGATCCGATCATGAAACTGGGAACCGTCACGCTGACAAACGGGGCACACCGACTGGTCGCGCCTGTGGATGCCCACGATGCGCCGGAGGCGGGTCCGTGGATTGACCTGCACGAGGCTGGTGTGGCGGCGCATGTCGCGCATCCGCACGTCCTCGGGTCGCTCGAGGCACTGCTTGAGGCGGGTGATGAGGGCTTGCACGCGGCAAAGGTGGCGCTCGACCACGCGCATTCCCATGCCGGGGCTGGGGCGTCGTGGATTGTGACGGCCGATGGTGCCCGCTTGCGTGCGCCAATCCTGCGCCCGGGCAAGGTGCTTGCGTTGGCCGGGAACTACATGGCGCACCGGACCGAGGGTGCAAGTGGCCTGACGACACCGGCCGAACAGCTGGTGCCAGAGGTCTTCTGCAAGCCGATGACATCGATCGTCGGGCATGGCGAGGCCATCCGCATTCCAGGGGCACCCGTGATTGCGACCGACTATGAAGGTGAGCTCGGGGTGGTGATCGGTCGTCGCGGACATCGCATTTCCGAGGCCGATGCCATGCAGTACGTGGCGGGGTACTTCCCCCTCAACGATGTGTCGGGGCGCAAGCTTGATCCCGGGATGGATCGTGACCCGGCGCAGGCGGCACGGAATGGGTATTTCGACTGGCTGATTGGCAAGTGGCCCGACACGTTCTGCCCGATCGGGCCGTGGATGGTGACCGCAGACGAGGTTGCCGATCCCATGAACCTGCACATGGTTGTGCGCGTGAATGGCGAGCAGCGTCAGGAGACTTCGACGGCGATGATGCTTCATTCCATCGTGCGGACGATTGCGTGGTGCTCGAAGTTCATGACCTTTGAACCGGGAGACATCATTGCCACGGGCACTCCGGCCGGTGTCGGCAGTGCGCGGGGCATCTTCCTGCAGGCGGGCGATGTGGTCGAGGTGGAGATCGAGGGTCTCGGCATCTTGCGCAACCCGGTAGTTTGACGATTACTCGGCGCGCCGGTGCCCTCAGACAGGAAGTGGTGTGGGTGGATCGGGGTACTTGGTTGCCCTGGCCTTGGAACGCCAGCGCCCTCGCCGGCAGGATCTGACGGGGTCGAGTAGATGTTCACGGCTTAGTTCGTTGGTCGAGGCATGTATCCACAGGAAGTGGTGTGTCCAGATTGGGGGCCGGCGAGGGCGCCGGCGTTCCCAGGATTACGTGCCTGCGAAGTCGTTGGGTAACCCTGGCAGGGTGTGACAGGTTCCCGTGGTTGTTCACGGCGTGGTGCCTAGGTCGCGGCACGTACCCACAGGAAGTGGTGCATCCAGATTGTGGGTCGGCGAGGGCGCCGACGTTCCCAGGGTGACGCGCCGACGAAGTCGTTGGGTAACCCTCGGTGCTTCATCGTTGTCTGGTGTCACGCAATCGTGGGCGATTGTGGCAACTTCCCGGTTGAGGTCCCGTGGGTGAACGGGAGTGGCGTTGCTCCCAGGATGACGCGCCTGTAGGTGGTCGGGCGCGTATGCTTTTCCGTGGCGATGCGTCTGGAGGGTGCCTTGCCAAGCGCATCCACGGACGCCAACTGTCCATGCCCCCGGCCCAAGGCGAGTACCCGCTGGGCACCTCTCAAATCCGCACAGGAACCTTCACGCTGATGACACAACTGACCCCGGCCCGGGCGATGACCGCCCCGGCACTTCCAGACCACGCCCCTGTCTTCCTTGCCCCGCGGGGCACGACCCGGCCGTGGTACGACCTTTCCACCGTCGATCCGATGAGCCTGACCTACGACGATGTCCTGCTGGCACCCCAACCTCAGACCGAGGTGGAGAGTCGGCGCCGGGTGGATACGTCAGTGCCGTTCGGCCCGTGGCGTCTCGACCTTCCAGTGGTGACCGCGCCGATGGACACGATTGTCGGGGACGACATGCTCGCGCTATTCGAGGAACTTGGCGGGTGCACCTTCTGGCCCCGTTGCGACGATCCTGTCGCGGTGGCCGTGGCCCACCGGGTGCGGTTCGGTCCCGGTGTGCGGTGTGCGTATTCGATCGGTCTTGGTGACCGACCCGAATCGACCATCGAACTTGCCCGCGCACTTGCCGATGCAGGGGTGCGGATGATCCTGATCGATATCGCGCATGGCGGGCAGGCGCGACTGGTCCGGACACTCGGCGCCCTGCAATCGCACCCGGACCTTGCCGAGGTCGTCTTCGTGACCGGGAACATCGCGACGGCGTCGCAGGCAAGGTCGTACCTCGAACCGGAACCGGTGGCGGCGTACGTGCGGGTCGGGGTCGGGTCGGGTGGCCTCTGCACGACGCGCCTGATCGCCGGGACGGGTGTGGGGCAGTTGTCGGCCATCTTTGACGTCGCCGGGACCGGATTGCCCGTGATAGCCGACGGTGGCGTGCGTCATCCGGGCGACGTGGCAAAGGCGCTGGCGGCGGGATCCCAGGTGGTGATGATCGGCAGTCTCCTCGCGGGGACTGACGAGACACCGGGTGAGGTCATCGACGACGGCCACGGGCCACGCAAGTTCGTTCGCGGGCAGGCCAGTTTCTCGTACATGATCGACAACCAGATTGCGGTCGACAAGCATCGTGCGCCTGAAGGTGAAGCGGGCTTCGTGCCGGTCAAGGGATCGGCCCGGACAATCCTCACCCAAGTGAGTGGCGGACTGCGGTCGGCGATGTCCTACACCGGGGCGGCGAACCTGGCCGAGTTCCGGCGTCGCGCGGTCTTCACGTTGGTGAGCAACGCGACGCTGTTCGAGAACCAACCCCACATCTTTCGCCGGTAGCGGGGGAGATGCGTGAGACCCCCCTCCCACATTTCGACGCGAGAGGGGAGGGGGTGTCTATCCGCCGATCTGGCTCATTGATCGCGAGGCGCGCTGAAAGGCTTCGCCTTCATTGATCTTGTGCTTCTGTTCCTTCGCCCAGACGGCGCGACGGATCAGGCGTTCGAGTTCGGTGTCGTCGGCACCGTTGCGCATCGGTGATTTGAGATCGGTCTCGTCGACCGAGAAGAGGCAGGTGCGCAACTGGCCGTCGGCAGTGAGACGGATGCGGTCGCAGGTGCGGCAGAACGGCTGTGTCACCGGATTGATGAACCCCACGTCGCCGAGGCCGTCACTGAACCGGTAGGTCACGGCAGTGCTTGAAGGATCCTGGCCCGGGATCACATCCAGTGGCCACTGGGCGTTGATGATCGCACGGATCTCGTCACCGGGAAGGACCTGTTCGGTCTCCCAGTTCCCTTCGGCATCGAGGGGCATGAACTCGATGAACCGCATGACGTATGGCTTGCGACGCGCGAGGCCGGCGAGGGCCAGGATGTCTTCCTCGCGCGTGAAACCGCGGACGGCGACGGCGTTGATCTTGATCGGGGTGATGCTGGGGTAGGCCTCAAGCGATTCGAGACCGGCCATCACTTGGTCGAGGGCGTCACGGCGGGTGACCTGCCAGAAACGCTTCTGGTCCAACGTATCCAGCGAGACGTTGATCCGCGTCAGTCCGGCGGACGCAAGGGCCGGGGCGAGGCGGGGCAGGAGGATGCCGTTCGTCGTGAGCGAGAGGCTCTTCAAGCCATCAGCCTCGAGCGGCGCAAGGCGTGCGATCAGATCGGGCAAATCGCGCCTGAGGGTAGGTTCGCCACCAGTCAGGCGAATCTCGTTTATCCCGAGACGCACGAAGAGGCGTGAGAGGCGGTCGATCTCCTCGAAGGTCAGGATGGCATCGTTTGGAAGCCAGTCGAGGCCCTCTTCCGGCATGCAGTAGGTGCACCGGAAGTTGCATCGGTCGGTGATCGAGATGCGCAAGTTGCGGATCAGGCGTCCGAATGAGTCGACGAGGGGCCCGGTGGTCGGGATCTCGGACAGTTCGTGAACGGTGATTCCGGCACTCTCGGAAACCATTGGAAGGTGGCGGCGGGTTGGTGTCGTCGTCATCCTGTCGTGTGGCTTCCGGACGTGCGGGCCGGGGACGGGTGGTAACGACCACCATCACGGCTCAGACGCATGCGACAGCGTACCACCATTCGGGGTGGGACCAACCGGAACCCCAATGGCTGCGTTGGGCTAGCGTCGTGCGAAGGCGGTGCGCAGGGCCAGCAGGATGAAGACGCCTCCCATGAAGCGGTCGAACCAGTGCCCGAAAGCACGGAAGGTGCGACGGACCGTCCCGTGACCGAAGAGGGTGGCGACGACCGACGTCCAGATCATGGTGGAGATCAGGATGTAGGCGCAATAGAGGAGGCGTGGCGCCACGGGGGTGTTTGCGGAGACGGCCATTGCAAAGAGGGACAGGTAGAACAGCCCCGCCTTGGCGTTGAGCGAGGTGATGAGGACACCTGTCCAGAAGGTTCGAAGGCGGGTCGGGACTTCGGTGGGGATGGGACTCGCTTCGAGGGCCGTGTCTGGCGTGTCCGGGCTTGCCAGGCGAAGTGGATCAAGATCAGGTGGCGCTGGGCGGGAGCGCAGCGCGCGGAAACCCAGCCAGGCAAGGTAGGCGGAACCCGCGTACTGGAGGATCAGGTAGACGAGGTCCGATTGGGTGGCAAGCAGGGCCGCGCCGAAGGTGGCGTATGCGAGCGGCACGACCGTGCCGGTTGTCACGCCCAAGGCGGCGGTGAGGCC
>DDYL01000203.1:4840-7527 GCA_002347925.1 Chloroflexi bacterium UBA2235 | reverse complement strand
ATCGTGACAGGGACACTCCGCGACGGCAGCCTTGAAGTTGGGCAGGAACTCGAGGTGCTCCCGGACGGGCTACGGACCCGTGCCCGGGGGCTGCAAAGCCACCGCACCAAAGTTGATGTTGCGCGTCCAGGCCGTCGGGTTGCAATCAACTTGGCCGGGGTCGCAACCGATGACCTCGGACGAGGTGCAGTCGTGTCGCTGCCGGGGGTCATGCGTCCGACCCTTGCCGTCGATGTTCGGGTCCGGATCCTCGCCGGAGTGTCTCGGCCGCTTCCGCACGGGGCGCTTGTCGGGTTCCACACTGGTACGTCGGAGACGGTAGCGCGCGTCCATATGCTGGAAGGGGACCGGATCGAGGAAGGGGCCACCGGTTGGGTCCACCTGAGGCTTGCGCACCCGGTTGCGGTTGCGCGCGACGATGACTTCATCATCCGCGCACTGTCTCCCGGCGAGACATTGGGCGGTGGGCGGATCGTTGACGCGCATCCCGCGGTTCGACGCCGGCGCCAAACCGGGTTGGTCGCAGCTCTCGAGGCGCTTGCCGACGGATCTCCTGAGGATGTGGTGGTTGGAACCCTTGCCCGCATCGAGCCTGCTTCAACTGGTGATCTTGTCGCAGCGTGTGGACTGATGCCCGCCAGTGCCCTGCCGCTGATAGAGGCGCTTATGGCGCAGGGAGAGATTGTCCTGCTTGGAGGATTGAACTACACACGGGGTGGATGGAACCGTATCAGTGACCGACTTGTGTCGGTTCTCGATGCGTATCACGGAGAGTTTCCCTTGAGGCCGTTCATGCCGAAGGAGGAGCTGAAGAATCGCCTCGGGTTGCCCACACGGGTCTTCGCTGGCGCACTCGCACGGTTGGTTTCGCTCGATTCCGTCGTCGACGGCGGGACGGGTATCCGTGCGTCTGGGCATCACGTTCGGTTTGCCGGAGCTTCGCTGTTGGTTGCCGAAGCCATCACCACGGCGATCGGGCGCTTGCCGTTATCGCCGCCGACGTTGACAGAACTGACAGCGTCGATTGCGGAGGTACGCGGTGCGCCTTCGGTTGAGGAGGTTGTTGGTGCGCTTGTGGCAACCGGTGCGCTGGTGAAGGCCAGTGAAGAGGTGTATTTCGACAGGAATTCGTTCGACGAGATGGTCACTCGCGTCGAATCACACTTCCGGATCCGTGGGGAAATCACTGTGGCCGAGGCGCGCGATCTGATTGGCACGAGCCGAAAGTACGTCCTTCCGTTTCTGGAGTACCTGGACCGGGAGAAGGTCACTCGTCGCAATGGTGACCTGCGATTGCCAGGAACTCGGAGATTTGGCGATCTGACACGACGCGGCGAGTGAACGGACCCAACTGCACGGTACTCGGTTCGGGCCACCCAGGTTCATTGGGTCCGACCTTCGCCCTGCATTTCGCGTGCCCGTGCCGGTCGGGTGGTACTCAGCGCTTGGGGGGTTCGCGAACGAGCGATGACATCCGGGAACTGGCCAGCAGCAGTTGGTTTCGAGGCGCCCCATACGCATCCCGGATCCGGTCCGTTTGAATGACGAATGTCGGCAGTAGGCGAGAAACAGGATCAGGTGGTGTCGTGATCGAGAAGGCGAGGACGCGAAACCACGATGCCGGCCTGTCTGAGACTGTGTCTGGTTTGCCGGTTATCCGTGGTGCTATGTCTCGCCAAGCCGGCGCCGCGGTAGATGATGGCATTGTTGACGTCGAGTCCCGGGTGATCCCGGAATCTGACCGGGTTCGCCAATGGAGACCGGGCGCGAGGCCTGCACCTCCAATTGCGCCGTCAGGGGCTGCGAGCGGGATGCGGGTGGTCAACGCCATTGAGCCCCGACGCCGTCGCTCGGCCCCGTTGGTTCACGAGTCTGCTGGTTCGAGTGCGAGCCCGCGTCGATCGACGCGGGGAGTCTCGTGGCGTTCCATCACCCGGATTGCCGACCGGCTCGCCTCGTTTGCAAAGTTCAGGAGTTCCCAGAAACGGCCTCCGGAAATTGCGGCGATCAATCCGGAGGAATGGGTGCCGGCCCCCCCGGTGCCTCCCACCCGTCTTTCGACGTTGGTCGCCTTCCTGCCATCACCGGGCGTGTTGATTTCGGTCGCGATTGCGGTGCCCGCCTGGGGTGCGCTCGGAGGCCTGTTGTTCTCTGTAGAACCGACAGCCCCGTATGCCCTGATCTGGTTCATGACGTTCCTGCTGATCGCGATAACCGCCACAGTCGCCCCATTGAGCAGGGCGGCTGGATTGGCGTACGGGCGAACCCGACGCTATCGCGATGCGGTCTGGTTTCACAGTGTGCGCCAGGGAATCCTCTTCGGAGTCTTGGTCATCGGGATTGCGTTCCTGGCGTCGCTCAGAATGTGGACGCCAATGGTCACGGTAATGCTGACATTTTGTGTCATTGCGCTTGAGGTGTTGGTTATTTGGCGACGCTGAGCGAGTGGGGAGCAGGCAAGGTTTCAATAACGATTGCGCGAACAACTCCTGATCCCGTGGAACCGAAATGATGATGCGTACGCCACTTGCCGTTTCCGACTTTGATCGCTTTGCCAAGTACTACGACGATGAACATGCGTCGTACACCGACGACCTCCCGATGTGGGAGGGGTTTGCAAGGCATGCCGGGGAAGACGGCGTTCTGGAACTTGCGTGTGGAACTGGACGACTCTTGGTTCCACTTGC
>DDYL01000203.1:0-4833 GCA_002347925.1 Chloroflexi bacterium UBA2235 | reverse complement strand
GTTGCGCGGGAAAAGGTCTCGCGGGCATCCCAGGACGGGCGCGTCACACTCGTCGAGGCGGATATGCGCGCTTATGATCTGGGACGGCAATTTGGCCTTGTGATGGTTGGTCTCAACTCACTGATGCATCTCGAGACGCGTCAGTCCCAACGTGAAGCAATCGAGACCGCAACGCGGCACGTCCGGGTCGGCGGACGCTTCGTGATCGACGTCTTCAATCCGGATGACGGCCTGCCCGACAGTGCTCAGGAAGGCCAGGTCTACCTCCACTGCCTCAAGGTACGTACCGATCAATCGCAATTGCTGCACTTCCAGTCGCTGTCAGTTGACCGGGGCGAACAATTGGTCACGGTGACGAATTACTACGACGATGTTGATGGCGATGGATTGGTACGTAGGCACCTTGCGCCATTCCGGCTTCGATACCTTGCCGTCGGAGAACTCGAGTTGCTTGTGGAACAATCGGGGTTGCGGATTGAGGATCTGTACGGGTCGTACGATTTGGAACCGTTCAGGCACGGCAGTCCTCGGATCATCATCGTCGGTCGTCGACGCTGAACCTGGGCAGTCGTCCGATACGCTCATGTCCAAACTGAGAGGCGCGACACTGCTTTCTTTCGGGCCTCTTCTGATCACGCCGGTGGCTTCCTAATGACTTCTGCTTCACCAACACGACGTCGACACCGCATCCTGATGTTTACGGGCTATTACCTTCCGTATATCAGCGGCATGACCATCTATGCGCAACGTCTCGCGGAGGGTCTTGTACGCCGCGGACATCAGGTGACGATCCTTTGCTCACATCACGACGCTCGTCTACCGTTGCGCGAAGACCTTGATGGCGTCCAGGTCGTCAGAAGCCGGGTCCTTTTTGGTTTTCGGAAAGGGGTGGTCATGCCCCTCTTCTGGTATGACCTCCAGCGATTGCTCCGGGACCACGACATTTTCCATCGCCACGTGCCAGGCTTGCTTGACGCATACATCTCTACCCGGATCGCACGTGCGATGCACAAGCCGGTTATCTTCACCCACCACTGTGACATCTACCTTCCGTTCGGGTTGCTCAACGACGCCATCACGGCAGCCATGCACACGGAATTGCGATACGCGGGTGAACTTGCGGACCTGATCATCTCGTACTCTCAGGACTACGCGGCGTACTCGCGGTTCCTCTCCCATAACCGCTCCAAGCTGCGCACGGTGTTCCCGCCCATCAAGATCGGGACGCCGGATGACGCGCAAGCACAGGCATGGCGGACACGCCTCGGTCTTGACGGGCGGCGGATCATTGGCTTCGCCGGTCGTTTTGCGGCCGACAAGGGCGGGGATGTGTTGCTTCGCGCCATTCCCCGAATTCTGGAATCGGTTCCCGACGCGCACGTTGTGTTTGCGGGTGAGTTTGCTCAGGTCCGCGGTGAAACCTTTTTTGACGAATGCCAGGGATTGCTCGACCCTGTCCGTGAACGGGTGACATTCCTTGGGAACGTGAATCCCGCCGACATGCCAAATTTCTACCGGATGTGCGACGTAGCGACGGTCCCATCTACCAACTCGACGGAATCGTGGGGGATGTGGCAGAACGAGGCGATGCTGTGCGGCACTCCCGCCGTGACGTCCGACCTTCCAGGTGTCCGGGTCTCGATCCGAACCACAGGAATGGGTGAACTTGTACGTCCGCACGATTGGCAGGGACTGGCGGAAGCCTTGGTCCGCGTTCTGAATGACCGGGGTCGTTATCTCGTGGCCAAGCAGGACCCGCGCGTTGTGTTTGATCCAGAACGGACCATCGATGCCTATGAGGCTTGGTACGACGCACTCGTGGCTGGAACAGTGCCACCGGTCATGCCCTCGCCGGTTCACTAGGTGGAGCGACTACGGTTTCAACCGCTTTCGACTGACGGGCGCAATGAAGCTGACGGAATTTGCAGCAATCGTGATCAACGCTTCGGTTGAGCGCTGACGCTTTCGTCGAGGAAGCAGTCCATCCGCCGTAGGTTGCGCCACCACTCTCCGGGACCGGACACGTACCGGCAGGATTTCCGTGTTTACGTTGCCGGATCCGCCAAATGCCGCATCGTCGGTGTTGAGAATCTCTTCCCACCGGCCACCCTTGGGGACAGGAACCGCAAGCAGGGCCAAAGTTTCCGACGAGAAGTTGCACACCACCACCACAGGGGGGTCGCTGGTGGCACCAAAGCGGGCGAAGGCTATGACGCCCTGCGATGCGGTTTCCGCCGTGAGCCACCGGAACCCGTCGGGATGCGAGTCGAGGACGTGCATCGCACCGTAGGTTTGGTGGATTCGATTGAGGGTGCGCACCAAATCCTGCACGCCCCGGTGAAGGGGAGTTTGGGTGCCACAGGTTCCCGCGAACTCGAGAAGGTGCCAATCGAGGCTGCGACCCTCGTCCCATTCCCCCCACTGGCCGAATTCGGATCCCATGAAAAGCAGCTTCTTACCGGGGTGGCCATATTGGTACGCAAAAAGCGTTCGCAATCCCGCGAACCGATCCGGGTCTGAACCAGGCATTTTGGTGAGTAGGGCGCGCTTGAGATGGACGACCTCATCGTGCGAGAGCGGGAGTACGAACCTTTCGTCGAACGCGTACCAGATTGGGAACGTGAGGTTCCCGGCCAAACCGTCGCGATTGCCGTGAGGTGCCGCGAAGTAATTGAGGGTGTCGTGCATCCAACCCATGTTCCACTTGTAATCGAACCCGAGGGAGTCACCGCCCAAACTGCGAAAGGCCGGCTCGGCGGGGATAACCGGGGCAGGAGTGATTGCGTCAACTGGGCCGTCAGACCCTGGTGTCCGTGTCCCGGACCGTCCCGATATCGGGTCGCGACGAGTAACCCATTCGTACGTGGTGGCCTCTTCGGCAAACATCAGGGCCCCCGGAACTTCGCGGTGGACCAGACGGTTTAGCCGGCGCAGGAAGTCAACCGCTTCGGGGTGGTCGGTTCGTCCCCACGCGTTTGGTTCCCAGTGATCGTGTGGACGCCCGTGATCAAGCCAGACCATTGAGGCAACGGCATCGACCCTCAGTCCATCAATGTGAAAAACCTCCAGCCAGTAGAGTGCACTTGCGAGGAGGAATGTCCGGACCTCGGGCCTTCCGAAGTCGAACTGGTAGGTTCCCCAGACCGGATGTTCTCCACGGACACGGCTGCCGTGCTCAAACAGTGCCGTGCCATCGAACCGGCCCAGTCCGTGCTGGTCCTTGCAGAAATGCCCAGGTACCCAATCGAGGATGACACCGATACCGTTTTGGTGGAGGTAATCGACGAAGAACCGGAAGTCGTCTGGTGTTCCGTACCGTGCGGTTGGCGCAAAGTAGCCAGTGACTTGGTAGCCCCAGGATTCATCGAGCGGGTATTCGGTCACGGGAAGCAGTTCAACGTGGGTGTAGCCGAGGTGCTTCAGGTAAGGAGCCAACTGACGGGCGAGTTCACGGTACCCGAGGGGAAGCTTCGGGGTTTCAGGTGACCGTTGCCACGAACCGAGATGGCACTCGTAAATCGAGATGGGCCGGTTCGGGGCTTGGACATACGGGCGGGATGCGACCCATGGCCCGTCATTCCATGGTTCTGCTGACGGACCCCAAATCCGCGACGCCGTGCTGGGCCGAAGCTCACTTGCGAAGGCAAAGGGGTCGGCCTTCAACGTGGTTACACCATCCGACCGCGATACGACGGCGTACTTGTAGGTTGCACCGTGTCCGATGGTGGGGATGAATCCAGTCCAGATACCGCTCTGGTGATCGAACTCGAGTTGGTGGCCAGGCAACTGCCAGGTGTTCCAGTCCCCCACTACGGAAACGGAATGGGCATTTGGCGCCCAGACAGTGAACTGAGTGCCATCGACCGACCCGACCGAGGCCGGATGCGCTCCCATTGTCTGATAAGCGCGCCGTGGCGAAACGCCGTCGAGGCGAATTCCGGGTTTTTGGGCGGGCAGGGGTTCTGGCATGGTCTGGGAAGAAACGAGGAGAGGGCGGTCACGCCACTTCCTTCACACGATACCTGACAAACGTTTCCGTTCCGTCCAGATGGTGCATTGGTGCATTTCAACTCAGCGGTTCAAGCGTTTGTGAAGAGTTGCTGATTGGCTTGAACCCATGCGAGAAGCCGATCAAGCCCTTCGGTCACGCCGACCCGAGGAGCCCAACCGAGGACGTTCCAGGCGCGTGTGATATCCGCGATGAACACACGCTGGTCCCCGGGACGCCAGTCGGCATGGTTGGCCGGAACCGTCCTGCCAATCCGGGGTCCGATGTGCGCGAGGACTTCGCCGATGGCTAGAGTATTCCCCGGCCCGCCACCCAGATTGATTGCCGTTCCTCGGACTGAGTCGATCTTCTGGACCGCTGCGTCATATGCATCAAGAAGGTCATCGACGTACAGGACATCTCGGACTTGCTTGCCATCGCCGAAGATACTTATCGGCCGTCCGGTCACGGCCGCAATGGTGAACCACGCAACCCATCCCTGATCCTCGACTCCGAGCTGGCGGGGGCCATAGATGCAAGATTGCCTGAGAGAGACAGACGGCAACCCGTAGATGCGTGCGTAGTCTATGGTGTACTGATCGGCGGCACCCTTCGAACATCCATATGGTGAATGGAAGTCCAGAGGGTATGTCTCGGGAATGCCGAGTGGTGCGTCGCGGAACCGGTAGCGCCCGTCCGCCTCCGTGACACCGACGTGTTCGAGGCCACCGTAAACCTTGTTGGTGGAACTGTAGAGAAAGGCGCGCAGTCCGGGATGAGTTCGTGCCGCCTCAAGCAGGTTCAGGGTGCCAAGCGCGTTTGCCTCGAAATCTCCCCGGGGATCC
>DDYL01000089.1:4176-7282 GCA_002347925.1 Chloroflexi bacterium UBA2235 | reverse complement strand
CACGGCCACGACGCGCACGGCCACGACGCACACGGCCACGACGGCGATTACTCGACGCTCGTCACTTTGGGCGGGAGCGGGCTGTTGCTGTTGGCGGGTTCCGCTGCCGAATGGGCCGGTTATTCCAATCCATTCGGAACTGTGGCGTTTGGCCTCTCGATAGCGTTCGGTGCCTGGCAGGTCGTTCCCGTTGGACTTCGCGGAATATGGCGCGACCGCACGCTGGACATCAACATCCTTGTGGCCTTGGCCGCCACCGGTGCGATTGCCCTTGGTGATTGGTCGGAGGCGGCGACGGTCTTGTTCCTGTTCATGCTTGGCGAGGCAATCGAGGGTTTCACGTTGTCACGAACGGCGCGCTCTGTCGATGCCTTGCTCGCAACGATTCCGACAATTGCCAATGTCCTTGATTCGGACGGCCTCGAGACGCCCACCCTGGTGGAGGCGGTCCCGGTCGGGGCGATTGTTGCGGTGCGTCCGGGCGAGCGGATTCCCGTGGACGGTGTCGTAACCCGCGGTGCGTCTGCGGTGGACCAGGCACCACTGACGGGGGAGAGCCTTCCCGTGGATCGCGCGCCCGGTGACCCAGTTTTTGGGGGCACCCTGAACCGAAATGGGTACTTGGAGGTGCGCACGACCCACCCCTTTGCCGATACCGCATTGGCCCGAGTTGTTCGGGTGGCCGAGGAGGCCATCACGGAGCCGACCGACGGGCAACGGTTGGTCAAACGCTTCGCCAAGGTTTACACGCCGTTGGTCGTGGCCGTCGCCATCATTGTCGCGCTCTTCGTACCGTGGATCGTCGGTGACCCGATTGCTCCTTGGTTTGACCGCGCCCTGGTGTTGATCCTCGTCGCATGTCCCTGTGCATTGCTGATGGCCTCCCCGGTTGCCATCGTCGCCGCAATTGGCGCCGCGTCACGAAACGGGGTGATCGTCCGGAATGCCGTTNNCCCTTGAACGGGCCGGACTGGTCAGGACTGTTGCGTTCGATAAGACTGGCACCCTGACCTACGGGCTTCCCGAAGTTGAGACTGTCTTTGCAGTTACCGAGGGTCAGGTACTTGATGGTGACCTCGACCAACCCCGCTTGGCCCGCCTCATACGGATCGCCGGTGCGGTCGAGCAGATGTCCGAGCATCCGATGGCGTCTGCGATCGTGCGTGCCGCACGCGCGCACTCGCCGTGGTCGGGCGAAGTGACCGATTTCCAATCCGTCCCCGGTTGTGGCGTCTCGGCGGTCATTGACGGTGGCCAGATCCTGATCGGCAAGCCGAATTGGATCGCCGAGAATGGTTGTGATCTGTCAGGTCTCTCGGCGACCTTTACGAGCATCGACCAATCGGGTCAAACACCTGTCGTTCTCGCGGAATGGCCGCTAGAGCACGATCACCCGTCACCGGGTGGACCTCCTCGGCCCGGATCCTTGGGCACCGTGAGTGGTGTGTTCGGGATCGCCGATCAGCGTCGTGCCGAAGCGAAAGACGCGGTAGACCAGCTCCGCCGTGGTGGAGTTTCGAGGGTTGTAGTCCTCTCTGGTGACTCGATTGGCGCAGTTGGGGCGGTTTCTTCTGCAATCAATGTGCTGCCGGCTGATCGTCATGCCGGGCTCCTGCCCGAGGACAAGGTTCGCCTGATCCGCACCCTAGCTGCCGGGAATTCAGGTGGTGTGGCGATGGTTGGCGACGGTGTCAACGATGCCCCCGCGCTGTCCGTCGCGACCGTGGGGATTGCTGTCGGAACGGCCAGCGCGGATGTTGCACACGCGCTGGCGGATGTCTCGATTGTTGCCGACGACCTGACCCGTGTCGGATGGTTCCTCGGTCTTGCACGACGGACCCGCTGGACAATCATCGCCAATGTCACGATTGCGTTGTTTGTCAAGGTGGTGGTCGCTGTGCTGGCGGTCTTCGGCATGGCTAGCCTGTGGTTGGCGATCGCGGCTGATACCGGCGCGACCGTGGTGGTCGCGCTGAATGGGATGCGATTGCTTGGATGGTCGTCAGTGGCCACCGGCTCAGCCGGGTTGGTAGACCGCAAGCGATTCGGACTTGCCGCGTGGTCCAGTCACGCGGGGCACGCCCACTAGGATCCATCTCACGTAGATTCTTGGTGGGTCGTTGGCTTGCCGGGCCCGTTACGGCGCCTCCAATTCATTGAATGGAGGGTTTGCGGGTCAGCAACGTTGTCCGCCCATGCAGGAGGCCCGCAATGTGGAATGCGACCCGTTCACCGGTCCTGCCGTCAGCGTCTGCATTCCTGTGTATCGCATTCGCCGTTATTCTTGCCCGCCAATGGGCCGACCGGCGCCGACCTCATCAACTCATTTGGTCGATCGGGATGGTCTGGTACGGGCTTGCGTCGGGTGCCGATGCGATTGGCCAGGCTTGGGGATGGTCAGAAGCGATTTACCGCACCTGGTATGTCGCGGGCGCGGTCATGGCCGCCGCATGGCTAGGACTGGGAGAGGTCTACCTCCTTCGGACGACTGGCTATGGCGAATTCGCCGCGGCGGGTATCTTTCTCGGAAGCATCCCGGCGGTGTACCGTGCCGGGAAGCTTTTGCAGGCCGGCGAGCAAACCGGCATGGAAGCGGCCATGGCGCTTGCGTTTGCCGGAATCGGCGCCAGCGTCGTTCTTGGCTTTGTCGCGTGGGAATGGCCCGAGTGGTCCGGTCATGCCGCCCTGATTGCGTTGGTTGCTGGAAGTGGGTACGCGGCCTTCCAGGTCCTAGGCGCACCGGTGACCTATGCCGAAATGCTGGACCCACTGACGGGCGTTCCACAGGGCGCTGCATTGCCGCCCGAGGTGCGGATGCTCACACCGATGCTCAATATCGGTGGCGCATTGATGCTGTTCTTCGGTGCATTCCATTCAGGGTGGGCGTATTGGCGTGAAGGACGTAACGCCGAACGCGCCGTTTCAAACCTGTTCATCGCGCTGGGTGCGCTGACCCCGAGCATCACTGGGTCGCTGAACCGGTGGGGCTTGACCACATCCTTCTACCTTGGGGAGTTCCTTGGCGTGCTTTTCATCTTCGCCGGGTTCCTCGCAAGTCGAGAGGTCATCACGCGCCGAGGCAGGTCGCTGATCGCGTCATTCGCTA
>DDYL01000089.1:0-4141 GCA_002347925.1 Chloroflexi bacterium UBA2235 | reverse complement strand
CTTGAGCAATTGGTTGCGGGGGAAGGATTCGAACCTTCGACCTTCAGGTTATGAGCCTGACGAGCTGCCACTGCTCCACCCCGCGTCGCAGAAGTGAATGATACCGGGTTCTTGCGAGCTTGTCCAATCTGCGCGATTGCGGGCCGTTAAAGGCGGTTTGCGGTGCCAGGATGTGGCGATACCACCTGAAGTCGGCACGAAACCGGGAAGTCATGCAACCATAATGCCGATGATGCTTCCCTTTTCGTGGCAGGAGTGTCGCCTCTGCGGCGGCGCCTACTTGCTGTGGTCTGACCCATCTGCGCCCCAAGACTCGGATGACACCGGGCTAGGTGAGCGGTGGACCGACTGGATGCATCTGGACGGTCGACCATATGCCGAGGAAGACAGCGCATCCTGCAACACCTGCGGTGGCCTGGATTTCGAGAGCATGACTGCTTCACAGCGCCGTTGGGGATTAAGCCTCCCTCACGTAACCCAGGAGGCGCTTCGCCGGCAGGGCCTCGGTGCGCCGCGCCGGTCGGACGGGTTTGTCACTTCGGGCCCGGCACCTGTGCTTGTTGGTGACGGCACATCTTTACGGCCAATCGACGAGGAACTTTTGCCCACGGTGCCGGCCGAGATCCCCGCGCAGTGGCTGCGGCCTGCGGTTGCCAAGGAACCGTGGTCCGTGTCACCGGTGGCGGCTTTTCTGAGCCGTGTTTTTCGAGAATCACCCCGTGCGACGGTTCAGACGTACGCCGATGATGAGGAAATTACTCTCAGGGACCCAGTTATTCTGTCAATCGTCGTGGTTTGCCTGATCGCCTTGGTCTCGGTAATCGTAAGTAACTGGATGAGCCCGGGATCTGTGCCATCCTGACCCGGTACCCACGGTGGTCGTGGTTGCTGGTCAGGATGGCACGGCGCACGGTTACCTGAGGCCGAGAATTGACGCGATGTTTGCGTGTTCAGGGTCGATCACCGGGTGCAACTTCCCCGTGTTGCAGGTCATGATCGTGGTCAGCCCGGGACCGTGTCCGGCAACCATGCAGTCGCTGTGGGCAATGACCCCGACGACCATCGAACCCTTCCGGTAGCCCCGACCGAACGAGTGATCCTGGTCGCGAACGGCCACGATGTCGCCAAGTCGCAGATTTGCCAGACCGTTAGCCTCAAGCACTTCCCGATCATGGGTCTGGATGTCGTAGTCCCCGCGTTCCGCATTCGATCCCACGCCCGATCCCATCAGTTCCGGGGGCACGATTCCGGCAACCGGAATGGTGAGTGACCCGTCCTCGGCCACCGTTGCCGGCAGACGTTGAAGCAGTTGCACCGACATGTTCATGAGCTTGATTTCGGGTGCGTCAAGCAGGCGCAGCCCGCGGCCGTAGGCGCGGACCTGGATCTTGTCGCCGATCGTGAGCTTGTTGAGAACCTCAGGGCTAAAGTCGATCATGAGGTGTTCCGCGCCCCCGTGCTTGCCGGTTACGGTGCCGACCGACCCTTTCCCTTCTCCCGAAACGACATGCGCCTCATTCCCGATGCAGGAAAGTATTGCCAGCGCGTTGTTCTCATCCGCATCCTTGTTGCGGACGGTGGCGCCCGGTTCGACGTGGTCACATGCCCATCCGGAGGCACGGTCGCCAACTCTCACGTTGTAGGTAATTCCACCAGAGCTCGGGACGGTGACCGGTCGGCCATCGTGGGTGACTACATATGGAGAGAATGGACGGCGAGGGGATCCGATCTCTCCGATGACGGAGAGCATGACAATTTCTTCAAAGTTGGCGCGCAGGCTCAAATCTTCTACTCCAGTGCTGATTTTGTGGCAACGGTTGATCTCGGAGGAGTTCCGCCCCAACAGCGTATCGTGCCGGATGCAGACACACTCCCCGCCGGGTACCATGAATGTGATCTGCCGAGATGTTTCCGGATTGTTTGACAATTTGGCAGGCTCGTCAGTCGTGAAGCGAGTAGAAGCCTTCGCCAAGTGCGGTTTGGTGCCCATCAACCGGCAACGGGGGAGTGGCCAAGTTGAGCGCGAAGCGGGGGAGAAGATAGCTGGAGGGGAACCGAACGCATGGACAACGTTGAGTACGTGCGCCCAGGGTCCGTTAGCGAAGCCGTGGCACTCCTCGCGGAGAAGCCCGGCAAGGCGCGGGCGCTTGCTGGTGGCACCGATCTGTTGGTGCAGTTGAAGTCGGGTCGCCGTCAGATCGACCGGGTAGTGGATGTCAAGGGCATCCCTGATCTGACCGAAATCCGTGTCAATGCCGACGGGAGTGTCTTGATCGGTGCGGCCGTGCCGTGCTTCAAGGTCTATTCCCATCCGGCGATCATTGCCGGGTACCCGGGCGTGATCGACTCGGTCAGCATTGTCGGAGGCATTGCAATTCAGGGACGCGCCTCGCTTGGAGGCAATCTGTGCAATGGTGCCCCCTCTGGCGACACCATCCCTTCAATGGCAGCTGCCGGGGCAGTGGCACTTATCGCCGGGCCGAGCGGAAACCGGGAGGTTCCGGTCGCCGAGTTCTGCACGGGGCCGGGACAGACAGTCCTCCACCCAGATGAGCTTCTTGTCGCGATCCGCTTGCCCGCACCTCGTGCCCACAGTGCAGGTCACTACTTGCGTTTCATTCCACGCAACGAGATGGACATCGCGGTTGCTGGGGCGGGCGCCTGGGTTGCACTGGACAGCCACGGCGTCGTGACTGAGGCGCGGGTCTTCCTGACTTCAGTCGCCCCGACGCCGATTGGCGTCCCCGATGCGGTCAAGGCAGTTGTCGGTACCCGCGGGGAAGACTCCGCCCTCGATGCCGCGGCAGCCGCCGCCCGCGCGGCAGCGAAGCCGATCACCGACATGCGTGGAACGATTGCGCAGCGCGTCCATCTTTCCGGGGTCATGACGAAGCGCGCCCTCGCTGGTGCGATTGCCCGTGCCCGTGGCGAACATGTGCCTGGGGCGCATGAGGCGCACCGTGTCCGCACAAACGGAGCCGCACACTGACCTGCTACGACATCAACCATGGGCCGGCCATCCGTTTTTCGGACCGGCCCCACAAGAAACTAAGGGAGGGCGAGCCAACATGGTTGCGGTAGATGCCCATTCAACGACGAAAGTCGTCGTCGTGGCGACGATCAACGGCGAACCGGTCCAGTTCCTGGCGGAGCCACGCCAGACGCTTCTCGAGTGCCTGCGTGACGTCTTGAGCATGACGGGCACCAAGGAAGGCTGTTCTGACGGAAATTGTGGCGCGTGCAACGTGGTCATGGATGGACGCCTTGTCAACTCATGCCTCGTGCTCGGAGTCGAGGCAAACGGACAGTCCATCACGACCATCGAGGGCATTGCCCCGGTGGGAGGGCTCCACCCCCTCCAGACGGCTTTCCTTGAACAGGCCGCGTTGCAGTGTGGCATTTGCACGCCGGGGTTCATCGTGTCAGCGTCGGAATTGCTCAAGCACAATCCGCATCCTTCCGAGGATGAGGTTCGGTTCTGGCTTTCGGGCAATCTGTGCCGATGCACCGGCTACGACAAGATCGTTCGGGCCGTGATGCACGCCTCGGACATCATGAGGGTTGGGCACTAGGCCAGATCGGTTCAAGCGTGACCGTTTTCCCCAGACCCGCGCGACGCTGTGCAGGCTTGGGGCAATTGACAGGGGGACAGGGCTATGACGACGACAATCGATCGTCCCACCAGTGAAAATGCGGCGACCCGCGTCATCTCGGCAAATGGTGGCGCGAACATCATCATTTCCCATGGCGACTACAACGTCGTCGGTACCCGCCCTGTCCGTCATGACGGCGTGGACAAGGTGACCGGACGCGCGACGTACGGTGGGGACACGCGGCTGAACGGCCTCCTGTTCGGGAAGGTCCTGCGCAGTCCGCACGCCCATGCACGGATCGTCAGCATCGACACCACGAAGGCACGTGCCCTCGACGGGGTCCATGCCGTGGTGACCGCCGCCGATCTCCCTGCCGCCGAGGATCGCGAGGTTGACCTTGGCGAGGGTGGCGGCAATCTCAAGCACATGAGCGACAACATCCTTGCGAGCGACAAGGTCCTCTACAAGGGTCATGCCATCGCGGCGGTCGCGGCGGTCAATGTCCATGTGGCCGAAGCGGCCTGCAAGCTGATCGAGGTCGTGTATGA
>DDYL01000219.1 GCA_002347925.1 Chloroflexi bacterium UBA2235 | reverse complement strand
GGTCCGGGTCGGTTGTCCCAGTGACCGGTGTCATTGTGCTTCACCCCTCGCTGCGCTCCCCACCCCGCCCGATTTATATGGCCCTCTGCGCTTCGGTGTGCATGACCCCGTCCGGGCGCCATCGGTGCGGTTTCGGTCAGGTCACGATACATGGCGTACCCATGTCTCCGTACGGGCATGACCGGGCGACCCCGGGTGCGTGCTATGATTGCCCGACCCGGACGCCCCGGACGGATACGCCTGAGTGCGATGCACCAAGGTTTCCAGTCGGGGATTTGGGGGGTGAACGTTGCCTGTGGCGACGGTGGGTGCACTTGCACCATTCACCCTGGATGCGGGCGGGCATCGAAATGTCCCGCATCCACTGGCCACGTTGAGCGGTGTTTCCGTGCCGGATCCCATGAGGGGTCCAGGTGGTGATCGTGGCGCCGGTGGGCGCTCACGCACTTACGGAGTCGAATGCGGACACCCGCGCACATGGGCCGGTATGCCCATGTTGAATAGTTCGCTGGCACCAGTGTCGCGAGCGGGTGTGTGTGCCGTTGGTTGCCATGCGTGGCATCCATGTGACCCCGGAGGCGGGGTTCGGTTCCACGCGTGCGTTCGTCTGGTCGCGTCCACCGACCGAGGAGGGTTTCCGGTGTGCGCCAGTCTGGCCCGGTGATTTCACTCGTGGCGGAATACGCACCTTGACGGGACCGTGTCAACGGGCCCGGACCACCGGCATGGCGCCGGATCAACCGACCCCTGGACGCCGTTCCGGAACGATGCCGGACCGACGACAGGTGTCTCCCGATCGAAAGTGTGGAACACAGACCTTGGTAACGACAGAACGAATGACCGAGACGCCGATGGACGACGTCGAACTTTCCGAGATGGGCGAGATGGCCGACGACCAGCCGATCGCCGAGCCTGAGGCACCCAACGGGTTCCTTGCCTTCGACCTCAGCGCACCGCTGATGCGTGCCATTGTCGAACTCGGCTACCGCACGCCTACTCCGATCCAGGAGGCGACGATCAGCCTCCTCCTTTCCGGACGCGACGTCATTGGGCAGGCCCAGACGGGTACCGGCAAGACTGCTGCCTACGGTATTCCGATCCTCGAACGCATTGACACATCGATCCGCAAGCCCCAGGCACTCGTCCTCGCTCCGACCCGTGAGCTCGCGATCCAGGTGTCCAAGGCCCTTGACGCGATGGCGCGCTTCCGCCACCTCGGCGTCGTGCCGGTCTACGGCGGCCAGTCGTACGAACGCCAGTTGCAGGCATTCCGATCCGGGGCGCACGTCGTCGTCGGGACCCCGGGACGCATGCTCGACCATCTCAGGCGGGGTACCTTGGACCTATCGGCCGTCCGATTCGCTGTCCTCGACGAGGCCGACGAGATGCTCGACATGGGTTTCATCGATGATGTCGAGGCAATCCTGTCCTGCATGCCCGGCGCACCGGCCGCACGGAACCAGGCACCGATCGTCAAGCTTCCGGAGGGATTGCCCCCGGTGCAGATTGCCCTCTTCTCTGCGACGATGCCCGCGCCGATCGTCCGCCTTTCCACCCGGTTCATGCGCAGTCCGGAACATATCTCGGTCACGCCAAGCCAGGCGATGGTGCCCCAGATCACCCAGGTTGCTTACGACCTCGGTGGCATGGAAAAGGGTGAGGCCCTGGGACGCATCCTCGACGTCGAGGCCCCTGGCCCGACGATCGTGTTCTGCGCGACCCGTCGCGCCGTGGATGACATCGCCGAGCGATTGCACGGGCGCGGTTATCGCACCGCCGGTCTCCATGGCGACATGGCGCAGGCCGAACGCGAACGCGTCATGCGTCGGTTCCGCGATGGTGCCGTCGAAGTGATGGTTGCGACCGACGTTGCAGCCCGTGGCCTTGACGTTGCCGGGGTCACTCACGTCATCAACTTCGACCTGCCGTGGGACCCCGAAGTCTATGTGCACCGGATTGGCCGTACCGGCCGCGCCGGGCGCGAGGGAGAGGCAATCACGCTCGTCACCCCGCGTGACGGACGGGCGATGCGCCAGATCGAGATGGCCCTGCGGGCGAAGATCATCCGCAAGCGCCCGCCGACCCTCGGCGATGTTGCGATCAAGCGCCGGGCGGCGGCGCAGGTGACGGTTGCCACGGCGATCGCTGCCGGCAACCTTGGTCCCTACGAGGGACTGGTCGCCGAACTCTCCGAACAGTTCGACGCCGCTGCAATCGCGGCCGCTGCCCTCCGTTTGTGGGACACCGCGCGTACCGCCGGTCGGGATGGTTCAACACTCGGATCGATCCTGGTGTCGGCCGCGGTCGAGGCCGAACGGCTCGAGGCACAGGCCCGCGAGGCGCCAGCCCGCGCCGCCCGTGCAGCCGAAGGTGGACGATCGGTCGCCCGCATCTTCATCGGCGCCGGACGTGCTGCCGGTGTGCGACCCCAGGATCTGGTGGGCGCAATTGCCTCGGAGGCGAACGTCCCCGGCCGTTCAATCGGTTCGATCTCGATCCAGGAACACCACTCCGTGGTGGACGTGCCGGGCGAACTTGCCGGTGTCATCCTCAGTGCACTCGAGTCCACGATGATCCGTGGCCGCTCGGTCGCGGTCCGTCTTGCCGAACCTGCCGACATGGCCGGTGACATGAACCAGGGTAGTGGACGTGATTCCGGCGGCTACCGTGGCAGCGACCGCGGTCCGCGTCCGGGTGGGTCTGGTGGCTACCGCGGTGGCGATCAGGGTGGCTTTGCATCCGACGCGCGACGCGCTCCGTGGGCAGGCCGTTCCGAACCGTTGCCCCGGCACGCCGTCCGCGCGCCGTCGTGGTCAGAGGTTGAGGCGCATCCGTCCGAATCTTCCTCGGAACCGTCGACGGCCCGAACCGGACGACGTCCGTTCGCCCCACCGCGTCTCGCCCGACGACCTGCCCCACGTCCCGCGCGACGACGCGACGCCTAGCCGAAAAGTTGCTCTTTTCTGACCGTCGTCACGGCCTCCGATCAGCGATCTGATTGGGGGCCGTTTCCTTTGGCA
>DDYL01000047.1 GCA_002347925.1 Chloroflexi bacterium UBA2235 | reverse complement strand
TCCTCGGCAACGGGGATGACCGCCTTGATGAAGTACTCGTAGTTCGCCCACATCTCATCGGCGCCGTAGACCCGGCCATGAGTGTTCGGCGAATCGGCATGAAGGGCCATGTCAAATGCGGTAACCCGCGCCCCGCCACGTCCGATCTGGAGGGGTGTCCCCTGCGAGCGCCACACGCTGCTTGGCATCCAGTGGTAGCCGAGGATCGGTATGCCGGCCCGCCCGACGTTCCTGATGGTGGCCTGGTAGTGCTCGATCTGCCGGTCGCGTTCGGATGTGCCGAGCATCGCACCTTCATAGAAGTGCTTGGGGGTGTTCTCCAGAGCTTCGAGCCTCAGGCCGTAACTCTCAACGTATTCGCGCAGGCGCACGAGGTCTTCGTACTCCCACCGGTGTTCGCCCGGCAACCGTGGCGTGTTCAGGAGAACCCCGGCACACCCGAGTTGCTTGGCGAACACCATCTTCTCGTGGGTCGCCTCATTGAACTGCCCGATCGAGATCCGCATGTGATCGCCACCCGGAACGCCCGACACGCCCCCTGGCCGACCACCCATCACGACTGCCATCAACTGCTCTCCCTTCGCGCCCTCGCGCCNNCGCGCGACGCCATGGTACTCGCGATTGGTGAGGCGTGAGCTTCGCGCGCAGACGCGTTGACCGGGTCCGGGCAAACAGTCACAGGCCCGTACAAGGACTTCCCGATCTCCGGACGTATCGGGCTCACATTCCCCGGACGATGACTGTTTCCCTCATGTCGGAAGAGGTGAATGACAACCCTTCCAACAGGAGGGAAGACACAATGCCCGAGCTCTATTGCGACCGCCGGCACCTGCATGACGATGGGTACATCGACCAGTACAGATGGCACATGGTCGATACGAACCTGCTCGAAAACGATGTCGACGAGGCGCTCGGACGGGGAAGCCACCTCGACCGCCGGATCGCCCGCAAGATCCCGGTAGCCCGGCGGCTAATCGTGCGCCAGTCACATTCCACCCACGCACCGGCGAACTCCGGTTGCTCCACTGAAGCGTGAGGCGCAGCGGGGCAAGAGGCGAGACCGGCGTCGGAGTGCAAGCTTCTCTCGGCCCCTAGACACATGCGACTAGCGCGGGAGCGTCCCACCCCCCAACGGCAATGGCTACCGCACCGGGGCAAACTTGTAGAGGCCCACGTCGATCGCCCCAGCGCGGAAGCCACCTTCACAGTAGCCAAGGTAGTACTCCCACTTGCGCCGGAACACGTCGTCGAAGCCCATCGCCTCGATCCTCGGCCATGCACTCAGGAAGCGTCCACGCCACTCGGCAAGCGTCCGTGCGTAACTCGCCCCGAAGCGTTCCACACATTCGAACGACAACCCGGCACGCGCCGCCTCATCTGCCATAGCCTCGATCGAAGGCAGCATCCCGCCGGGGAAGATGTGGATCTGTATGAAGTCAGGCTTCGCCGCGTACTCTTCAAGCCTGGCATGGTCGATGGTGATGGCTTGCACGATCGCGTGCCCGCCGGGACGGAGACGGTCCCGCAGCGCGCTGAAGTACGCCGGCCAATAGGCCCGTCCGACGGCCTCGATCATCTCCACCGAGACGATCCGGTCAAAGGTTCCGCGCGCATCGCGGTAATCCTCGTAGCGCGCGTCGATCTTGTCCGACAGACCGTCACGCGCCGCGAGGGCCTGCACGTGCGCCAGCTGGTGTGCCGAAAGGGTCAGGCCGGTGACGTGGGCGCCGACGCACTGGGCAATCCGGGACGCCAGGGCACCCCAGCCGACCCCGATCTCCAGGACACGGTGCCCGGGCTGGGCATCCACCAGATCCATCACCCGGTCGAGTTTGGCCGCTTGGGCCTCCTCCAACGTCGCCTCGGACCGTTCGAAGATCGCCGACGAGTAGACCATCGCCTCGTCAAGCCACTCGGCATAGAACTCGTTCCCCAGGTCGTAGTGTGCCGAGATGTTGCGTCTGCTCCCGGCCTTGGAGTTTGCCCGCAAGCGATGCGTCACCCAGTCGAGGGCGCGAGCCGGGCCGAACCCATCGATCGCCTGGTCGAGGGCTTCCCGGTTCCGTGCCACCACCTCGATCACCGAAGCAAGGTCGGGTGTGGTCCAGTCGCCGCGCATGTACGCCTCGGCGAAGGCCACGTCGCCCGTGAACAACAGTTGCCCGAGGCATCGCAGACGGTGGACGTGGATCACGCCGGCCGGACCCGGAACCGGGCCACGCCCTTCGACCCGTCGCCCATCCGGCAGGACAAGGGTGAGACCGCCAATGTGCATGCGCGACAACGCAGCACCCAGTGCCTTCGCCAGGAACCCGGACATGATCCGCATCGTCACCGCACCGGTCGCAACCGGGGACGTCGCCATCCCACTCCCGTCTCCCGGTTCGTGCTGGGTTCTGCGCGGGGCCTGTCCGAAGTCCGACATGTCGTGTCCTCGCTGGTGTGGTGTGCGCGAAGCATAGTGCGATCTGGGGGGACAGGGTGTGCCATCAGCGGCGGTGTGCTCGGCGAAGCATATAAATCAGGCGGGGTGGTGGGGTGGGGTGGTAAGGGCCATGACCGAGACGGGCATTGAAGGCGGCGGTGGACGACGGCGCAAACCAACGCCCTTTCGCCAGATGTGAAATGCCTCGTAATGGATGCCTGCGATGACCTTGAGGCTTTGCAGCGGGAACTCCAGGAACCCGCGCAACAGTTCGCGGTCGGTCAACGGGCGCCGGCGCAACCGTTCGGCAGCCACCAGCAGGGGACCGTCACCGTCGCTCACGTCGATGCGCAGACCGAAGGTCTCGGTCGGCGGTCGAAGGCGGAAGTCGTACCGCATCCCCATGTCCACGAACGGCGAGACGTGCAATGCCTTTGCACAGGAATGGCGCAACGATGTACCCCCACCGACTGCGAAGTCGCCAACTGGAAACAGGTAGGAGTGTCGGTCTCCAAAGGTGTTGTTCACCTCGTAGAGAACCGCCTGCAGGGCGCCCCCGGCCCGGTGGCAGGTGTAGACACTGATGGGATTGAAGACGTAGCCAAGCACGCGGGGCATCGTGAGGAGGTGCACACTCCCGCCATCAGGATCCATCCCGGCTCGCTCGAGGATTCCGTCAACCTCACCCCGGAGGTCATTCCCGCCGGA
>DDYL01000001.1:2153-3253 GCA_002347925.1 Chloroflexi bacterium UBA2235 | reverse complement strand
TTGCCCCTGATTGCAAGACGCTGCGCGTGACCTGCGCCTCCCCCATCGCCGCGGTACCGGGGAGTGACCCAAGGTGGCTTTGTGCGTAGGGGATGCGGAAGCGGTCGCACGTGGAGTTGCGGTCGGCAAGGCTGACGGTGATGGTGTGACGGCCACCGGAGGTCGGGTCCGCGGTCGGGTCGTGGTGGGGGTCGTCAGAGGTGACGTTGGTGGATGCGGTGGGAACATTGCTCCCGGTGGTCGATGGGGCGGCCCCACCGGGAATCCGGGCAATGGCCTCTTCCGGGTGGGTGAGGCGGTCATCGGGTCCGTGCTGGTGTCCGGCGTGCGCGATCAGGGCGGCGCGGCGCTCGGCAAAATGGTTGACGTCGGACGTTTCNNTTCGCGCGGAACGAAGACCGAAGGGACGTCGGCCGGATGGTTGTCGTGTGATGGCGACCTGAAACCGGCATCAATGACCGCGAGGTTGTACGACGATTCATGCACCCCGGCGGTGTAGCGGGTCCCAGGAACGGTTCGGGTCAGGGTTCCGGGAAATGCCTCGGACCCGAAGCCGATCCGAATGGGTATCCCGGCAAGAAGCGCGACCGCACTTCCGAGGTGCCCATAGCAACTGAATGCGAGGTCGTAATGGTTCGCACGGAGGATTGCGAGGGTGGCAAGGGCGGATGTCCAGTTGTCTCGATGTCGGGCGCGATGGAGTTCGGTGAGATCACCGGAACTCCAGATAACCACGCCATCGATGGTGCCGTCGGTTACCAGGGCTTCCAAAAGGGGTGCCTGCAGTGGTGTGGCGAGGACATCGATGCGGGCGCGCCGGCCGCCATGCATTCCCGTCGGGCCTGCGTCTCGGTGAGGGGGTGTGAGACGGCCACGGAGGTCGCGCAAGGCCGGGATCAGCAGTGCGCCGTCACCAAGGAGTCCGAAGCGCATGACGAGGATGTTTCGTGGTTCGGTTGACGGACGACGCCCGAACCATCGGGTCAGGATCGTGATGGGTTGGAGAAGTGCGCCGATCTTCATTCGGTAGAGGTGGTTCAGCGCACGCTTGACCGCCCCCATTGCCCCTGATTGCAACACGCTGCGCGCACCGCCGCCCC
>DDYL01000001.1:1859-2012 GCA_002347925.1 Chloroflexi bacterium UBA2235 | reverse complement strand
GATCTTGCCGTGGACGTCCCAACCGATCCGGCCCTGTCCCGACTTTCCTGGTTGAAGGACGCGTCGCTTGGCCATTGGTCGCGAGGGGGCAGCGACAGGCGGTGGCATGGTGCGCAGGCGCGTGCCGATGAGACGTGGACGACGGGAACGTCC
>DDYL01000001.1:1561-1777 GCA_002347925.1 Chloroflexi bacterium UBA2235 | reverse complement strand
CAGGGTCGGCACACGCTGTGCGGCTGCGAGATGGATCGCACCGCTATCCGGTCCCATCACCAGGCGCGCGCGCGGGAGGATGGCACCGAGGGCACCGAACCGGACGGTTCCGGCGAAGGAGAGGGGACGGACCGGGGCCGTGCACGCGCGGATGATTGCTTCGATTTCGGGGCGATCGGAGGCGGTTCCGGTCAGGATGACGCGCGCCGGATAGGT
>DDYL01000001.1:0-1460 GCA_002347925.1 Chloroflexi bacterium UBA2235 | reverse complement strand
GCTGATGTAGATGCGCTTCGCTTAGCGAGGTCCCTGAGGAGTTCGCCTCCGGGGGTGGGATTTCAAGGTGGCGGTTGATGGTGGACCATGCGCGATCGGCCTCGGCAACCTCGGCGGTGCTTGGGTCGTAGCGAAGACGGAGTTCCGACGACGGGGCATCGCGCCATTTCCGTGCGGTTGGCATCCGTACTGCAGATGACAATGACACCGGGCGCAAGGCGGCGGTGGAGACGTCTATGAGATCCAGAAGGACCGCTGCGGTGTTCCGGCGAGGCAGGCCTCGGGTCCAGGCGCCGATGGGAACGTGGTCGATCGGCACCGTGTGTGTCAGGAATGCGGTTGCATCTGGAGTTGCCGTCCCGACACGCACCGGTATCCCGGCGAGGGCGACAAGCGCGGCCCCCCAACCGAAGTCGGTGGATCCGATGATCGCGGCGTCGAATCGTCCCCGAAGCCGGTCGGCGGTGAGACGAAGCAACCGGTCGGCGCGCCACATTCGGATCGCATGCGTCGTGAGGTCGCGGATCCGGGCGACTGGCGCAGGAAGGGTGATGTGGAACCCCAGCCCCACCCCCTTGCCGCTGATGTAGATGCGCTTCGCTCTCCCTCCCTGCCCAGTTGGGAGGGAAGAAGCGGTGGTGCGGTCAAAGGCGGGAAACCGGCAGATCTCAACGGCGTCAACGTGGGGGCAGTGATCGGCGACGTCTTGCCCCCATGGCCCGGCGAGGACCGTGATTGTGGCGTCACCCAGATTGGCGCGTAGCCACGCGAGGGCCGGTGTCGCCACGATGAGGTCGCCGAGATGCCCGGGAAGGATCACGAGGACGCGCGGACTGGCGGACATCTTGCCGCCGGCGTCGGGCGCTCCGGTTTTCGAGGGTTCGCTGGTGTGGCCCGAGTGACGCATCGAGATGCGCCGGAACAGGGCGCGCGCCGATGATCTTGCCCGGGTACCCGGTTCCTGGCTTGCCACCAGCTCGGTGCGGACAGGCGGGCAGAATGACTCCCACGCCGCCAGCGTTCCGGGTGGGAGTCCGGGTGGGGTACTGCCCAGGCCGGGATTGTCGGGAGGCACGGTTGTCATGATGTCATGGCGGTCACGATGTGCCCCACAACCCTACCCCGTCGCCAACGGTGTGTGTACGCTTCGACGACGAAAACGCAGGGAACAGGAGGTTACTCATGGATCGGACGGTCTATACGGGCTGCTATGGGAACGAGGAAGATGGGCAGGGGGTTGGCGTCTGGCGACTTGACGGCGCGACCGGCGCGCTTCACCACGTGCAGACGGCACCGGTCAACAGTCCATCGTTTGTTGCGCGGCATCAGAATGGACGGTTCCTCTATGCCGTCTGTGAGCGTGACGGTTTCCAGGGGACGCCTGACGGGGCGGTCGCGTCGTTCGCGATCAATTCTCACGATGGCACCTTGACCGAAATCGGGAAGGTGCGTTCGCACGG
>DDYL01000036.1:4502-8227 GCA_002347925.1 Chloroflexi bacterium UBA2235 | reverse complement strand
CGCTCCCAGGATCACGCATCGCAGAAGTCACCGCCCGTTGCACATTCCTCGCGCATGGGTCGTGGTTCCTGCCGGACTGATGGGGCGTGGTCAATCTCGTGGGGTTGGCGCTCCCAGGATCACGTGCCAAGGAAGACACCGTCCAAAACTTGTCACCCCAAGCAGGGACCGCGTTGCCCGCCCAGATGAGTGCGGTCGTGGCGAATGCGATGGGCCGGCNNCGATGCACATTCCCCGCCTACTAGTCGTGTTCCCGACGGACTGGTGGGGCGCAGTCGATCTGTGGGGTTGGCGATCCCACGATCACGCCTCCCCTACCGCTTCACCTCGTGTGCTGCGATGTAGTCCCAGTCGATGTCCTGGCCCAGGCCCGGGCGTGACGACACGTGCACGTAGCCCTCATCGTCCATCGGGTCATCGATCGTGCGCAACCACTGGGGTGGGCGTTCGTAGTCGATGAACGGGTGCAGCAACCCACGTTCGTAGTACTTGCCGGGCCACGCCATCGCGCACAACGCGTGCAGGTTCCCGGCGCCCGGTGAATGGATCTCCACCTGCACCCGGAACGACTCGCACAGGTGCGCGATCTTCATCACCGGCGTGATGCCCCCGTTGTCGAATACCCCCGCGCGGGAGATGTCGGACGCCCGGTGCATGATCCATTCGGCCCGCGTGTACATCTTGCCTTCGGCCGTCTCCGGGCCGACGATCGGGATGTCCAGTTGGTCGGTAAGCCAGATGTACGACGACATGGAATGTTCGGGCATTGGCTCCTCGAACCACTCGTAGTCGAGCTTCTCAAGGGCGCGCCCGATCCGCAGGGCATCCTCACGCGTGTAGTAATGGAAGCTGTCGAGCATCAGTGCCATGTCGGGGCCGACTGCCTCGCGCACCGCGGTGCAGATGGCGATGTCCTCGCGCGGATTGGGCGTGCCGGCGATCGGGGGCATGCGCGTGTGGATCTTGAACGCCTGGTAGCCACGCGCCTTGCAGGCCAGCGCGTAGGCGGCGTAGGCCTCCGGCGAATCAAGCCCACCGGGCAACTCATCGCCGCACATCGTCGAGGCGTAGGCCAGGACCTTGTCGCGCGCCGCCCCAAGCAGTTTGTACACCGGTTGCCCGAGTGCGCGTCCGGCGAGGTCCCACAGGGCCAGGTCAACCGTGGCAAGGACGCGGTCGGAGAGGCCCCGGTTTCCGCGTTGCATCTCCACCAGGTGATGCCAGATCTTCTCGCGGTCAAGGGGATCGCGCCCCACAACCAGTGGCTTCACCACCTGCGCGATGACGTCGGGTGACGCCCCGAAGCAGTAGCCGGAGACACCCTCGTCGGTGACGATTTCCAGGACCGACTGGGTGGCGTCGTGGGGCGGGCCCGGATGGGTATGCCCCTCGCTGTCACGAACCGTGTGGTTGGTGTACCTGAATGTTCGGGTGACGAGGTCGAGGATCTTCACGGTGCCGTTCCCTGCCCTTTCTCTCGCACGGGCGCGATCAAGCGACTGCGCGATCAAGTGCCTACTATAGGGTTGTCGCCTTGCCGACCACGTCGCCCCCGATTGGAAAACGCAACGCTAGGCAGATGGAGGCCTTCATGATGGCGAATGATCCCTTCGACCTCAACCGGTTCGCGGTGGCGCAGGATGCCCCATTGGCGGGGAGTTCCGGCAAGTCTGTCTACGACACCGCCCTCGCCGAACTGCACGCCGGGGACAAGCAGGAACACTGGATGTGGTTCGTGCTACCCCAGTTGCGTTCGCTCGGTCAGAGTCCAACTGCCAAGAAGTACGGCATCTCCGGACTGGATGAGGCGCGGGCGTACTGGGATCACCCCATCCTCGGACCCCGCCTGCGCGAATGTGTCGAGGCAACGATGACGTCAGGCAAGACTGACCCGGTGCTTATCCTCGGTGACATTGATGCCAAGAAATACCGGTCGTGCCTGACCCTCTTCCTTCAGGTGGCCCCGGGCGATCCCGCGCTGACCCGGGCCCTCGCTTGGTTCTACCGGGGCAAGCCCTGTGGCAAGACCCTCGCCCACATCGGTTTACCAGAAAAATAGGGAAGACGAACCGGGCGGGAGGCGGTCATTCCGGGAAGGGGAAGGTCTCGGGTTCGTTGGCATCGTTCCCCTGCGCGTCATCGTCGGGTTGATCCTGACGGGCCTCGCGGTCGGCAGNNGTCCCGTGCGTTGTGCGACGCAATCGCTCCCATCGCCGTCATCCCGTCCGCCAGGATTGCCCGCAGTTCCGGGAAGAAATGGTCAATCTGCGAGACTGCGCCGAGGAGATGATCGGCGAAAGCCTCGGTGATCGCTGCCGGAAACGGGCCCGTCCATCGGAAGGAGATGTCACCGTCATCGGGATCGATGTAGGCATGTCCGGCGGTCAGCCACCGGCCATTGAGGTAGTTGAGGAAGCGGTGCGCCTCGTCGAACTGGTGCGGGGACGCGGCCATCAGCGGAAATGATCCGGCGTGGCGTCCACCTGTCCGGATGTAGGCGCGCAGGTCGAAGTTCCACCACTCCTCGGCCGACTGCCAGGCAACGATGGAGATGGAATAGGGCGCGTTGGTCCCGCCAAACCCGGTCAGCAGGCGCTCATCCTCGAAGTCATGCTTGATCTCCAGTTGTTCGAAAACACGTCCGAGGGCTTCAAGCGGTTCAGGGATCATGGCAAACCTCCATGGTGCAAGGGTGTGACACCGGTGTGACACCGGTGCGACCAGAAGGGGAACCCGTGCCACGCCATCACCTGGGGGTGGCACGGCACTCTTCTCAGTGGTTCTGGCGCACGAGGGCACGCGTGGCCATCAGGGCGTCGGCGTTGATGCCGGATGCCGCAAAGAGATCGGCAACCCCGGCGCGGAGGTGTTCGGGCGTGATGGCCGGTGCACCTGCCTCAAGCGCGATCCGCGTCGACGCGACCAGTACGGCGTTGACCTGCGCGGTCGTGCGTGTGCCCGGTACCACCGTCACTGCTACGCCGGGGACGCCGGCCTCGAGGGCGTCTAGCAGGTGCCGGCCGGATACGACCACCGGGGTCGGGTCGTCCGCATCCTTCCGTCCGTGTGAGGCGAACGAGGCCGCCTGGGCCATCACGGCGCGCGATTGGTCATCAAGGGGAAGTGTCTGGGGCTTGGATCCTGCACTCATTGCATGAACCTCCGGGTGCGTCCGTCCGGTTTTCGCGACGCATCTCGAAGTCGTAGGTATTGCGCAATCGCCTGTGTGACAGGCGTCCGTCCACTTTTCCCGATCACTTCATGTCGTGCGCCCACGGTGGCGAACCCACGGCATTCGGGTGTCACGCGCGGCGAACAATGAGTGTTTCAAACTGATCAGCGACTGCCTGAGGCCTCCACCGAGTACCATCGGCACGGTGGGAAATGTCGTTGATGAACGTTCGCTGGGTCGGCCGGTTCACCGTCGCACTCCTGACCCTGTCTGTCATGTGGGCTTCCCCGATGGCGAGGGCCTCCGGTGACATTGCACCAACGGCAATCCCGGGTGCTTCCACGGCTGCGGGTGCAACCGTCCGCATCCTGTACCGCACCCATCCCTCACCGGTGATGCGCGCCGCCGGATATGTCCGTGCCCTTGGCGTCTCACCCGGGGCGGCCGTGCGGGCGGTCCGAACCGCTGCCGTCACCCCCAACCTGCCAGACCTCGATATCCAGTCGGTCGATGTGCCTGCCGGTGACCTGGATGCCGCCCTTGCAACCCTCCG
>DDYL01000036.1:2795-4477 GCA_002347925.1 Chloroflexi bacterium UBA2235 | reverse complement strand
GAAATGCGCGGCGTCGGCGAAATGGACGCCTCACGGTCCGACCTGCCAGCAAACCCGGCACCATCGGCCATCCTGAACACCCCCAATGACCCGTCGTACCCGGTCCAGTGGGGACTGGTCAGCAGCGGTGCCAGTGCCGTCTGGCCTCGTGCGGGCGCACTGAATGCGGGTACGACCGTCCTGGTTGGCATCGTGGATACCGGCGTGAACCTCACGCACCCGGACTTGGTGTCGCGCCTCGCGCCGAACAGCACGTGGGGGCGGTGTGACAGTGGCACCTGCCTCGCCTACAACGCCGGCAACAGTGCCACTTGGCCCAATGATGGCGATGGCCATGGCAGTCACGTCGCAGGCATCGTCGCCGCGGCAACGAACAACGGCGTCGGCGTCGCGGGCGTCGCGGGCGACCGGCCGGTGCAAATCGTGCCGGTCCAGGTGCTGGATGCCAATGGCAGTGGCACCGACGAAGGGGTAGTTGCGGGTATCGACTGGGCCGTCTCGAAGGGCGTGAAGGTCATCAATCTCAGCATCGGCGGTGGGGAATCCCAGGCCGACAAGGACGCCATCGACGCGGCTGCGATTGCCGGGGTGGTCTTCATCACCTCCGCCGGGAACTGCGGTGGTGCCTCGTGGTCACTCAACGGTTGTTCGATGATGAACGATGCCGACTGGCCAGCTGCCTACGCGGGAACATCCGCCGGGGCGGGCAAGCTGATTCCGGTAGCGGCCACCTCAAGCACCGGGGTCGTTGCGGAGTTCTCCTCCCAGACGAGTTACGTGGCATCAGCTGGCATCGCCGCTCCGGGTGACAACATCTACAGCACATTCGTCACCACCAAGCGGCAACCGGTGGCGTACGCCTACGAATCCGGCACCTCGATGGCGTCACCACACGTCGCCGGGGCTGCCGCGGTGCTTCTCTCGACCTTCCCCACCCTCACACGCGCACAGGTCATCAGCATCCTGCTTGGATCGGCAACCGCCGACGCCACCACCCGTGCCAACCCGAACGCGTATGGCAAGGGTCGGCTGAACCTGGATGCCGCCTTCACCATGGCCCTCGGACAGTCCGCCGGCACCGTGACGCGCACCGCCAGCCCGACGGTGACCCGGTCCGTCACCGTCACCCCGACGCGGACCGCCTTGCCGACCACCACGCCTACCTCGTCGGTGACGCCGACGCCGACCATCACACGCACCGCAACGGTCACGGTCACCCCGACCCGGACCATGACCGCGACGGTCACCCAGACACCCACCCGGACTTCGACCGCAACGGTGACGCCAACCACTACAAATACGCCGACGGTCACGGTGACCCGGACGGCAACCAAGACCCTGACACCAACCCCGACCATCACCCGCACGCCGACGGTGACAACCACCCCAACCGTGACGATGACCGCGACAAAGACGGCAACGGTGACCCGGACCGCGACCGCGACCGTGACGCCAACCGTGACCCGGACGGCAACCAAGACGGTGACCCGGACCGCCACCGCGACCCGCACCGTGACCCGGACGGCAACGGCAACACCCACCGTGACCCCGACCCGCACCGCCACGCGTCGCCCGACGCGGACACCCTGACACACCGGGTCGGTACGTAGCCGTTACGTGGCCCGGAAAGATGGATGACTGGTCCGAATTGGGTAATCGACGGTATTTGTAGGCAAGGGAAG
>DDYL01000036.1:0-2735 GCA_002347925.1 Chloroflexi bacterium UBA2235 | reverse complement strand
GTTCTTGAGGGCATCCGTATGGTCGCGCGCCGTACCAGGTTCGTCAGCGAGGTGTCCCTTGGCACATCCTGACCAGCGGGAGCGGGACGCCCCGGGGCTGCTGTCTGGCCAGCGTGCCCGGAGGTCCGTCTTCGGCGTGCTGGGAACCATCCTTGGTGGGGCTGCGCTGTCCGGAAACCCCCAACCGGCCGGGGCGGCGGGCGAACGCGTGATCGTGATCGGTGCAGGCATCGCCGGACTGGGCGCCGCCCGCACCCTCGCGGATGCGGGCTACACCGTGACCATCCTGGAAGCGCGCAACCGGATCGGCGGGCGCATCTGGACCGATTCCTCCCTGGGGTTCCCGGTGGAGATGGGCGCAGGATGGATCCACGGCAGCACCGGAAACCCGTTGGTCACCCTCGCCCAGTCCGCCGGCGCACGGCTTGTCACACACGATGTCGATTCCGCCAGGGAGTACCAGGCATCCGGTGCCCCGCTTGCCAGTGCGCAGGTGCAGCGGTTGGCGGTCCTGCGTGCCTCGATGATGGCGGCGGTGACGGCCGGACAGAACGCCTCCACGGATCAGGCACTCCGCACGACCATCCTTTCGGGGGTCGGGTACGCCACCCTGACCGCGGAGGACCAGCTGCTGGTCGACTACCTCATCAGCACGGAGTACGAACACGAATACGCGGCCAGCAGCGAGGCCCTCTCGACCTGGTGGTTTGACGATGACGTGGCCTTTCCAGGGGTCGACCAGGTCCTGCCGGATGGGTACGGTGCGCTCACCGACTTGTTGGCGCGGGGACTCGACATCCGCCTGTCGCAGAGGGTGACAAACGTCTCCATCGCGGGGAACACCGTGGTCATTGCGGCAACCTCGACGACGGGTGGGGCAAGTTCCACACTTGTTGCCGACCGCGTCGTGGTGACCCTTCCCCTTGGCGTACTGAAATCGGGTGCGGTGACCTTTGCGCCCGCCCTCCCCGCCATCCAGCAGGCAGCCATCGGTGGATTGGGAATGGGCGTGCTGAACCGGTGCACCCTCGCCTTTCCAACGGTCTTCTGGGATCCGTCCACCGACTGGATCGAGTACGTGACACCGCGCCGGGGTGAATGGGTCGACTGGATCAGCCTGGCGCGACCGACTGGACGGCCAATCCTTGTCGGGTTCAACGCCGCCCAGTACGGGACGGCCATCGAGACCAAGACCGATGCCGCCATAGTCGAAGCGGCCCTGGCGGTTCTCCGCACGATCTTCGGCAATGCCATTCCGGCCCCGGTTGCCTCGAAGGTGACGCGGTGGGGATCGGATCCGTTCAGCCTTGGTGCGTACTCGTACAACGCCACCGGTTCGACACCAGCAATGCGTGATACGTTGGCACAGCCGATCAGTGGGAGGATCTTCTTCGCGGGAGAGGCCACGCACCGCACGTATTTCGCCACCGTCCACGGCGCATACCTTTCGGGTACGCGTGCCGCGACCCAGATCCGCGCACTCGTGGCCGCCGGGACACCAACGGGTACCGGCACCCGGACGCCAACCACGGTGGGAACGCGGACCGCAACGCCGACACAGACGTCCGTCCCGACCACAACCCGGACCCGAACGGTCACCGCGACGGCCTCACCGACCCGCACGACCACCGTGACCGCTACACGAACCACAACGCCGTCGGTGACCTGGACCGCAAGCGTTACCGCAACCCGGACACCAACGTCCGCACCAACGGCCACACCGGTCCCATCCCGTACCCGGACGGCCACCGTGACCCCAAGTCGCACGGCTACGCCGTCCCCGACACGGACCCGCACGGGCACCCCGACACGGACAAGGACACCGGCACCGTAGGGCGTGCGTTTCCGGTCAGTGCAATGCGAATGCGTGAGGGCTAGCCCTTGAGGCGCTTGCGGGAGAGGATCATCGGGATCGCCTTGGATAGCCGGGCGTCGCGCGTTTCCGGGCGCTTGGCATCAGCAATCCACTGGGCAAATTCGCGGCGCATCGATGGCGAGAGGGCTTCCCACGCCGCGCGCGCACCCGCTTCGGCATCGATGGCCGTGGCGAGGGCATCGGGCACATCGGCCTCACGCGGTGCGAGGTCCAGGGTGACCGTCACGTGCACTACCTCGCCCGGGCCCTTGCCAAGTTCCGCAAGCACATCCTTCCGGCACAACAGCATGGCGTGTTCGCCACCCATGCGCGCGAGGCTGCCCCGGTACTCCACCCGGTCATCCCAGGTGGCGACGACCGGCACCAGATTGCCCTTGCCGAACGTCTCGCGCAGGTCCCACGGAAAATCCACGAAGCAGGCGGCCCCCGATGCGTCAGACCGATGCAGGGTCGCCTCGAAGTGGATTGGGCCGGGATCCCGTACCGGTTCGACCGATGCCTTGCCTCGTCCTCCGCCCTTCGCGGCGATGTGATCGACACGCCACCGCGTGAGGCGACGCACCAGATCGAGGGGAAGCTCGCGGTCGTGCGGGATCTGGATTGCCCCCTTCGAGGTCACGAACCCCTGAACCTCGTCCGCGAAGGCGATCATCGCCTCTGTGCCGGGATAGACACCTACATGCCGGGCATACCCGCCGATGTGGATGATGTTCTCACCGGCATGCCACGTGGCCGTCCCGTACGCAATCCGTTCGGTCGCATGGGGTGCCTCCTCCCGGATCGCTTCACGCAGCATGATCAGTCGTGCGCGTGACGATTCTGGACAGGTTCCGATGTACGCATCCACCTCGGGTGAGGG
>DDYL01000192.1 GCA_002347925.1 Chloroflexi bacterium UBA2235 | reverse complement strand
AGCGTCCACGGAAGCGCCTCGCCGATGAGGTTCATCACCGCCTTCGGATAATTTGTCAGCGACTTGCCAAGATCAAACCGGATAGTATTCCATAGGTAATTCACATACTGCTTTGGAAGTGGTTCATCGAGCCCGAACTTTACCCGGTACTCCTGGACCATGACTTCCATCGACTGGGACATGAACCCACCGCGCATGGACTGCGCAATAAGTTGCTCCCGAATCGGATCGCGACCGGTTGCAAGACGAGGAAGAACAAAGTTGATGGTGGCGGCAAGCCACATGATGGCGAAAAACAGCAGGATTCTCTGCACGACATAGCCGGTACGCACGGGTCACCTCGTTCCGTCCAAGCGGCGACCCCGTGACATGGAGAAGGCCGGGACCGCTCATTGCGGTATCCCGGCCCTCACCGACGCCAGAGGGCGCCACCAGTCGATTACTGGGCGGGCTTGAGCTTGTGGAGGACCAGCGGGAAGGTTAGGTGCCAGAAGGCGCCGTTGCAGTAGCTGTTCAGGACCGTCGGCCATCCCTGCCAGTAGGTCGTGTTCATCGGGATCCGATGGAACCACTGGATGAATGGGATGTTCGGCAGTTCCTTCAGCCAGATCGCCATCGCGTCATGGAACAGGTCCAGGACGCGCGGGTCACCCATCGGGATGTTGTTCATCTTCTCCACGATGGCGTCGAAGTCCTTGTTGGACCAGCGGCTGAGCTGGTTGCCACCACCACCGGACGTCGTGTTCTTCGGGATGGAGTTCTCACTCGTGAAGAGGAACAACGTGTAGTACGGGTCGGCGATGCTCGCCCCGTGGCCCATGAACCACGCACCCTTGTGCGTGCCAAGCATTGCCTGGTCGTACCAGTCCGGAGGCATGCTGTAGGAGGACTCGAAGCCCGCCTTGCGCAGCTGCTCGGAGAGGACCGGTCCGATGTCAGCCCAGATGCCCCATCCGTAGATGTCGACAACGAGGCGCTTGCCACCCTTCGCCCAGAAGCCAGCGCTGTCCTTGGCAAAGCCCTTGGCAGTCATGCGCTTGGCGGACTCGGCGAGGTCGTACTTGTTGTTCGGGTACTTGGCAAGGAGATCCTTGACCGAGTCCTTGTACGGCTTGAGGGCCGGATAGTCCGGGTACGGCAATTCGGTGGTCTGGCCGGCACCCTCGTAGGCAACGTCAACCGCGCCCTGGTTGTCGATCGCGTAGGCCAGCGCCCAGCGGATTTCCGGGTCGTTCCACGGCTCGGCCTGGGTGTTGACCCACACGCTGTTCGGCCACCAGTCGACGTAGCCGAATGGCGGACGGTTGAAGCTGTGGGTGATCAGNNGGGAGCAGCGACTTGATCGTGCCCGGACGCAAGTCGAGGCTCTGGTCGACTTCATTCGAGGCAAGAAGCTGCGCGGCACGGTTGTCATCCGAATACGGTACGCACACGATCCGCTGCACGTCCGGAACCGCACCTGCCGGCGATGCGGGCCCGAAGTCCACATCCTTGCCCCACCAGTCATCCCGGCGGTCCAGGAACTTCTGGGTCTCACTCCAGAGGGTGATCTTGTACGGCCCGGTGCCGCACGGCCAACCCTTCTCGAGGTCGAACCACATGAACTCGGTGACTTCCTTGCCCTCGAAGATGTGCTTCGGGAGCAGCTTCACACCGTTGTCGAACTTGAATGCGAGGTACTCGAAGAGGAAGCGCGGGTTCGGCGAGTTGAACGTGAAGACAACCGTCTGGTCGTCCGTTGCCTCAACCGACTTGATGTACTTCTTCATGTCCCCGCCGTAGGTCAACTTCTGGTTGTCCTTGAGCAGGTTGAAGGTGAACGCCACGTCATTGGCAGTGAAGGCCTGGCCGTCGCCCCACTTGGCCTGCTTGCGGATATTGACCGTGACCGAGGAGTAGTCCTCGGCGTAGGTGTAGCCGGAGGCGAGCCAGGGGATCATGTCGTCAGCGAAAGCGGAGTAATAGAAGAGGGGTTCCCACATGGAAGCGTTGCCCTGCTGGTGCGAAGCACCGGCGGCATACGGGTTCCCAATCCCCATGTCGGTGTACTTGCCACCGGTCCCACCATTGAGATAGACCAACGTGCGATTACGTGGCACATCGGCATGAGCCGGTGCAGCACCAGCCTGGCGCGCGTCGAAGAGACCAAGGGTGCCCGCAACCGCGGCCGCACTCGCAGCACTGCCGAGACGCAGGACTCCCTCGCGAGTCTGCTTGAGTTCCATTGAGATGACTTTCCTCCAACGCCAAACTTAGCGCAAGCCACTCTACCACCAATAAAGTGACCTGTCACGCAACCTGATGGACACGTGAAGGAACCATCGCGATAAACCCGGTCGCGCGCTTGAACAGAACCACCCGGCCATCATGCGGATGCACCGGGCGGTGGGCGTCACTCGATGGGCGGATCAGCCGTGGCACCAGATTTCGTCAGGGTGCCGAACCACGCAATCGGAAGCCCGGGAAATGTGCCCCTTACCCGCTTTCCGGGAAAAGGGGCACCACCATCCCCGCGAAGACCGTCCCGGACGATCCCTACGCCAGATAACCACCCTCGTTCGCACCGGCACCGACGCGACCGTACAAGGACAGGATCCCCTTGACGTGGCGCGACTTCGGCTTCACCCACGATGCCCGACGCGTTGCCAGGACGGCATCAACCGCATCCGGATCAAGACGGCCCGCCTCGGCCGTGCCAACCACGGCAAGACGTCGGTCTGGCACATGGATCTCAATCAGGTCACCCTCGTGCACCAGGGCAAGCGGGCCGCCATCCATCGCCTCGGGAGTGATGTGCCCAACCGCCGGACCCTTCGCCGCGCCTGAGTACCGACCGTCAGTAATCACCGCGCACGTCGCCGAGAGTTCCTTGCTCGATGCGATGATCGCCGTGGCGTAGTACATCTCCGGCATGCCGTTCGCCTTTGGCCCCTCGTACCGGATCACGACCACATCACCGGGAACCACGTGTCGCGCCAGCAACGCATCCACGGCCTGGTCTTCGGTGTCAAAGACCCGCGCCGGCCCGACATGGACGTGCATCTCCTTTGGCACGGAGAAGTGCTTGATCACCGCACCACCGGGTGCAAGGTTGCCCCGCAACACGGCAATGCCACCTTCCGGTCCGAACGGATCCTCGCGCGGACGGATGATCTCGCGCTGTTCCACCTTGACGTTCGCCAGGAACCCGCGCGTCTGGATGAAGAACGACCCGCGATCAACCTCCTCGAGGTTCTCGCCCAGTGTCTTCCCAGTCACCGTCATGCAGTCAAGATGCAGGAACTCCCGCACTTCCATCATCACCGCCGGCACCCCGCCCGCATACCAGAGGTACTCCACCGGATACATGCCCGTCGTCTTGGCGTTTGCCAGGACCGGCACCTTTCGATGAATGCGGTCGAAGTCGTCGATGGTGATGTCAATCCCCGCCTCGCGTGCGATTGCCGGAAGGTGGATGAGCGAGTTGGTGGACCCACCGACCGCCGCGTGCAGCACGATGGCGTTCTCGAATGCCTCGCGTGTCAGGATCCGGCTGGGGCGCAGGTCCATCTCGATCAGCTTGAGAATCTGCTTGCCCGCCGCCCGGGCAATCCGCAAGTGCATTGCCAACGGCGCCGGGATCAGTGCCGACCCGGGCAATGCCAGGCCGAGCGCCTCGGCAAGGACCTGACCGGTCGAGGCACTCCCCATGAACTGGCACGCACCACACGTCGGGCACGCGCCCTTCTGGTGCAGTTCCAGGTCTGCCTGATGCAGTTCACCCCGTGATACCGCCGCACCCATGCCCCACAACTGGTCGCTGGTGACATAGTTCGGCGCATTCAGCTGCGTCCCACCCGGCACAAGGATGCTTGGCAGGTCGCACCGGGCAATCGCCATGAGATGCGCCGGCACCGACTTGTCATTTCCGGAGATGAAGACCGCGCCGTCGTGCGGATGCCCGAGGGCATGGATCTCGATCAGCGCCGTCTGCACGTCGCGCGAAACCAGCGAGTAGCTCATCCCCGAATGCGCTTGCACCACACCGTCACAGATATCCGACGCGTAAAAGATGCCGGGCTTGCCACCCGCCTCGAAGACTCCGTTGGAGACCTCATCGATCAGGGGCTTGAAATGGAAGGTGCCGGGATGCCCCATCCCGTACGCACTCTCCACGAGGACCTGGGGCTTGCCCAGATCTTCCTCGGTCCAGTTCATGCCCAGTCGCAGGGCATCACCCTGATGGTTCACCTTCCGCAGCCGCTGGCTCCGCAACTCGCTCACTGTCGTTCCCCCTCACCGTGGAACCGGTGGTCCCATGCACTGATCGGCATCTGTGCCCCCGGTCGCGATGTCGCCCCGATGGTACGCGCTTCCCGCTTCCATGGCGCACCATTGTGGGTCCACCCCTGGGAGGACCGTTCAGGCACGCACCAATCGGAGCGCCGTCGCGAAGACAGCAGGCCAGCTTCGCCCAATCTTGAAGTGCATCGTGCAGACAACCGTTCAGGCAC
>DDYL01000166.1:11610-13877 GCA_002347925.1 Chloroflexi bacterium UBA2235 | reverse complement strand
GCGATGGGGTTGGGTTGGGAGTGCGGGCGTCTCCATTTGGTTGGGGACCGGGGTCCACGTGAGGGTTGAAACGAACGCGCATGATCATCACCGACAAGACTGCACCGGTCACCGAACATCCTTCCCTGGACGTCGACGCAATCCGTCGCGACTTCCCGATCCTCGCAACCCAGGTAAATGGGCACACGCTTGTCTACCTGGATAGCGCCGCAACCTCCCAGAAGCCCCGCCAGATGATCGACGCCCTCGTGGCGTACTACAGCGGCCAGAACGCCAACATCCACCGTGCGGCCCACACCCTTGCCTCACGTGCGACGGAACTCTACGAGACGACCAGGCAGAAACTCGCACGGTTCATCGGCGCTCCGTCTCCCGACGAAGTCATCTTCACCCGGAACTCCACCGAATCGCTCAACCTGGTGGCAGGTTCATGGGGCACCGCCAATGTCCAGGCCGGCGATGAGATCATCGTTACCCAGGCCGAGCACCATTCAAACCTCGTACCGTGGCAGGTCCTTGCGCAGGCAACCGGCGCATCGATCGTTGTCGCGCCGATCGATGCCCACGGCCTTGTGGACGTCGACGCATACCGCGCCCTCCTGTCCCCGCGCACCAAAGTCGTCGCCATCACCCACATGTCGAATGTCCTTGGCACGATCGCACCGGTCGCCGAGATGTCCCGCCTGGCCCACGCGGTCGGCGCGATCGTCGTGGTCGACGGTGCGCAGTCTGCCCCTCACCTGCCACTCAGTGTCCAGTCACTCGGCTGTGACTTCTTTGCACTGTCGGCGCACAAGATGCTCGGCCCCACCGGCGTGGGTGCCCTCTGGGGACGCCGTGAACTCCTCGATGCCATGCCTCCATTCCTGACCGGCGGCAGCATGATCGGTCATGTTGACTGGGACCGCTCCACATGGGCGCCGATTCCCCAGAAGTTCGAAGCCGGCACACCGAACATCGCGGATGTCATCGCGTTTGGTGCCTCGATCGACTACCTCGAAGCCTTGGGCATGGAAGCAGTCCGGCACCACGAGCAGGAGATCACCGCCTACGCCATCGCCACCCTCCGCGAACGGCATCCGGCGATCACCATCTACGGGACCGATGACACCTCCGTCCGTGGTGGCGTGGTCACCTTCAACATCCGCAACGTTCACCCGCACGACATCTCCGAAATCCTGGACGAACGCGGGATCGCGATCCGTGCCGGACAGCACTGCGCCCATCCCCTCCACAAGATCCTTGGGACCGGTGCCACCGCACGGGCCAGTTTCTACCTGTACAACCTCAACAGCGAGGTTGACGCCCTCAGCGAAGGCCTGGCCCAGGTCGAGACCGTGTTCCGTCGGGTGATCGACCGCCCGGCCCGTTGAAAACCCGCAGGCAAGACAAACCGTGACCGACCAGAACCCCCTTTATCAGGACATCATCCTCGAGTACTACGAGTACCCCCGCAATCGCGGCCGGGTAGAAGACGCCGACGCCTGTTGCCAAGGCAACAATCCGTCCTGTGGTGACGACCTGACTGTCTCGCTCAAGGTCGATCACGCGACGATCGGCCCGGTCATGTGGGACGGCCATGCGTGCGCGATCGGTGAGGCGTCCGCCTCGATGATGACCGAGGCCGTGACCTCCCAACCACCCGAAACCGCCCGTGCATGGGTGAAAACCGTACGTGCGATGATCACCGGACGTGGCGATGCCGATGAGACCCTTGAACTGGGTGACATCGAGTCGTTGCGGGTCGTGCGCAATCGGCCCGCACGCGTGAAATGTGCCCTCCTCGCCTGGGAAGCCTTTGACGAGGCACTCACCCTCGCCGAAGCGGTACATGCCCGCCCCAGAGAATCCACCGACGCCTGAACGCGCTTCAAGCCAGAAGAGAGAACCGCAATGGTAGACACGATCCCCGCGACCGAAGCCACCGATGCCGTTGTTCCCGCAGGCAAACTCGAACTGACGGTCGACAATGCACGCGATGTCCTGAAGCAGGTTGACGACCCGGAACTGGGTGTCAACATCGTCGACCTGGGCCTGATCTACGAGATCCACATCCGTGACGAGAAGAACGTCCAGGTCATCATGACCCTGACAACCCCGTTCTGCCCAGTCGGACCGAGCATCAAGCAGCAGATTTCGCAGGTCATCAGCCGGGAACTCGACGGCGTCGGCAAGGTGGATGTCCAGTTCACCTTCAACCCGCCATGGGACAAGGACATGATGTCCGAGGATGCAAAGGCCGAACTCGGCATCTTCTGATCCTGCGT
>DDYL01000166.1:5168-11584 GCA_002347925.1 Chloroflexi bacterium UBA2235 | reverse complement strand
GGGAGAGGGGAGACGGATCGGGAACATCCATGCCCGCCTATAGCGAGATCGTCCTCGACCACTTCCAGAACCCTCGAAACCTCGGCGAGATCGAGAACGCCGATGCCGTCGCCGAGGTTGAGAACCCCGTCTGTGGGGACCGCGCCCGCCTCTCCCTCCGCCTCAGCGACGGGCGAATCGCAGAGGCACGGTTCCTCGCCGAGGGATGCCCGGCCGCCATCGCCGCCGCGTCAATGACCACCGTCCTCCTGACCGGGATGACCGTTGGCGAAGCCCTCGCCCTTCGCGACACCGACGTGGCGCAGGCGCTTGGAGGCCTTCCACCCAACAAGGTGCACTGTTCCGTCCTCGCCGAAGAGGTCATCCAGGCCGCCCTGGCCAGATACGTTCCGCCAGTGACCGCGGTACCCTGATCCGCATCCAGATGAAGATTGACCTCGCCTACGGGCGCACCGGCCTCACCGTCGACCTGCCCGCCGACCGCACCACCATCGTCGAACCACGGTTCGTTCCCGGCCTGCCCGACGAAGCCGACGCCCTGCGCGAAGCTCTCCGGAACCCGATCGGTGCCCCACCACTCACCCAGTGGCTCCGTGGCGACGATACCGTGGGAATCTCGATCTGTGACATCACCAGACCGATGCCCTCGGCACGCGTCCTTCCGGTCCTGCTTGCCGAGATCGAACAGGTCGTGCCCCGCGACCGCATCACCATCTTCAATGGCACCGGTACCCACCGGGCCAACACCGAGGACGAGATGCGTCGGATGGTCGGTGACCATGTCTTCGAGAACTACCGCATCGTGACTCACGACGCGCGTGACACCGCATCACTGATCGCTGTCGGGCATACGACCTCCGGCAACGAAGTCCTGTTGAATGCCGAGTTTGTCGCGTGCACGGCGAAGATCCTGACCGGGTTCATTGAACCGCACTTCTTCGCCGGCTTCTCGGGTGGGCCCAAGATGGTCATGCCCGCCCTCGCCGGTCTCCAGACCATCATGCGGAACCACGGCGCCCGCAACATCGGCGATCCGCGTGCCACCTGGGGCATCACCCACGGCAACCCCATCTGGGAAGAGATCCGCGACAGCGCCCTGCTGATGCCCCGCGCCTTCAACCTGAACGTGACCCTGAACAAGACGCACGCCATCACCGCGGTCTTCGCCGGAGACCTGATGGCCTCGCACAAGGCGGGATGCGCCTTCGTCCACGACACCGCAATGCAGGCAGTTCCCCGACCGTTTGACGTCGTCCTCACCACGAATAGCGGCTATCCCTTGGACCTCAATGTCTACCAGGCCATCAAGGGGATCTCCGCTGCCGCCCGGGTATGCAGAGACGGGGGGACGATCATCGCGGCCGCCGAGTGTTGGGATGGCATCCCAGACCACGGCCAGTACCGCCAACTGCTTGAGGAAGGCGCGACACCCGACGCCATCCTCGCCCGCATCACCGAACCCGACTTCCAGATGCCCGACCAATGGCAGGCGCAGATCCAGGCCTTGATCCAGCGCCGGTGCGACGTCCACCTGCACTCGTCGCTTCCCGACGAGATTGTGCGCCGCACCCACCTGACCCCGTGCCCGGATATCGAGGCGACCGTGCGCGACCTGCTTGATCGCGCAGGCCCCGACGCCACCCTCTGCGTCCTCCCCCAAGGTCCCCAGACGATCCCGTACCTTTCGGGATAGCACCTCGCCACGCCGTCGGGTCAAGCATCTCCCATTTCCCGTCGCAGCGCGAAGGGGGTGAGGCACCAGCACACCACGGTCCCACCCCTCCGTTGATTGATCTCTCGTCCACCCACTTACCCGTCCGAACACCCAAAAACCGGACACCTCCCGCGTACAATCTGTGGAGTGTCAAAAGCAGTCATCAGCGGGAACATCACCCTCAAGTCATCTGGCGAAGTCGACGCAATGCGCGCCGCCGGACGTCTGTGCGGTCAGGCCCTCGATGCCGTCAGCAAGGCGATTCGGCCGGGTATCAGCACTTTCGAACTGGATGCGATTGCCGAAGCGGTCATCCGCGACGCCGGTGGTCTCCCCACATTCAAGGGGTACTTCGGTTTTCCTGCCACCCTCTGCACCTCCCTCAATGAGGAGATCGTGCATGGCATCCCCAGCAAGAAGCGCGTCCTCCGTCTCGGTGACGTCATCAAGATCGACTGTGGCGCAACCCTGGATGGATGGATCGGCGACGCCGCCTTCACCGCCCAGGTTGGGGGCGCGACCGGCAAGCCAAAGAAACTGATGGACGCCACCGCCGCGGCCCTCGAGGCCGGCATCAAGGCCATGCAACCGGGCGGGTTCCTGGGGGATGTCTGCCACGCGGTCGAGGTCGTTGGCAAGGGACAGAAATACGGCATCGTCACCCGCTATTGCGGACACGGCGTGGGCCGGCGACTGCACGAGGAACCTAGCGTTCCCAATGTCGGCGTTCCCGGAACGGGCGTGCCGCTTGTGACCGGCTTGGTCATCGCCATCGAACCGATGTTCACGCTTGGCCGGGCAGATACCGTGGAACTCAAGGACGGGTGGACCGTCAAGACGCGCGACGGGTCTCTCGCGGCCCACTTCGAACATACCGTTGCGATGACCGATGATGGGCCGTCCATCCTGACCCTTCCCTGACACACAACCTCCGGTGGGACTTCCCCGGACCCACACCACCACACCAGCGGCGAAAGGGCCTCGCATGTCCGGCGCAACAGAACTCCAGACAATCGACATGGGTGTCTCAATGGAGACAGAGGAAGGTCTGGAGATCATCGATGTCCTCAATGAGGTCAGCGAGGTGCGCGCGATGGCGGGGCATCTTGTCACGTTCGTCGGTGCACTTGTGGGCACCTCCGGACCAATCGGCGACCTCACCACCATCGAGGCCTACCGGTGCCGCGCCGGGGTACTCCTGCATGCGGTCACCGCATCTGGTCCACACTGGGCCGTCGGTGGCACGACCGGGGCCGAAGCGGTCTCGATGATCCAGGATGCCTCGCTGCATCCGCCCGTCACCGCCTGGCTTGCCGGGGTCGGTCTCGACTGACCCAGAAGCGGCCAACCCATCCCTCTTCGCCCTGCCTGGCTGCTGTCGGCATCGGGCCAGACCTTTCCCCTTGCCAGGCGGTAGGTCGCCTTGCGAACCAATCCCCAAACACCGTGCCTGTTTGGCCCGATTCCCTGTCGCCGAGTGTTGCCGGAGGTTCACTATCCGGTTACACTTTCACTAGGCGGGACAGTGTTGCGTCTGTCGCAACACTGTGGCGGTAATCGCGGAGTACGCGACCGCCAAAAGGGTGGTATGAGCGCGGTGCCTACCCCACGCAGTGGGGGCATCCAATCGGTCGAGCGAGCGGTAGCCGTGCTCAAGCTCTTCGGCGAAGCCGAGCCGGAGTTGGGCGTCACCGAACTTGCGCGACGACTCCGACTGCACAAGAGCACGATTTCCCGCCTCATGGCCACCCTCGAGGCCGGTGGGTTCGTCCAGCAGGACCCCCGGTCAGGCCGTTACCGACTGGGCTTGCAACTCGCAACCCTCGCCGGACGCGCCCTGAACCAGTACGAACTTCGCGATGTCGCCCGCGGTGCCTTGGTCACGCTTGCACAGGCCACTGGCGAGACGTGCAACCTTGCCGTCCGTGACGGGGACGCCGCGGTCAACATCGATCAGGTCCTTTCGCCCAACCCTGTCAAGCACCTCGGGTGGATCGGTCGCCGCCTGCCCCTTCATTGTTCAGCAGCCGGCAAGCCACTGCTCGCCTTCGCCCTCCACACCGATATCGAACGGGTGCTCAGCGTGCCTCTGGCATCGTATACGCCTCGCACCGTCACGGATCCGTCCGCCATGTGGCGGGAGATCCAGCGCATCCGTGTGGATGGCGTTGCCTTGGCCGTCGAGGAGTTCGAACCCGAACTGACGGCAGCCGGGGCACCCGTGCGCGACTACCGTGGCGAGGTCATCGCCACAGTGTCCGCATCCGGGCCTTCATTTCGCCTCAACTCCGACCGTCTGCTCGAGGTCGCGGCCCATGTACGTGCCACGGCCGACCACCTTTCGGCGGGTTTGGGATATCGTGCACCGACAATCCCCGTGATATCGGTGGCACCGTTCGGAGTTCCGGGACACGCCAGTCCGGTCCTTCGTTCTGGAGAGTTGGAGACGACTGGCGTCAACAAGGCACCGAAACGGCCCGGAACTCCCGGGAACGATCGTCAGACCCTCACCGGAAGACGTGCGCCACGAGATGCGCGCGCCAGCCGGGCACACGTGCCACCGGCCGGACACATCGCCCGGTTCGAGGGAGATCTTGGAGAGGAACGCAGCAGATGGTAGTTGCTGACCGCACGGTCACTGCACAGACACCGCACGACGGCGAAGTCCCGCCCAGCGAGGTGCGTACTTCGTTGGTCATCCGCGTCGCCGGCGAGGCCGGTGAAGGCATCAAGAAGCCCGGTGAACTGCTGATCCAGGCCGCCGCGCGCGCCGGGTTCGAGGTTCTTACCGACTTCGCACCTCCTTCGGAAATCAAGGGCGGTGTCAGTTTCTTCCAGATCCGCCTGAGCGCCAAGCAACTGTTCACCCGCGGCGATTCACCGGATGTGCTCCTTTGCTTCAATCAGGAAGCCTTTGAGGTCAACATCCAGGAACTCGTTCCCAACGGTCTCCTCATCTACGATCCCGAAAGCGTGACCCCGCGCAACACCGAGAGGTACCGGCTCCTCTCCTTCCCCCTTGAGCAGATTGCTTCCAAGCAACTCAAGATGCCGATCGTGAAGAACGTCGTCGCCCTCGGTGGCATGGCGGCCCTCTTCTCACTAGACACCGAGATCCTCTACGGCCTCATCCGCGAACTGTGGGAACGCAAGGGCGATGCCGTCGTCCAGACCAACTTCAAGGCCCTCGAGGCTGGTCTCAAGTACGTCCAGGAACACGTCAGTTCCGCCGACTTGGAGCGGTTCCACATCATCCCGAACCCACTCCAGCACAACCGCATCGTCGTCGCCGGCAACACTGCCACCGCCCTCGGCGCACTTGCCGGCGGATGCAACTTCTTTGCCGGCTACCCCATCACCCCGGCATCCGACGTGATGGAGTTCCTTGCGCCAACCCTGCCACAGATCGGTGGCACCCTGGTGCAGGCCGAAGATGAGATTGGCGCAATCGGAATGGTCATCGGCGCGAGTTTCGCCGGCAAGAAGTCCATGACCACCACCTCGGGACCCGGCCTCTCGCTCATGGTCGAGGCCCTCGGCCTTGCCACCATGTCCGAAACCGCGTGCGTCATTGTCAACGCCCAGCGCGCCGGGCCATCAACCGGCATGCCAACCCGTCACGAACAGGGTGACCTCTACCTGTGCGCCTTCGGAGGCCACGGCGAGGTACCGCGCGTGGTACTGGCCGCCACGTCGGTCGAGGATTGCTTCTACCTGGCGGTTGCGTCTTTCAACTTCGCCGAGAAGTTCCAGACCCCAGTCATCCTCATGACCGATACCGTCGTCTGCGTCCGCAGCGAGAGCATCGACCAGCCGGAACTTGACAGGATCGGCATCGAGAACCGCCTGACCTGGCACCCGCCGGTCGAGGGCGCCACCCCGTACGACGACTCGCCAAAGGGCTACCGGCGCTACGCCCACACCGAAACCGGTGTCTCACCAATCGCCATCCCGGGCACGCCCGGAGGCCAGTACGTCGGCATGGGTCTCGAACACAACGAGAAGGGCCGCCATCGTCCCGATCCCCGGACCCACACCCAGATGACCGAGAAGCGGTTCCGCAAGATGGAACACGCCGAACTCGAGGCCCCGGCACCCGTCCTGCACGGAAACCAGGATGCCGAGATCGCGATCGTCACCTGGGGTTCAACCGCCGGTGTCGCGATCGAGGCGATTGACATCCTCGCCGAAGAGGGCATCGACGTCTGCCTCGTCGCCCCGCGGATGGTCATGCCCCTGCCCCGGCACCAACTCGAAGCCGCCATGCGCAAGAAGCATGTCATCATTCCCGAGGTCAACTACCGCGGGCAGTTCGCGGATATCGTGCAGGGTGTGTTCCCAACCCCTGTGACCCGCGTCAATGTCTACGGCGGACGCCCGATGCTCGTCTGCCATCTGGTCGACGTCATCCGTGACGTCGCCACCGGCAAGCAGGGTCCGGGACGCGTTGTCCTCAAGCCAATCATCGGCAATCTCGATGAACTGGTCACGCCCGATGACCTCATCGCACCCGTTGAACACAACTGACCGCGACCACCAGGAGAACTTCCACAATGACTGTTGACACTCCGGTGCGCGAGCACCAGTTGGACGACTACAAGAGCGATGAGAAGCCCACGTGGTGCCCAGGGTGCGGCGACTTCGGCGTCCTGAACGCCGTGTACCGGGCCCTGCGCACCAAGAACTTCGAACCCCACGAAGT
>DDYL01000166.1:3489-5139 GCA_002347925.1 Chloroflexi bacterium UBA2235 | reverse complement strand
ACCGGCGTCAGGGTTGCCCGCCCCGACCTCAAGACCCTCGTCTTCTCCGGTGACGGTGATGCCTTCGCCATCGGCGCGGGCCACCTTGTCCATGCGATGCGCCGCAACCTGGACCTCACCTACGTCGTCATGGACAACGCCATCTACGGGTTGACCAAGGGGCAGACATCGCCCACCAGTGGTGCCGGCTTCCATACCGCCACCACCCCGGCAGGCAACCCCGAACAGGCGCTCAACCCGATGACCCTGGCCATCACCTGCGGCGCGACCTTCGTTGCCCGGGGCTTCTCCGCCGAACCGGCAAAACTCGCGGACCTGATCCTCGCGGGCATCAACCACAAGGGCTTCAGCTTCATCGACGTCTACAGCCCATGCCCGACCTTCAACAAGGTGAACACCTTCAAGACCTATAAGGAAGAGGTCGCCTGGCTTCCCGACAGCCACAGCAGCAGTGACGTGGCGGGTGCGCTCGCCTATGCCACCTCAGACGAGCACAAGTATCTCGGCATCTTCCTCGAACGCGAGGCGCCGACCTTCGAGGACCTGGTCGCAGCCAATCACTCCGGCACCGAGGCTGATCGTCCGGCCCTCCTTGCCAAGATGTTCAAGCGCTACAGTTGACCATCGGTCGCGCACGTACCACCCCATACCCATCTCCCGTCGCAACGGGGGAGGGGTATGGGGTGTGGGCCAATCACCCACCTCGCACCACCGTGGTTCTTCTGACGTGGGGTCCGCCCTGTTCCGCACTGGAGGCGGGCCGGACCGGTCAGGAAACGGTGTCCCGACCATTTCACGAGGTGCCGTGGCCGTTCCCGTGACCGTTCCACCGACGTCACCATGGCCAACCCGGTAGCACCGACCCCACGCCCCCACGGCAATGCCGGACCGGGGCAAGACCCGACCGTACCGGCCGACAAGGTTCAGGAATGGGGCGTCGCATCCGGCTGGCATGTTGCCGGGACTTCGCGCATGGGATCCACCCGGCGCGTGAACGAGGACCAGTTGCTGGTCGTGCCCCCGCGTGGCACTCGTCCCTGGCTTGTGGCGGTCGCCGACGGCGTCGGTGGTGAGGCCGCCGGCGAGGTTGCATCCGCCACCGCGATGCACGCCCTTCAGGCAGCCTGGATCGCGACGTACACCAAACCTTTCGACACGGCGTCAGCAGACCAGACGGTCAGGGACGCACTGCTCGGCGCATGCACCGCCGCCGACGAAGCAGTGGCGGTCATCCAGCGCGATCCTGCGACCCGTGGTGCCGCGACCACCCTCACCGCCCTCGCGATCAGCCACGGCATCGCCACCTTCGTGCATGCCGGGGACAGTGCCATCTGGACCGTGGACACGAATGCAGGTGGCGAATCCGCCGAGGTTGTGCAATGCACCACACCGCACACGTGGGTCGCGTCCGAGATTGCGACCCGCAAAAGCCTCGGCGCACCGCTCCCGACCCAGGCAGAGATTGACAAGCATCCCTACCGGAACGCCATCACCCGGTACCTGGGCATGCCACAGGGTTGCGACTTCGAAGTCGGCGATCTTGTGATTCCACCCGCAGCGGCAATACTCCTTGGTACCGACGGCCTCTCGAATGTCGTCCCGCTTCCTGAAATCGCCACCACATTTGCCTCGCATGAGACCCCGCACGCC
>DDYL01000166.1:343-3477 GCA_002347925.1 Chloroflexi bacterium UBA2235 | reverse complement strand
TCGGGTTGAGATCTCCGGAACGCATCCAGACCAGGCGGACCCGCATGACCCGCCGGGTCGCCAATGGAGTGGCCATCGCGACCTTGGCAGTCGGACTGGGTGCCGGGGGTGCCAGTGCCTGGCCCGCGATCACGCGCTACCTGACAAACCTGCGCGGACCGGGAAGTGCCGACCCCGCCGATGCTGCCCGCAACTACATTGCCCAATGGGCGACTGGGGACTACGAGACCCTCTGGTTGCGCCTCGCCGGGCCCGCACGGGAGCAAGTCATTCGTGAAGAGTTCGTCCGACGCCATCGTGACTTCATGGCCGAACTCGGTGCCACCGCCATCACCGGCGCACCCGTTTCCTCCCAGAAAGCCACCGTGTCCGGCATGAATGCGTCGGTGGCGGCCGAGATCACGTACTCGACAACCCGCTTCGGTGACTTGCGCCAACGTGTGAACCTGCCGTTTGCCTGGGAAGACCAGGCGTGGCGACTTGAGTGGGTTCCGTCGGTCCTCATGCCCGACCTCACCGCCGGGCGTCGAATCCAGGTGCAGTCAGACCCTCCCGTTCGCGGAAGCATCGTCGATCGCAATGGCCGCCCGATGGCAAGCCTCCCGTCACCAGCATCCGCACTCACGGTAGCAACCCCGACCGTCGCGCCACGGGCCACGCCCCTCGCAACCGCGACGACGGCCGAGGCACCCACATCCCGGGTTCGCACACGTGCCTATCCCGCAGGCGAGACTGCCGGACCGCTGATCGGATACACCGCCCAGGCAACCACCGAGGAACTGGTGACCCTTGCACCCAAAGGCTTCATCGCCGGTGACCGGATTGGCCGGTCTGGCCTGGAACGCCTCGCCGAAACCTACCTGTCCGGGGCGCGGGGCAGCCGCCTCAATGTCCTCGAACCAAATGGCCAGATCGCGTCCACCCTCGCCACCACCCCTCCGAGGCACGGCGGAGTGGTCACCACCACCATCGACCTGAACCTCCAGACCGTCGCCGAGGATGCCTTGGGTGTCCGATCCGGCAGCGTTGTGGTTGTTGATTTGCCATCGGGGGCCATCCGTGCCCTCGCGACGTGGCCCCGTTACGATCCCTCCGCATTCGAAACCGGTGAGGGAGTGTCAGCCCTCCTGACCGACACCCGCCTGCCACTCTTGAACCGCCCGGTCCAGGGCCTCTACCCCGCCGGTTCCATCTTCAAGGTCGTCACGATGGCCGCCGCGCTTGAGCATGGCGTCGCGACGCCCGATTCCGAGTTCACTTGCACCGGCACGTGGACCGGCCTGCCCGGCGTCTCGCAACGCTGCTGGCTCGCAACCGGTCACGGCACGATCACCCTCGCAAACGGACTCACCCAGTCGTGCAACAGCGTCTTCTACGAACTCGGCAAGCGCCTCCAGGAGATTGGCGCTCCGCTCTTGCCAGACATTGCACGAGGCGCCGGTCTCGGTGGCGCGAGCGGTCTGATGGGTGGGGATGAGCCAAGCGGCCTTGTCCCGGATCCCGCCTGGAAGCGGGCGTCACTTTCGCAACCATGGACGCCGGGTGACACCGTGAACCTCGCCATCGGGCAGGGGCAACTCCTTGTCACCCCGCTGCAGATGGCATTGGTCTACGCGATGATCGCCACCGGCAAGCCAGTCATGCCAACCATCCTGGCCGCGACCAGCCTTCCCGGAGGCAATGTCGAACAGGCGTTGCCATCGCCCACGCCGGGCGCATCGCGAAAGGCATGGGGTGCATCAATCCTCGCCCCGATGCGATCAGCCCTGCGCGACGTCATCGGTACCCGCGAAGGGACCGCCTCAGCGATCTTCGCCGGTTCACCACTTGCCCGCATCGTCTCAGGCAAGACCGGCACCGCCGAGACCCAACCTGGCAAGCCAACGCACGCCTGGTTCGCCGGATACGGACCTCCCGATAGCGTGGCGATCGTGACAATGGTCGAGTACGGCGGTGAAGGTTCACGGGTGGCTACCCCGATTGCCCGCAAGGTTTTCGAAGCGGTCCTGACGTGACCGGGCCTCGTCAACCTCTCCCCGCCTTGCTTGCCCCGGATCACGTCGCACCGTATCGTCTGCCGGCACGGCCGGTTCGCCGTGGGAGGTTTCCCGTGGCGATGCGATGGTGGCAATGGCATGCCATGCCGGTGATCCTGGCCATGGCAACGATTTCGTGCAGTGCCCCGTCAAGCCCGGCGTCAACGGCCGGGACCCCGGTTCCCGCCACTCCAGCGGCCCAATCGACGATTCCCGCCCGCGCCACAACCGCGGTCGCAGTTGCCGGCGCTGGTCCCACCCAGACACCTGCGTCGGGCGCACCGGTTCGCCCGACGGTGGCTGACACGTCCTTCAAGGGCGGTCCGCTGCCGACCGCGCGCGCCGGCGCCTTCGGCGAACCGACCGCAGTCCCCATGCCGACCCGCGTCGTCGGCATCGCCAAGATCCCCCTCAAGGAGGTGGTCGTCGGCATGTGGTGCACCAATGCGGAACAGTCCATCACCGGTTCGACGATGCAGTGCCTTGCCCTGACCGCCGAAGGGATCTTCAGTCTTGGCGTCGTCGTCGACGGCAACGTCTATAGCCAATCAGTCGTCAGCGGCACGTACGTTGCTTCGGACACCGAGGTCACCCTGCGCGCCGCGCAGCGGCCTGCGGAATCGATGACCTACGACGGATCAGGTGAGGAACCCGCCCTGTTCGACAGGTCCGGACGGTTCGCCTTTCGCCCGTACGGACGACCGCCACCCGAGAAACCGTGAGCAACCCTGCAGGTCCCGGCACCCGCTTTCAGATCGGCACCTGTCCGAAAAACAGGAAGAGCCGTCCCACAAGTTCACCGGCCAGGATTGCGCCAAGCGCGATATACAGGAGACCGGTGGCCGACATCATGGACCGTACCCGGGCGGTCAGGTGCACCGGAACACTCAGTGCAAGGGGGAAGACCAACCCGACACCCACTCGCACCCAGAAGAACCATGATTCCACGACCGCCGGGGCGATCACCGTTGCCAGCAAGGAGGCATACGCGCCTTGCCCAACCACCACCGCGGCCATTGCCTGGTTGAGCCGGACTAACGGGCGCGGCGCGAGCCGGGGTGTGTTGAGGTACCAGTGGCCGAGCATCATCCCGTTCCA
>DDYL01000166.1:0-171 GCA_002347925.1 Chloroflexi bacterium UBA2235 | reverse complement strand
TGAACGCAATCCAGACGGGGACTTCGAGGTCAATCCACGGACCATCGGGAGCCACTGAACGCATCCGTGCCGCCGGCAGGATGGCCCGCAACCAAGCGCCCGCGCCACCGAAGAGGATGAAGAACAGGCCGTTCAGTTGCAGGTAACCAGGACTGACGTCTGGTTCCAGCC
>DDYL01000029.1:3585-25394 GCA_002347925.1 Chloroflexi bacterium UBA2235 | reverse complement strand
CACGTGCCTTTCCCGTCGACATTGAACCTGCACGAGCGGCACCGGCAGCCCTGAAGGTCGTACCGCGCACGGTCATGATTGTCGAGGATGAGCCTGGACTTGCGGAAGTCCTCGCACTCAACTTGCAGGCCAGCGGGTTCGAGACAGTCACTGCTCACGACGGGCTGCAAGCACTCTATCTCCTTGATCAATCAGTGCCCGACGTGGTCGTCCTTGACCTCCAGCTTCCGCAAGTTAGCGGTTTTCGTCTCATTCAACTGCTACGCAGCCGCACCGCGACGGCAAGGATTCCTATCGTCGTGATTACGGCCCTCAGTTTCCGTGAAGCCGAAGACGTCGTGAGGCGTGGGGCGGATGCGTTTCTTACCAAGCCATTCGTACCCGAAGAGGTGGTGAACTGCGTTGAGAGGTTGATCTCAAGGGCAATGTAGCCGGTCTCAGTTGGTCGCCACCCGCCTCCCCCAGGCGTCTTGCTCATGGTTGTCGGTGTCCAGAACTGGACTCTGGCACACCATTGCCATCGCGTACCATCCCGCTTGGCAGACGGCCCTTTTTGAAGCGCTCCGGTGTGCTATTCACCCAAGCTACGATGGGCGCCGATGCGTTTCAGGACGGCGGCGAACGTGCTGGGTTTTGCACCGCCTGTCACCAATGAAGCCAAACACCAAAGATGGAGTGGATATCGTCCCATGATCGCGACATTTGGCTCGACTTCTTCAGGAACGGCAATTCAAAAGGTCACGGGTCGTGAAATCCTCGACTCACGTGGAAACCCGACGGTCGAGGTCGATGTAGTTCTTGCATCTGGCGCAGTGGGACGTGCTGCGGTTCCCTCGGGAGCTTCAACAGGAGCACATGAGGCCGCCGAACTTCGCGACGGCGACCGCAAGCGCTACGGTGGCAAGGGCGTCTTGCACGCCGTCGCGAACGTGAACGGCGAGATCGCAGGGCGGCTGATCGGCATGTCGGCTCTCGAACAGGAAGCAGTAGACGCCGCCCTGATCACGCTTGACGGGACACCAAACAAGTCTCGGCTCGGGGCCAACGCGATTCTTGGTGCATCCTTGGCGGTCGCGAAGGCGGCTGCGTCTGCGGTTGGCTTGCCCCTGTACCGGTACCTTGGTGGCCCTTCCGCTCGCACGCTCCCAGTTCCAATGTGCAACATCTTGAATGGTGGCAAGCACGCAATCGACAGCACCGACTTCCAGGAGTTCATGGTGATGCCGGTAGGGGCATCATCGTTTGCTGAAGGGATCCGTTGGGGTGCGGAGGTCTATCAGGCGTTGAAGAAGGTCTTGCACGACGCCGGATATTCGGTGAACGTGGGCGACGAGGGGGGCTTTGCCCCATCCCTTGCCACGAATGCTGCAGCCCTCGAGTACATCCTGAAGGCGATCGAACTAGCGGGATATCGTCCCGGGGACCAAATTGCGATAGCCCTTGACCCTGCGACGACTGAGCTTTATCACGATGGCGCCTACCATTTGGAGAAGGAAGGCCGCACACTCAGTTCGGAACAAATGGTCGATTTCTGGGCGGACTGGTGTGACCAATATCCCATCGTTTCGATCGAAGACGGGCTTGCTGAAGACGACTGGGCGGGGTGGCAGGCCCTGACCGCACGCATTGGCAACAGAGTCCAGTTAGTTGGTGATGACTTACTTGTGACCAATACCGAACGCCTCGCGCGTGGTATTCACGACCGGGCCGCGAACTCGATTCTCATCAAGTTGAACCAGATCGGCACACTTTCAGAGACGTCTGCAGCGATCGCGATGGCTAACCGTGCGAACTGGACGGCAGTCGTGTCTCATCGGTCCGGAGAGACTGAGGACACCACCATCGCCGATCTTGCCGTCGCGATGAACGCCGGACAAATCAAGACCGGAGCGCCGTGCCGCAGCGACCGTGTTGCCAAGTTCAACCAATTACTCAGGATTGAGGAAGCACTCGGATCGCAGGCACACTTTCCGGGGCGTTCCGCGTTCTACAACGTCAGGTAACGTCCTTGCTCCAAGAGTGAGACGCGGCCAATAAATACATAACTCTCAGAGGGTATTTTTTGAATCCCCAAACCGACAAAGTGAGGATGCTCCAATGAACTCGGTCCATGAGATCCTACAATCGTTCATTCGTGTGCGTGGGGTACGGGCAGCGCTTGTTGCAGGCCTTGATGGGCTTGTCCTTGAGGCCGCGCACTCCAACGATGGGCATCCGGTGGAAACTGACGCTATCGGTGCGGTCGCTGCGAGTGGACTGGTTCCAGCTAATGAGTTTGGCGAACAGACCGGCCACGGGGCAGTACGTCAAGCGATCTTCGAATACGAAGATGGGGTAGTTGTCATTGAGATGATCGGTGAGAACGCCGTACTAGTGGTCGTAACGTCTATTTCGGCGAACCTCGGTCTCTTGCGCCTCCAGGCGCGGAAGGCCCACCCGGATTTGGCAGCTTCGCTGGCGGGCCTCTGACTGGGCCCGCCAGTCACGCCTTCCTTGCCGGTCCCAACCGTGAATCCGCCGCCTCGCGCGACGCGGTTGGGACGGCCGAGGCGTCGTCCAGTATCAGACGGTCCGAGCTAACTGGTTTGCCCAATGAACTAGCTTGCGGACCGTATCGAAATTCTGCGAGTCGCCCAGAACGATTGTGCGGGTTCCGTTCACAACCGTTACTGTCGGGCCGGTGACCTGGGGCTCCGACCACCCCGTTGCCTCAACTGCGGTCTGGAATGGACCCAACATCGCAGTGGTTCCGTCGCCTCGTCGGACAGTTAGCCTGTGCTTGCGGTCGAGGGTCTCATTCCACTCCACGGGCGTGGAGTCTGTCACGAGGTCGCACTTGTAACCGGCAAGGCGTTCCACCAAGCGTAAGGCGTGCATGGGGTGCGCGTCGGGGAACGGATTGTCCGAGGTTCCGGGCACAACGACAGTTGGGCGTCGGCCCCATCCTGCAAGAAACAGCGCGACCTCGCCGGCGAGCGACCCTGGGCCGCAGATGGCGACCCTTCTGCCGATGCCATACATCTGGTGTAGGTCGCGGCCAAGGACCGAACTGGCGGTCAGGACTGACCGTCCAACGGCCCACGACAATTTTGGTCCGGGCAATGGTCGCGCATCCACGATCAAGTCACAGTCGTCCGGAATAGTTTCACCAAGGCCACTTCCGAATTCGCGAAGGCGGTCACCAAAGTAGAGAAATGCGCGTCCAAACTCCGCATTTCCCGGAACAGACGACCTCAACCCCGTGACGCCCCCAAGTGGCATCGTCCCCGGAATCACGGTCACGTCATGCCCGCGTGACGAGGCCACCCGTGCAAATTCGAGACCTGGAAGTCCCGCGCCAAGCACGGCTATGTTCAATGGGTGCGACGTTTGTTGCACATGAAGTCCAGTGATGTGGACTTCGTCACCATTCACGACGCATCCGATGGTGCCTCCGTCCATTGCAGAGTGACACCCAAGGCATCCTATGCAGGGGACGATTTCCTCTTCGACACCTGCTTGCGCCTTAGCTACCCACGAAGGATCGGCTATGAGTGCCCGACCCATGGCTACGGCGGTCGCATTGGTATCGCGCAACATTTCCTCAGCACCAGTTGGCGACAGCAACCGCCCGGAGGCGATTATCGGTATGCGGACGCCTTGATGGATTGCACCCGATGTTCGCGCAATGACGGGGCCTTCACCAACTCCGCATGACAGTTGCAGCGACGCGTCATCCCACCGGTCGCCTCCCACAATTTCTAGGGCCGCGACCCCGTCATCCTGCAAAGCCAGTGCAAGACGGGTTCCGGCCTCGGCATTCAGTCCGCCCCAGCGACGTTGGTCGATTGCAAACTTGACGATGACCGGGCTCATCGTAGCGGTGACCGCCGATCTGGCAAGTTCACGCGCGAGGCGGAAGCGCCCCGCTTCGCCACGGCCGAACCGATCCGTCCGACGGTTTGTTGCGCGCCGGAGCGAGCGATGCACCAGTCCGTCGTGGGAAAAGACGAGTTCAATGACCTCAAATCCAGCACTGTCACATGCACTCGATGCGACCGCCACTGCCGCAATCCACATCTTGAAGTCGCTGAGAGCCGCAGCAGCAATGTCAGGATCGGATGGCAGTGCTAGCGAGATTCCGGGAACGGCACCACTCGACCGGATTGCGTCTGCCAGCGACCGAAGCGCATTCTGGTCCGATTTTGCATCGATCACGAGGCGAGGACTGAATTCCCCGCGGACAGGGCTACTGTCGCGCTCACCGTCATCACGGATCACATGTGCCGGCTCTACCAAGATCAAGCCAACGCCGCCAACGCTCCGTGCTCGGTACCACTCATTCATCGCGTCGGTGGCGTCACCTTGTGTATTAGCCAGACCTGTTGGGATCGCCGGCATGACAATCCGGTTCTTTGCCTTGACAGTGTTGCGTTGCCCAACTATCGACCACGGCTCGTGGATCAGCCAACGGCCAACAGCTTCACCGGGGCCCCGACGTGCGGCTTCACTGATTGCGCGCGTCACTTCAGCCATCCGTGCCAGACCCGGCATCGGCAACCCGCCAGGGCCGGTCACTTCGAGGATTTCCTGACTAGGCGTTCAAAGGTCGCAATGCGTGCGCCCGCGATTTCACCGTGCATGGCCAAACTCTACGTCCTCCGCACCTAGAGGTCACTCAATTGAGGGGCACAAGCGCAGCGAGGCGCGCGTATCCTGTCAGTCCAAGTTCGCCTATCACTCGGCGTGCCAGGGACGTACTTGAAAACCACGGCCATGAATGGATATTCGGATGGCGTTTGATTCCGTGCTTCCTAGCGTTGTTGACGCCATCGGCTCGACCCCGCTCATCGCGCTTGACCGCCTTTGCGCCGGGCTGCCCGGGCGTGTCCTCGGAAAGTTGGAGTTCTATGGGCCCGGTGGGAGTGTCAAGGACCGGGTCGCGAGGCAAGTCATCGACGACGCCGAGGCATCTGGCGCGCTCAAGCCGGGCGGAACCGTCGTTGAACTGACCAGCGGAAACATGGGCACTGGTCTCGCAGTTGTCTGTGCGGTGCGGGGCTACCGGATGATCGCGGTAATGTCGGCCGGCAATTCGATTGAACGGCGTCGAATGCTTGAGTCGCTGGGCGCCGTCGTGGAACTCGTGCCACAGGCAATCGGCTCAATTCCCGGGCAGGTGTCTGGTCCAGACCTCGAATTGGTTGAAATCCGCAAGCGAGAATTGGTTGCCGAACTTGGCGCATTCTGCCCGGACCAATTCAACAACCCAAGCGCAGTTCAGGCGCACGAACAGACAACTGGGCGGGAGATCCTGGCGCAGACCGGTGGAAAGCTGGACGCATTCGTGGCCCTCGTTGGCGCCGGAGGGACTTTCATCGGGACCGCCCGGGCGCTGAAGCGCGCGAACCCTGCGATCAAGTGCTACCCCGTCGAGCCTGCGACGGCGCGATTTCTCGCCCTCGGGTCCGATGGCGTGACCGATCCGCGTCACAAGCTTCAGGGAACTGGCTACGTCCTCACGCCCCCACTTTGGCAACCCGAGCTTGCGGACGGGTTCTTGGCAGTCAACGATGCCGACGCAATTGATACCGCACGTTTGCTTGCGACGCGCGAGGGAGTCTTCGCTGGTTTCTCCGCCGGGGCAAATGTCGCTGGCGCCCTCCAGCTCGCACGCACTTGCGAGGATGGCACGGTCATCGTGACCGTCATCTGCGATACCGGGCTCAAGTACCTCAGCACCGACCTGTGGCCCGCTTGACCGCAACCGTTCCGTCAGTCGGGTGTGGCGATCAAACCAGTGGTAGGGTGGTAGCCTTGATCAGATGACATCCGGTTCTGCTAGGCGTCCTGATCGCTCGGGTGCCGTTCCCCGTGGTGCTGAACCAGGCTTTGCGCGCGGGATGGAGATGCGAGAACGCATCCCCGCCCACCTCAGGGATATCGAAGCAACCCTTGGGGAAGCGACGACAGGAACCGTGCTGCGCGCTACCAGCGGCTACTTTGATGTCATGCCCCACGATCACGACGTTGCGCCGGCACCGATGTACCGCTGTCGTGTCCGGGATCGGATGCGCAAGAACTTCGTGTTTTCGGAGAGCCACGCCCATGCCCAGAGGGTCGACGACGTTCAACGGCGAGAGGTTGTGGAACCGGTTGTCGCCGGGGACAGAGTGCGTTTTAGACCTTCCCACGTCTCGGGTGTTCAGGTGCCGGCGGGAGTGATTGACGAGGTCTTGCCGAGGACGCGCGCTTTGACCCGGCAGGCAGTCACAGACGGAAAGATCCCGGTCGGCCAGACCCTGGTAGCAAACCTCGACCAGATCGTTGTCGTGGCTTCCGCGGCGCATCCGCTGCCTCGATGGGGATTTGTCGACCGTTTGCTTGCATCCTGCGCAGCTTCCGGGTTCGAGGCCCGGGTGTGCCTCAACAAGGTCGACTTCGGTATCGACGCCGACATGGTCACCGAACTCGGGTGGTATGCACGGGCCGGATACGGCGTCCACCTCACGAGTGCGACCACCATGGAAGGCATTGACGAACTGCGCGATGCCGTTGCCGGCAGAACGACTGCCTTTACCGGACCATCAGGCGTCGGCAAGAGCACGCTACTGAATGCAATTGAACCCGGTCTTGCGTTGAAGGTTGGGGAAATTAGCCGATCGACAAACAAGGGCAAACACACCACGCGGTTCGCGCAGCTCTTCCCACTGGAGAATGGAGGCTTCCTTGCGGATACCCCCGGCCTCCGGCAATTGGCACTTTGGGACGTTTCCGATAGTGACATTGATCAGCTATTCCCTGAGTTCGCCGCTTTCATTGGCAAATGCAGGTACGGAAATTGCTCGCACGTCACTGATGATGGGTGTGCAATCAGAGCGGCCGTTGAGCTCGGTGACCTCAGTCAACGACGTTACTTCAGTTATGTGAAGTTGTTTACTGACGGCTGACGTGAAGTGCTGGCACCTGGGTGTTGCCTGACCCGGGTGCATTCGTTGTAGTTGGGACGCCCCGCCTCTCTTCCCGGACGGGCGAAGCCTGGGAGTTCACGAAGATCAGCACCGTCGACAGCGAAATCGCTTCTCAACCCGACGCCAGACCAGCACGGCAGTCCCCGCAACCCAGTGGCACTGCGCGTCCCCGCATTCGGGTAGGTGTCATCTTCGGTGGGCAGAGTGCTGAGCACGACGTCAGTCTCATGTCGGCGGCAAGTGTCCTGAAGGCAATCGACCATTCACGCTTTGAGGTTGTCCCGTTGGCAATCTCAAAGGCCGGAAAGTGGTTGACCGAGACCCAATCGGCCTCCTTGCTTGCATCCGGTTCGGCGCTCGCCAGTCCCGAGATTGGCTCCGGTCATCCAGAGAACGATGAGTATCCGATCGCGCCATCCGGGGCACACGCGACCGGTTTCGATGTACCTTCGGAGCGAATGCGTGGCGTTGACGTCGTCTTCCCGGTTCTGCATGGGCCTTACGGCGAGGATGGAACGGTCCAAGGGTTGCTCGAGTTGGCTGGAATCGCATACGTAGGTTCTGGCGTTCTAGGCTCCGCGCTTGGCATGGATAAGGTCAAGATGAAGGAAGTCCTCGCGTATCACGGGTTGCCCGTGGTGGAGTGGCGGAGCTTTCGACGCTGGCAATGGCGTGAAGAACGAGAACGCGTTGTTGCGGACAGCGAAGTGTTTGGCTACCCGTGTTTTGTCAAACCTGCCAACCTGGGGTCAAGCATTGGGGTTAGCAAGGCGCACGATCGCGCCGAACTCGTAGCTGCGCTCGCCGAAGCGTTCAGCCATGACGAGAAAGCAATCGTTGAGCCTGCAATAGACGCGCGCGAGATCGAAGTTAGTGTGATCGGGAACCATCATCCCCGCGCGAGCATCGCGGGCGAGATTGTCCCGAGCAACGAGTTCTATGACTACGCGGCGAAGTACCTCGACGGCAAGAGTGAACTTCACATTCCCGCTGATCTCTCGGCGACAGACGCTGCGGAAGTGCGACATCTCGCAGTGCGTGCATTCCTGGCCCTGGAGTGCGCGGGTCTCGCGCGCGCCGACTTCTTCCTCGACCGCCAGACTGGAAAGTGGTTCGTAAACGAACTCAACACCATGCCCGGGTTCACTTCCATTAGCATGTACCCAAAACTTTGGGAGGCATCAGGCGTCTTGTATCAGGACTTGATTTCCGAACTCATCGACCTCGCAATTTCGAGGTGGAAAGAGCGCCACCAAACGTTCGCCTAGCACCCATGAACACTTCGCGTTGCGACAGCGCTCGGCTCTATTCGATGCCCTGACGGTCCCGTCGAACCAATAGGCACGGCTAGCTAATACGACTAAACCGGGACGAAGCCTAGGGCGGCGTGATACGATTGTCGACGGATCAGTAACCATGCGTTGGCGATCCAAGCGGGCCACTAGCTCATCTGGGAGAGCGCCACAATGGCATTGTGGAGGTGCGGGGTTCGAGTCCCCGGTGGTCCACCAGGATTACTCTCAGACCATTCAGACGACGTACTGAAGCCACTGCGCAAGGACATCGCACCATGGAACGTCAGACCTACTCTGATCCGCTTGGTGGAGCAATAGCCATCGCCATTGTCCTGATCGCGACGGTTTGCATTGCTTTCGTGTGGTTCTCTGCAACTGGAACCCCGATGTTGCCGAACATGCCATTCCTTCATTTCTAGGCCAAGCGCCCTTTTCGGCAGTCGCACTTTGGGGCCCGAAATTCGGCAAGAGCCCATGACCTAGCAATGGTCACGGGCTCTTCTTTTTCCTACAGTTGCGGCATGCGATGGCTTCCACCGAAGTACGCCATGCGGCATTCGGCGATCAATGCCAGCGCCTCCTCACGGCCCTGCCACCCGCCTACTTCCACCGATTTGTCTTCAAGCATCTTGTAGGTTGCAAAGAACACCTCGATTTCCCGCAACCAGTGCGGAGCAAGATCCGCGAGGGTGCGCACTCCGGCGAACCGGGGATCCTGCGCGGGCACGGCAAGGATTTTCTGGTCCTCGCCTTTTTCATCTCGCATGTCCAAGTAACCAAGGACGCGGGCGCGGACGAAACAGCCGGGGAAAGTTCCCTCCTGAAGAATCACTAGTACGTCGAGGTGGTCTCCGTCAGGTGCATGGGTTTCAGGTATGAACCCGTAGTCAGCCGGATAGTGAACGGAAGAATGCAAGGTTCGATCCAGTTTCAACCGTCCGAGACCTGCATCGTATTCGTACTTGTTTCGGCTGCCTTGCGGGATTTCCACGTAGACCCAGACACACGCGTCATCGTCCGGGTTCAACTTTGCTTCGGCGCGCGCGCTGTTCTGCAAGACTTCCAGGCGGGTGATCTCGGGGTTGCTCATTGAATCCTTCTCACGGGCTACTCGACGATGGAACGGGTGACTCGCAAATCCTGACACACACTGGTGCTACCCAATTTTGGGAGCGCGCATTCACCAACAACCGCGATGGCGCCAGGTGGTCCCGCTGGCGCGCGAATCAGCTGAACCGCAGAGGCGCAAGCCAACGGGCGCAATAAATCGCCAACCTCCACTCCGTCGGATCCGGATCGGGCTCGCTGTCTTCGATGCACCAGATTGCGGAAACAACTGACCCGACGACACCCCAGTCCCTAATCCGGAGCGGGTCCAGGTCGGCTACTGAGGCTAAAGCCTCGACCCTGCGGTACATGAGTCCTTGAGGGTCATTTATTGTCGCGACGACAGATCCAGGGTTTCTGAGGAATGCCGATACTTCACACGCAGGTTCCCCAATTACCCCCTTGGGATCAATCACGATCCAGGCATCGCTTTCAATCGATGACTTGAGAATATTGTGATGGTGCAGATCTCCGTGCAACATGATCTGGTCGCTCACGGCACTAGAGGAGAGGAGGCGATCAAACCGGCGTTCGGCTTCGCGGACAATATCTGCGGGAAGTGGGCCCGCACCACGTCCGACGAGAGCCCTGTAACCATCGAATGCTTGAGCCCAATCGTTCTCAATGGAACCTCGGACAATCGCCCCGCAGGCAGCATCGTCCGGCTTGACACGAAGCATCAGCAAGGATCGAGCCACACTTGCGCCGACTTTCGTGGCCGCAACGTCGTCACGGCGCGCAAGTTCAGCCAACTGGAAGCCTGGCTCAATCCTCTCCAGCAAAAGTGCACCAAGTGCGTGATCTGTCTCAAGCAAACGCACCACCCCACGTCCCGCGTACAAGCGAAGCGCACGGACTTCGCCGTCGAGTTCATCGCGTGGCACGCCAAGTTTCAGTACGACGGGTGATCCGTCCGCCCTCAGGGCGCGGATCACGTACTGGAAACTCAGGTGCTCATACGGTGCCTCCAGTTTGAGGTCCCACAACCGCACACAATGGGCAATAGTTGCGGGCAGCGTGTTGAGCCACCGTCGACCTGCGTCACCAAACGTGCGGCAGATACGATCCACAAAATCCGTGGGCATCGCTGGAGGCTGCCGAGGGGGGCCGGTCTCTTCCACCGCCTTCAGGATAGAGGTCCTGCCTCGCTAACGGTTCGGGACGCGCCAGAATGGCTGTACCCTTGCGGACGTCTGGAGCGCGGAGGCTTGGCCAACGAGCAGCCAGATGAAGGAGTTCAAAGATGAAGATCACAAAAATCGAGCGCTTGCATGCGGACGGCGCATGGCGCACGCTGGATTTCCTGAAAATCTCCACCGACGAAGGCATTGTCGGATGGAGCGAATTCAATGAGTCCTTTGGTGGCGCCGGTGTGTCCGCGCTCATCGACAACCTCGCCCCAGTCCTGATTGGCAAGGATCCCCGCAACTACGAAGCACACGTTGCCCTCCTCTACGCGTTGCGCCGCCAAGCATCGGGTGGCGCAGTCCAGCAGGCAATCGGTGCGATAGAAAATGCCTTGCTCGACGTGAAGGCCCGTGCGCTTGGAATTCCGGTTTACGAGATGCTCGGCGGACCTGTCCGCGATCGCATCCGCCTGTACTGGTCGCACTGTGCCTCGTACCGGGTATCTCATTGGAAGTCGATGGGCATCCCCCCGGTCAAAACCCTGGATGATGTCTTCGCAGCCGGAAGGGAAGTCGTCGCCCGCGGCTACACGGCGCTCAAAACCAACGTCCTGCTTCTGGGAGACGATGATCCGCGGGGTCATATCCCCGGCTTTGCTCGGGGGGATAGCTTTCCAGAGCTGAACCCTGAGCGGTACGCGGTCAGTGCGATCAAGGACCAACTGGCAGCCTTCCGGCAGGCGGTTGGCCCGAACATTGACATCATGGTCGACTTGAACTTCAACTACAAGACCGAGGGCTACATCCAGATGGCTCGGGCAATGGAACCGTTCAGCCTGTTCTGGGTCGAAATCGATTCCCGCGATCCCAAAGCTCTCCACTACATTCGAAGCCAGACCTCAATCCCGGTCGCTTCCTGCGAATGCCTCTTCGGGCGAAAGGATTACCGCCCGTACTTTGAACACCAGTCCATGGACGTTGCGATCATAGACACACCTTGGAATGGGGTCGCAGAGTCACTAAAAATAGCCAACATGGCCGACACCTACGAGACAAATGTCGCGCCCCACAATTTCTACAGCCATCTCGCCACAATGCAGAGCGCGCATTTTGCGGCCGTGACACCGAACTTGCGGATCATGGAATTCGATCCGGACATGGTTCCGTGGCAGGATGACCTTGTGACTGTCGTGCCAGACATCCGAGATGGGCACATGTACTTGCCGACCGGTCCCGGTTGGGGGACTGAGATTAACGAGGAAGCGATCCGCGCGCATCCTGCGAAGCGGTAACTGCCACCCCGTTTTCGCAAAGCCCCCAACTCGCCCAGTCGATGCCGGGGGATTTGCGTGTCCACACTACTCCTGGACGGCGATGCGCAAGCGGGCCCGGGGAAGGTCAGAGCCCCCGCGGCCCCCTCAGCTCATGCAGCTGTACGTTCAGACGAGCCAGCTTCAGTGGCTCTGAATGCAGCCATGTGTGCCACATCCCAGGCGGTTGAAAGGCCTGATCGCCGTGCAGCGCGGTGTGGTGCATGCAGGCAATTGGATTGGAGGCGAAGAATGGAGAGAGTGACCGACCACCCCGCTTCGAACAAGGCGTCGAATGACGCTTCAACGAACGTCTCTGCGATCTTCCGCGGAATATGACGATTGGGCAATTTGTCCCAGAACCCGTCTTGAAACGCCGGCCTGGCTACCCGCATCGTGAACTCCCTCCAATACACGATGTTCCGCTCCCAATCAGGATCAAGGGCTCGGAATGACATCCAGAGGGCTTCCCACCCTTCCCCGAGGGCGTAGCGGACGGACTTCATCGCAACGCTGTCCGGGTCAAACCCAAAACTCGCCCCTGCATCGCCAACTGCTCGCGAACATGCGATGAAAGCCGGGTCATGCACCGCGGTGTGGAGAGCAACCTCCGTGGCTGATTTTGAAACGCCTCGCGGAAGCAGAATTGGTGCCAGTGGTCGGCTATCGGGCCCAGGAACAATTTAGGTGCGGCGCCTTTGCAAAAAAATGCGACGGCGCACCATTTGCGACCGGGCCCTCGGCATCAGGTTGCCAATCGTCGTCCCGGGTTCGCGGCGCAACCTGCCCATTTTAGGTGCGGTTACGCGCATGTTTCAAAGACCACCATCAAACGGGTGAACGGCATGGTCGCGAGCCAGTTGACAAGCCCCAGCCCGCTAGAGCCGGATGATTTCCTCTTGGATTGGCGTGTAGACCGCAGGACCGCTGTCGGTCATCACGACGTTTATCTCCAGTCGGATTCCAAACTCGCCCTCCAGATAGATCCCCGGTTCGACCGAAAACGCGACTCCGGGCATGATGAGACGGGTGTCATGTGTTTCGAAGTCATCGAGACAGACCCCGGCGGATCCGTGAACTTCCTCAGGTCCGAGATTATGGCCGGTCCGATGCGGGAACTCGTTGCCGAAACCGGCCAAGCCAATCAGGTCGCGCACCCCGCGGTCCACCTCCCAGCCACACAATGTCCGCCCTTGCTGGGTCGCCTCGGCGATCATTTTGACCGCGTGGTCGCGCGCTGCTTTCACAATCGCGAACACTGACTGGTGTTTGGCAGGTACGTCGGCCGGGCCGGTCCACGCCACCCATGTCACGTCGGCATAGGGCGACCCTTTGCTATCCAGGCGCGCCCAAAGGTCGATGAGTAGCCACTCATTGGCGCCAATATTGCGCGATGATGCCGGCAGAGGGTTGTAGTGACCCGTCGCACTGTTCGGACCGCACGCGACAGTCGGATGGGCGTCGGTAACCAGGCCGCATTCCCCGAATCGCCGAACAATGAATTGCTGGACCTCGTATTCGGAGATGGGTTCGGCTGATGGAACACGTTGCGCCACCAGTTGGAAGGCCTGATCCTTCACCGCATCAACCAAAGTGGCCGCATCGCGATGCTGTTGGATCTGCTGATCTGACAATCTCGCGAGAGTAAGCTGAAGCAAATCTGCCGACGTGACGACATTAGCCCCCAACTTCGACAGCAAATCCACAGTGCCGGCGTCAATTCGGGAGATGTAGGGGAGTGCACATTCGGGGCTGAACTCCATAGCCACGGTCGCACCCGCCAGCTGGTTCGACGGCCCAAGCGTCCCCAATACATCCCGCAGCTCCTGGGCATCCCGATAGGTGCGCACGTCCCAGCGTGGGTCGGCCATCGCCTTGGCCTCCCGAACCTGGGAAACGACTACTGGACGAACCTCCGGATCCGTTGGGAGCCAAGCGAAAGTCCGTCGGGTGACATGGCCACCAATGCCCCCTCTGCCCAAGACACGGGAGAACATTGGATTTGTGCCACGAAAGTCCATCAGAAGCCAGCCGTCAATACCAGCGCGTTTCATCGTGGCGCGGACTTCGTCCTGATGATCCCAATACGTCATCTTGTCTCCCTGCGGGATGGCCCCGCACGTTTCTCATCAACGGTGCCATTCTTGGTTCCATAATCCAGGCGGGAATTACCTTACCGCGTTGCCCTATGGATGCCAGAGCCACGACAGTCGATGCGGACCGCGAGTAGCATTGCGACCAGGAAAGTGAGGATCATCCAGTGGCAGTTCCCGTACTGGGCACGATGAGCAGGCACGTTGACCGCCCTGAAATCGAGCAGGTAGCGGATGTGATCAGCTCACTCGGTCTCACTGTGGTGCAGCTGAGCATGGAATCTGCAGGTGTTGACCCAATGCCAGGTCGTCTACCAGCTTCCACAGTCGCAAGGATCGCCCGCGCATTTGAAAATGCCGGGGTCAGGATCGCAGCGGTGTCGGGAACGTTCAATATCATTGATCCGAACCGGGACGAACGGGACCGAAATATGGCCCGCTTCATCGAACTGTGTGCAACGTGCTCCGGGTTGGGCACAAGGGTGGTGACGACAAGTTCGGGAACGCGAAACCCGTACTCGATGTGGCGAGCGCATCCCGGCAACCATTTGACTGATGCCTGGACTGAAATGGTCGACCAGACCGGGATCATGGCCGACGCAGCTGCCCGCGCCGGTGTTGTGATGGCCGTGGAACCTGAGACCGCGAATGTGGTTGATTCAACGGCGCGCGCCAAGTCCCTGATCGATGCCATTCGTTCGCCCGGCCTCGGGATCACGTTCGATCCGGCAAACTTCTACTACCCCAGGGACCTGACCCAGATGGCTGAAACACTGGAGGCCGGTTTCCGGGACATCGGCAGGCACATTGCGCTTGCACACGCCAAGGACGTAATCGCGCCACCTGCGGGTGGAACCCACTGTCACTACCGACCGGCCGGGCAGGGACTACTGGATTACCCCCTCTACCTTCGTTTGCTTGAAAAGTCCGGGTACACAAACGGGCTGATCATGCACAGCCTGAGCGAGGCAGACATCCCACGTAGTCGAGACTTCATCTTTGCTTGCAGCACCGGGTTGTAGCGGAGATGTCGACATCCACCGAAGTAATTGGCGCGGTCGCAATCCGGGTGAACACTGATGACTGACAATTCAAAAGTTGCCGAAGCGGAGGCCAGGTTCGTGCGCCTTCGGAACCGTGAACCTGAACTGTCTCAGGCATGGGAAACNNGTTATGCAAACTGCCGCAGCTCTCAATGAGCATCGAACCTTGCTTGCGACAGCGGAGGCCGCATTTTCCGAAGCCGACCACGAGTGGACACTGATTAAGTCCAGGCAGCTTCAGCCAAATGACGATGCCCACGCCGCCTCGGTGAGTTGGCACCGGGCCAACACCGCAGTGCGCGACGCATCATCACTCGTGGCAACTACCCGGGCAGCGGTTGAGAAGGCCGAGTTGGCCGAAAAACTCGCCCACGCTGAGTTCGCCAGGGTGCGAGAAAGCATCCCATCAGCGAAACGGGCTTGGCAGGAGCTGATCACTGTCCAGCAGGCTCTTTCAGTGGGGACATAGTAGATTGCGCGCCTTCTGAACAAGCATTGGAAGAGACTGGAGCCGATGGTGGGATTCGAACCCACGGCCTGCTGTTTACGAAACAGCTGCTCTACCCCTGAGCTACATCGGCGTCGGACGCAATGATAACGAACAAATCCTCCAGCGGACCCCAACCCGAAGGACCCTGACACTAGCGAAGCGCTTCAAAGTCTGATAGCGTAGCCACGCGCTAACCGCCGGGACGCGCCGTAACGGCGGCATCCGGCCCACACTGAACGGAGACCAGACCTCATGGGGGTCCTAGCCAGTTCCGTCCTTCTCATTCCCATGGCAATCGGTGCTGTTGCGAGCACCGAACCCGCCCACGGTGCACTGAAGGTCACCGCCGAATCGGCATTCGGCAGCGCATTCCTCGGATTGGTTGCAGCGTCATCCTTGATGATTGGCGCCGCATTAGGCATCTACGTTAGGGCGCCAAAGCGGGTCGTCGCGGCGATCATGGCGTTTGGCGCAGGGGCGCTGATCGAATCGCTTGCAATCGAACTTGCATTCGGCGGGGCAGAGGCTCTCATCGCAGAAGAGAAGTTGCCACCGCTCGTCGGGTGGTTGTGGGTAGCCGGCGGCTTTGTTGTTGGCGGCAGCGTCTACTCCGCGGCGACGATCGCCTTGGACAACGCGGGCGCAGCAGTGAGAAAGGCCTCTAGCTTGAGGAAATTCGTGCGCCGTGCTCGTCGGGAGAAGGCCACCACGATGCTGATCCAGTTGTCATCGAGTGATCTATTTCGCTCATTGCCCGCCTCGGATCTGGTGCGCCTGATACCGCACGCCGATACGCGGCGGCTGAAGGCAGGGGAGACGGTCTTTAAGCCAGGCGAGATAGCGGACGGCGTTTATCTCATTGAAAAGGGTCACGTTGAGTTCAGGCCTGAAGGCCCTGGAGGCATGGACGGCACCTACGGCGAGGGCCACTGCTTTGGTGAGCTCGAGCTGTTGACCAACGAAAACCGGCAGGAACTCGCGGTCACCGTCGATGAAGTGCAACTGCTCTTCATCCCTCGCGAAGACTTTTCTGTTGTGATGGAGGCGTCTCCAATCCTTCGTGACGCGGTAGCGGATCTGGTCAAGGTCCATACTCACGGGACGTTCGGCATCGAGCATCACCTTCGCCAGCAAACGCGTGACTTCGACCAGAAGGAGTGGTTGGCCGAGGGCGTTGCAGCGGTCGCCATGCCGTCCCACGAGGAAGCTGCCCACCACGTGAAGGGCGAGCACGGCAAGGGGGACGAGGGTGAGCACGGCGGTGGGTCTCCGCTTGCAATCTTCGCTGGTGCCCTTCTGGACGGGGTTCCAGAGTCCATCGTGCTCGGTGCTGCGTTTACGACCTTCGCGACATTCAATCCAACATTTCTTGTCGCGGTCTTCATGTCGAACCTGCCCGAAGCGATGGCGAGTTCGGCACAGATGAAGCGCATTGGCTATTCGCCCGCCAGGATCTTTGGGCTATGGGGTTCGCTGGTCGTGGCATCAGCAGTTGCGGCCCTGATTGGGAACCTGTTCCTCGCAACCGCTTCAGAAACTTGGATCACTTTCGTGGAGGCGTTCGCAGGAGGCGGCATCATGGCGATGCTGGCGCAGACGATGATGCCCGAGGCGTACGAGGAAGGCGGGACCTTGGTTGGCTTGGCAACCATTGCCGGCTTCCTCGCCGCGCTGTTCTTCACCGCTCTCGAGCTCGCCCACTAAAATCAACACCGCACACAAGCTCAAATATGAGGGGCCGGCCGTGGGGAACTCCACGGACGGCCCCTTTCTTGATTCTTGGCACCCATCAAGACCAGCGTGACAAGCATCTTGGCGGTCGCTTGCACCATCGCCGTCGCAACAGTTACCCAATCAAGGCGAGTCGCCGTATAAACCACATGGTGCATCGATTTGCAAGTGAGCGGTTCGCGGATACCATTGGTCGAAAGTTCGCGGCATGCGAACGGGGGGATGCACCATGGTAGAGCGGTCCGAAGAACATCTCACACGTCGACAGACCTTGGCGGGGGCAGGGATTGGCGCGTTTGCGGCGGTTGCGGGGGAACCGGCGATCACGGCACTGTTGAGCCTAGATGGCTCTGTGGTCGAAGCAAGCCCCCTATCTCCACAGTCTGCGCTTGTCGGCCCACTTGAGGGTCCAACCGTCATTACCGACAAATCGCAGTATCCAACATCGTTTTCCGAGGCGCCGAGCCTCGCAGACCTCGTCAAGTCCGGTGCTTTGCCACCAGTCGAGCAGCGGCTCCCGAAGAATCCGATGGTGATCAAGCCATTGCAAGGCGTCGGGAAGTATGGCGGCACTTGGCGTCGGGCTTTCACGGGACCGGGTGACGGGGAGAACGGAAACCGAATCTGTTCCACCGACAAGCCGCTGTTCTGGGACTTCACAGGGACCAAGGTCATGCCATGCCACGCAGAGGGGTATGACCTCTCGGCAGACGGCAAGACCATCACCTTGAGCCTGCGCGAAGGTCACCGTTGGTCCGACGGGGAACCATTTACTGCCGACGACTACATGTTCTGGTTCAACGAGGTCTTCAGCAACAAGGAGCTCATGCCGTCCCAGACGCCAGAGATGTCAGTGAACGGCAAGCAGGGCAAGATGGTGAAGGTCAACGACTACACCATCCAGTGGGTGTTCCCAGAACCTTATCCACTTTTCGTCGACATCCTCGCCGGGTCCACTGCGCTCGGTGCCGGGCAGGCCACGCGGGGCGACGAACTGAATGGCTCATTCATGCCGGCCCACTATTTCAAGAAGTTCCACCCGACCTTCATCGGGGCCGACGAAGCGACGAAAATCGCGAAGGAGGCCGGCTACGACAACTGGGTTCTCCACATCAAGTTCCTCAATACCTGGCGCTTGAACCCGGACCTGCCTGTCTTGACACCTTGGCGGACAACCTCGCCGATCAACACTCCCCAGTGGGTCATGGAACGAAATCCGTACTACTACTCCGTGGACACCGCGGGCAACCAGCTTCCCTATCTTGACAAGATCGTGATGACCCTCGCCGAAAACTTGGAAATCGCGAACCTTCGTGCGATCGCTGGTGAAATCGACCTCCAGTCTCGCCACATGGACATCGCGAAAATCCCGGTCTTTCTCGAGAACGCTGCTCGAGGTGGTTACCACCTTCAACTCGACCCAGGTTCCTACGGGTCCGATGCAACATTCCATTTCAACCACAGTTTCGATGGGGATGCGGAAGTCCTCAAATGGTTCAAGAACGTCGACTTCCGGCGGGCGCTGTCTCTTGGAATCGAGCGCGAGCAACTCAACGAGACGTTCTGGCTGGGTGTTGGCACACCCGGTGCACCGATCCCGGAAGACGCATCCCCGTACTTCCCTGGCGCCGAGTGGCGATCGAAGTGGCATGCACATGACCCCAAGCAGGCAAACGCACTGCTTGACAAGATCGGTCTAACCCAGAAGGACGCGGACGGCTACCGTTTGCGAAGCGATGGCAAGGGGCGACTTCGGATCGAAGTGACGGCGGTCCTCGGGTCTTTCATTGACTTTGCCCGAATCTGCGAGATCGTCGCCCAGCAGTGGAAGGTGATTGGCATCCAAGCCGACGTCCTTGCGCAAGAACGAAGCCTAGCGTTCAATCGCGCGCTGGCGAACGAGACCCAAATCATGGTGTGGGCGAACGACGGGTCGGAAAACCTGTTCCTCTTCCCTCGTCACGCACTTCCGGTAGATCCGGCCCAGTGCTTCATGGGCATCAACATTGCCAAGTGGTACGCGAGCGGTGGCAAGCAGGGTACCGAACCAACTGATCCGGCAATTCGCAAGGCTCTTGAGATTTTCCGGAGTGCCGCCTCAAAATACGCCGACGAACGCGCCGGCATGGTTCAGGAAATCTGGAAGCTTCTTGTGGACAATGTCGTGTCCATCGGGACGGTTGGGCTCTCCCCAGCGGTTATGGGCGTACGGGTAATCAAGAATTCACTGGGCAATGTGCCCGCCCGTCAGATGAACGCGCAGCATTGCCGGACACCTTGCACCTCGATGCCAACGACGTTCTACTACACCGCCTAGTCCATCGCCAACGCACCCCAAGGCCATCCAAGGATGACGGAGCATCGGGGTTCGCCTCGAGGGAACCCGGCACGACAACCCGGGTTCTGCCTCGTCGTGGAACTTTTGGACCGTTTGCGGCTTGACGCGTCATGGAATGTGCCCTATCGTCAACAGCGCGGACGGGTTGCATTGACGTCGCCCCGCGACACCTGTGCAATTGATTTTGGGGCGTCCGAAGGCATTGACGAAGGGACTTTATTCCTCATGGACACCACTCGGAATGGCGGCCAGGCATGGTTGGCCCACACTGGCCTTGGGCGGCGCGCGATGCTTCAAGCATCAGCATCGTTGGCGGTTGCAGCGTCTGTCGGTAGCGTCAGCCTAGCTTCGGCCCAGTCAAATTCGGACGCCGTGCCGATGGTGATCACTGATCCGGCACGTGTCCCAGCGGCCTTCAAGGAATCCCCGGAGCTTGCATCCCAGGTCTCTGCAGGCAAGTTGCCCGCGGTCGCCGATCGGGTCGGCAAGGATCCGTTGGTGATCCAGCCAACTCGTGATATCGGACGGTACGGCGGCACCTGGCGCGCCGGATTCACTGGTCCTGCCGACAACCAGAACATCCAGAGGCTTTGCCACGACCATCTTCTCTATTGGGATGCCACCGTCACGAAGGTCATCCCTAACGTCGCCAAGGCCTGGGAAATCAGCGACGGCGGCAAGACGATTACCTTCACTCTCCGTCGTGGCATGAAGTGGTCAAATGGGGACCCGTTCACAGCCGATGACATCATGTTCTGGTTCGAGGACATGTATGGCAACGACGAACTGAACCCCAGCAAGGCTGCCTGGATGGCCATCAATGGGAAGCAGGGAATTGTCGAAAAGATCGACGAGGTCACCGTCGCATTCAAGTTTGAGTCGCCTTACTACGGTTTCATTGAAGAGGTCGCGTGTCTCGGGGCAGGTGGGCATTTCACCAACGGGGCGGTTGCGATGGGTATCTATGCCCCGTCTAAGTACCTCAAGCAGTTCCATCCGAAATACACTTCTGCTGAGGAAGTTGACAAGAAGGCCAAAGAGGCCAAGTTCGATAACTGGGTTCTTTTCTTCAAGAACCGGAACAACGCCAACCTCAATACCGAACTTCCGGTTGTGACGGCGTGGAGAGTCACTAGCCCGATCAATACCCCTGTCCTTGGGCTAGAGCGGAATCCGTACTATTTCGGTGTCGACACCGAAGGTAACCAACTTCCTTACATCGACAAGATCCAGATGACACTTGCCGAGAACCTTGAGGTCCTCAACCTTCGTGCCATCGCGGCCGAATACGACTTCCAGGTCAGGCATATCGACCTTGCAAAGGTCCCCGTGTACAAGGAAAACGAGGCGCGGGGCAACTACACCGTCAAGTTCTGGTTGTGGCAGCACGGTACCGACGCCGGTTTCTTCATGAACCAGGACTTCGATGCAGACCCGGAAGTTCGGCAATGGATCACAAGCAAGGATTTCCGCAATGCACTGTCAATGGGCATGGACCGCGACCAACTGAACGAGGCCTTCTGGCTTGGCCTCGGAGACCCAGGTTCGTCGGCACCGGGTCCGGCTTCGGCCTTCTACCTCGGCCCTGATAGCCGGAAACTGAATTCGGTTCTTGATGTCGCGAAGGCCAACCAGCTACTTGACAAGTTGGGCCTGACAAAGCGGGACCCTCAAGGGTTCCGTCAGCGTCTCGATGGCAAGGGTCGCCTGCAGCTTGAGGTCACCACCGTTGGCGCCGCTTTCATCAACTACACCGGCATCGCGCAGATGGTCTCGGAACAGTGGGCGCGGAACCTTGGTATCAAGGCGAATGTCACTGAGGTCGAGCGCAGTCTCATGACTACCCGCCTCGCAAACAACGAGTTGCAAATCCGGGTTTGGTCAAACGATGGCACCGACAATCCGTTCACGTATCCCTTCCATGGGCTTGCGTACGCGCCTGACAGCGCAATCGGGCCGAACTCTGGCAAGTGGTGGCAGTCTGGAGGCAAGATTGGCACCAAGCCCGATGGCGATCTCTTGAAGCAGCTTGAGCTACTCAATGAGGGCAAGGGCAAGCCGGCCGATGAGCGCGTGGCCATCGGCAAGGAAATCCTGAGGCTCATGGTTGACAATAACTGGGTCATCGGTACCGTCGGCATTTCGCCCGCAGTGCTCGGTGTCGCCATCATTGGGAACAACTTCGGCAACGTGCCTGACTTGGTCACTGGCAGCACGCCGGGCCAGACGCCGGGCAACGCCCGACCTGAGCAGTTCTACTTCAAGTCCTGAGTTCCTGAGGCTGCTTTCTGGATTTCCCAGGGATCAGCCTCCTTCATTCAGGCT
>DDYL01000029.1:0-3520 GCA_002347925.1 Chloroflexi bacterium UBA2235 | reverse complement strand
GAGTTTGAATCCGGGGGCAACTTGATGGTCGCGTTTCTCGTCAGACGTCTTGCCTTGGCCATCTTCACAATGTGGGCTGTGTCGGTGCTTTCTTTCATCATCATCCAGTTGCCACCGGGCGACTACGTCACTTCTTACATAGCTGCCCAGTCGGCGTCCGGTTCGATGGTCTCAACCGAGGAGGCAGCCAACCTCCGGGCACTCTACGGTCTGGATCAACCCGGGTACGTCCAGTACACCCGCTGGATCATTCAGGTGCTTCAGGGCAGGTTCGGACAGTCAATGGAGTGGGGCCGTCCCGTTGCCGAGGTCATCGGCGACCGGCTCGCCCTTACGATGGTCGTCAGCATAGGTGCCCTTTTCTTCACATGGGTGCTTGCCCTGCCCATTGGCATTTACTCGGCGGTTCGACAGTACTCGGTTGGTGATTACATCGTCACTTTTATCGGTTTTATCGGCCTTGCGGTTCCAGGGTTCATGATTGCGCTTCTGATCCTGTACTTCGGGTTCAAATATTTCAACCTGAACATTGGCGGTCTGTTCTCTCCGGAATACGCGCAAGGAGCCTGGACACCCGGGAAAGTCTGGGATCTCCTCAAGCACCTTCCCACGCCCGCCCTGATTCTCGGACTGTCAGGGATGGCCCAAGGGATCCGCATCATGCGGGCAAATCTGCTTGATGAGCTTCGCAAGCCCTATGTAATGACCGCGCGAGCGCGGGGCCTTCATCCCGTCCGGGTCATCCTGAAGTATCCCGTCCGGGTTGCCCTCAATCCGTTCGCAAGCACCATCGGATACACGCTCCCGTACATCGTTTCAGGGAGCATCATCGTAAGCCTAGTGTTGAGCCTTCCGACCGTCGGACCGGTGCTCCTCAAGGCGTTGATTGCCCAGGACATGTTCCTCGCGGGCACGATTGTGCTCTTGCTTGGATGCCTGACGGTTCTTGGCACATTGCTGTCGGACGTCATATTGGTCCTCATCGACCCCCGGATCCGTCTGGAGGGCAAGTGATGTCGACGGCGCCCGCACCACTGGCGACTGGTACGGCTGTTCCAATCGCAAGAACACGTGCCAGCGACGTTGAGGAACGGCTTTCGGTTGCAACACAGTGGCAGCTGATGTGGTGGAGGTTCCGTAAGCACCGCCTGGCGGTGATTGGCGGAATCGTTGTCATCCTCTTCTACGTGGGCGTCATTNNATACCGCCTCAGACCATCAACTGGACTATTGATGGTTCGTTTGCACCACACGTGTATTACTTGCGGGGTGATCGTGACCCGAAGACATTCAAGCGTGTCTACGTGGAAGATCCGAAGATCAAGATTCCCCTTGTGTTTTTCGGAACTGGGTACAAGTACAGGCTTCTCGGCCTGATAGAAACTGATCGTCACCTCATCGGCATCGGCCAGCCAATCCTCGCCCCGGGTGCAAGCCTGGCACCTCAACAGGCGACAGGCGCGGCGTTGGCTGCTCAGCTCGGATTACGGCAAGCGGGTTTGCCGGGCGCCGCACCCGCAGCACCTGCAGCCGCGCCGGCACCCCAGATCAAGCTGTCCCCGGAGACCACGCTTTTCCTCCTTGGCACAGATCAGCAAGGGCGTGACATGTGGTCCAGGCTCATGATCGCCTCGCGCATCAGCCTGACTATCGGTCTGGTTGGAGTTGCGCTAAGCCTGGTGCTTGGGGTCGTCTTTGGAAGCATCTCTGGCTTCTACGGCGGGGCAATCGACTCTCTTATTCAGCGGGTCATAGAAGTCTTGAGAAGTGTTCCGACCATTCCCCTCTGGATGGGATTGGCGGCTTCAATCCCCCGCGAATGGTCGGTTGAACAGGTCTACTTCGTCATTACACTGATCATCAGCTTGATCGGATGGACCGATCTGGCGAGGGTGGTGCGTGGACGCTTCCTTGCATTGCGCGAAGAAGACTTTGTGACCGCTGCTGACCTGATCGGCTGCAGCAGACCCCGGATAATTTTTGTGCACATGGTTCCCTTGGTGCTTAGCCACATCATCGCAGCCACGTCGCTTGCATTGCCATCAATGATCGTTTCGGAAACAAGCTTGAGCTTCCTCGGATTGGGGATGCGACCCCCGGCCATCAGTTGGGGAGTGCTTCTCCAGCAAGCCCAGAATGTCCAATCGGTGGCTCTCTCACCATGGTTGTTGTATCCCGCGGTCCCCGTCATCCTTGTGATCCTCGCCTTCAATTTCCTCGGCGATGGACTGCGTGACGCCGCCGACCCCTACGGAGTCTGAACAATATGGCGCAAACGTCCTCGCCGGTCGGTGCGATCGCGCCTCAGCCAGTCCTTACTGTCCGCGATCTCTGCACATACTATTTTTCCAACGAAGGCACGACCAAGGCCGTTGACGGCGTCAATCTCGATATCGTTGCTGGCAAGACCCTTGGAATCGTCGGTGAGAGCGGTTGTGGCAAATCGGTAACTGCGCGTTCAATCCTGAGGATCGTCGAACGGCCGGGACGCATTGTTCGGGGTGAAATCCTGCTCCATCCCGCGAAACCGGGTGGCACGCCGCGAGACCTGACCAAGCTATCTGCGGACGGTCCGGAGATGCGTTCGATCCAGGGCGGGGACATTTCTCTCATTTTCCAAGAGCCAATGACAAGTTTCAGCCCGGTACACACCATCGGGAACCAGATCATTGAGACCATTCGCATCCACGACACGATCATCAAGGAGCGCGAAGCTCGTGATCGTGCAATCGAACTCCTGCAGATGGTGGGTATTCCGCGAGCCGAGCGACGCGTGGATGAGTTCGCCTACCAGCTTTCAGGTGGTCTCCGTCAGCGGGCGATGATTGCACTCGCCCTTGCGTGCAACCCTCGGCTGCTCATTGCGGACGAACCAACTACGGCTCTTGATGTGACCACTCAAGCTCAGATCCTGGACCTTCTCCGCCGACTTCAGGCCGAACGGGGGATGGCAGTGATGCTGATCACCCACAACTTGGGTGTCATCGCGGAGATGGCCGACGACGTCGCTGTCATGTACCTCGGACGCGTGGTGGAACATGCCTCGGTACGCGAACTGTTCCGCTCACCTCAGCATCCCTATACCCAGGCACTCCTGCGCAGCATTCCGTCACTGCACAATCCACCTCGCCAACCGCTTTCGACCATCGAAGGTACGGTTCCTCACCCGCTAAACCGGCCGACAGGTTGCCCGTTCCACCCCCGATGTGATCTAGCAATTGCCGGAATTTGTGACACCCACGACCCAATACTTCAGCCCGTGGGGGGTGCCGACGGCAGCGACCGTCTCGTCAGTTGTTTCCTCCACCACCCCCATCAAGCGGTGGAGACTACGCCGGCGTCCGGAGTGCAGCGATGACCGCGACACCTAGTGGCGCGCCGACCCTCCTTGACGTGTCCGGGCTACAGAAATTCTTCCCGATCCGTCAAGGCCTCTTTCGAAGGACCGTCGGATATGTCCGTGCCGTTGACGACGTCAGTTTCACGGTGACCAAGGGAGAGACACTGGCCTTGGTAGGCGA
>DDYL01000068.1:13337-16009 GCA_002347925.1 Chloroflexi bacterium UBA2235 | reverse complement strand
GTATGTGCTCATGCGTGCAGCGGTTGAGGCGGGCGCCTCGCGGTACATTCTCGGCAGCACCTTGCGCCATCTCGAGGGCTACGACCCGACCTTTTCCGTCGCTGAGTCATGGCGACCGCGCCCGGACGTCGATGATCCTGCGGGCCTCGGCGCGTATCTCGCCGAAGAGACGGCCCGGCAACTCGCCCTTGTCGAACCATTGGCGGTCATCTGCTTGCGTTTCGCCACGATTTCCACTGGCCACAATCCGGTCACGGGCGACGAAGTTCACGTCGACGACGCAGTTCAGGCGTGTGTGCGTGCCATTGAAGCTCCCTTGGCAATAAGTGAGACATACTCGCGAACCACTCTTGCGTCGGGCTGGTGGGTGTTCCATGTTCCCGGTGGCGGAGACACGTCACGTTTCCCGGTTGGAGCCGCGCGGGGGATCGGCTATGCGCCTGCCCACGATTGCGAAGTGGCTTCACGAACCGGAGTGCGAGCCCCGCGCGATACATCGACCGTGCCGTCCCGTGTCATCCGACGGGTCACGATGTTCGGCGCCGGGGGCCCACTAGGGGCAGCGACTGCTCCGCACCTCATGAGCGCCTACACGGTTCGCCTGACTGACGCAAGATCGCTTGCCGAGATCCGCGATGCAAACCAGCCCCAGTCCCCGGGAGCGCCTCTGCCGTCGGTACCTCAAGCCCCACACGAGTCAATCACCTGCGATGTCACCGACCCACTGGCCGTGGCGGCTGCTTGCGAAGGCGCGGACGCGATCATCAACTTGACCGTTATTCGGCACGACGTGCCCGGGTCGTTCAGGGTCAATCTTGAAGGCGCCTACTACGTCATGCGTGCCGCCCGTGCCCATGGAATTCGCCGCTCGGTACACACCGGCCCTGCATTGAACCTCCACGATCGGCCCGCGGGATATGGTCACGAGTTCGGGGTCCCCGATGACGCGCCGGCCCGAACCGGCGTCTGGCAGTACACAGTTGCCAAGTACCTCGGTCAGGAAGTTGTGCGCCTGGCGGCCGACGCATTCGGTCTAGAGTCACCAACACTCGTGTTCTGCGCCTTCGTCAACCCGGACGTGGCCGAACCTGCGCCGGGTGGCCCGCACCCGATGTCCATCTCTTGGGACGACGCCGGACGAGCCCTTCGTCACACCGTCGACGCCCCGGGCTACCCTGCCCCCTTTGAGCTCATGCACATCACCGCTGACCTTCCTCACGACCGATACTCGAACGAAAAGGCAAAGGCGCTTCTAGGGTGGTCACCGCGTGACAACCTTGTGCACCTGTACGCGCGCCACCCGTAGACCGCCCCCGTTCGAAAAAGCGGCCACGCACATTGGTTGCTGGACCGTCTTCTTGGTCGTCGTGGGTCATCTATCTCTCGACGGTGGCAGATGGTGCATAGGAGATGTGTAGCTGCGGGGTGTCAATCGGTACCCCCCCGGCCTCGTGTGAAGCCATGAGGAAGTCAAGGGCACCGGTTGTCAAGAGCGTGCGAATGGCGGGCACTGTCGGTACACCTGTTTCGATCATGTCCTGTACCCCTTCGATGAGCCACGCGAAATGCGAAAACGGCTCCTGGGTCCCCATGCCGAAGCGGAATGCGATCCGGGAGACGGTGTCGGCACCCGGCAATGTCACATCGGCGGCAATCGCCCACTGTGGCGTGACCGTTTCGGGGATCATCGCCATCGCGCGGGTGCCGTCGCGGTAATTGATCAGGAAGGCCGAGGCATCCGGGGCTAGCGACCGGGCATCACCTGGGGTAGCTCGGTCACAGACTTGCAACGCAGCCTGCATGAGTGACCGTTCCCACGCGCCACGGTCCATTGCGTTCCATGCGTCCTCTCCGACCAAGCACTGCACGCTTGCGATACCGCTCTCGCCACCATGGCGACGCTCCATGATGCATTGGAGCGCCTCGAGGGCATGGAACCCGTACGCCTCCAATGGGGGCGGAGACACGACCACTGCCCGATGGATCTGAGTCCCGATAGGAATATCGACCCTGGGAGAACGCCACGAGACCGGCGCGGTACTCACCGATGATCCCGCCATCAACGGGATGCCGAGCCGGGCAGCTCGGTCAAAGATAGCGCGCGCGTCCTCCCACCCGACGCCAAGGTGCTTGTCGATGAAGACTGGCACCACGCTTCCCAGTTCCTCGAAAACGTCTGCGACTGCATCGAACCAGGCGCGTCGCGGATAGAGGCGTTGTCCGCGAGCGTTCAGTGGATACTCGCCGTGTTCACCAATGATCAGCACACCATTGACAGCGATGGTGTCTGTTCCGAGGGTAATCGCGTCGCGGATTGACGGCAATATCGGCACGCCAGTGCGCTCGGACCATCCGCGAGAGAGGTCGTTCTCCGGAAACTGGTCGATGAACATCGAAGCCACCGCGACCCTTGGTCGGCGGATGCGCCCATCGATATCGGTCGGCAATGGAGTCTCGGTGAGAGTTCGGACAGTCTCTCCGTAGTCAAGCGCATCCCGGTCGTAGACGTGGGGCCACGAATAATCGCCAAGGAGCTTGCTCACGATCACGTCGGCATGGGAACGGGGCCGATACACAGTGCATAGTGCGGCAACACCGCGTCTCGCACCCGGTGCCGGAACAAAAACACCAGCGTCGCCGGTATGCAGTGACATCACCATTCTCCCTTGATC